>NZ_CP054394.1:673500-1009000 GCF_022539405.1 Natranaerofaba carboxydovora | reverse complement strand
TCCTCTCCCAAGTGTATTAACTTCTCCTTCTGGTGAAACACCTTGAAACCCTGCGATTACTACAACTTCATTTTCTTTCAAATATTTTTTGATCGAATCAGAATCTATATCTTTTATTAAGGCTTCCCCATAATTTCCATCTGTTTTTATTCCAGCCTGATATCCTGTGAGTGATACAGCTTTATACCCTGACTTTTGTAGACCTGCAGCCAGAACTGCACTAGAAATAACCTCTCCACAGCTCATAATTTGATCTAGTTCTCTTTTTGATACATTTTCATTTTCACCTTTTATGAGTTCAATCAACTTATCTGTTGAATAAGGTTCATTTTGCCTCCCCATGGCGCTTACAACCACTACTGGAATTTTATCTTGTTTTTTTGCATTTATTATATGATTAATAACTTGCTGTCTCATAGATTTATTTTCAACCGATGACCCACCAAATTTTTGAACTATTATTTCCATCGTTTACTCCTCCTCAGGAGACAATAGAACAGGCTGCAGCTGTTTTCCTTCTAAAGCGTGAAGTATTGTAGGTATTATTAGTTTCATATTTGAAACTACTGAGTTAGGTTTTCTAAAAGGTTCATCTTGGCTAAATGGTACAAAAAAAACATTCTTAGCATTAACCAAAATGCCTAAATTCTTTCCATTTAACCCAAGGGCATCGTTTGTAGCTAAAGCAATAATCACCGGCTTTTGATTTCTCAACTGTGCTTTGGCTGCCATAGTCACAGGTGTATCTGTGATTCCATTTGCAAGCTTAGCAAGAGTATTTCCGGTACAAGGAGCAATTACCAAAACATCTGCTAATTCTCTTGGTCCGATTGGCTCTGCAGAAACTATTGAGTTGGCAAGCTTTTTACCTGTCATTTTTACAAGTTTATGTTTCCATTCAACTGCTTCTCCAAAACGAGTATCTGTGGTATCAACTGATTCAGATATTACTGGTTGAACTTCAGCACCTTCTTGAATTATTTTCTCTAATTCTGGCAAAATCTCATCTAGAGTACAGTGAGAGCCGGTAAGACAAAACGTTATTTTTATATTTTGAAGTTCCACTATTTTCACCTCCCCAGATAATTTTTTAAAATTTTAGGATAAACCTGTGCAAGGATATTTGCAGCACTTTTTGGAGCATATTTCCCGGGTATTCCTTTAGCTAAAATTGCGTTTATTTGTTTTCTATTACAAGCTTCAAAATCTACCCCACCCTTACCTGAGGCTATATCAATAATTACTGTATCTTGATGCAATCTGTTAACTATATTTTCATCTATTACTAATTCTGGAACTGTATTAAATATCAAGCGATATTCATCCAATTCGTTTTTTCTATACTGATCAAAAGTCATTGCTTTTGTTCCCATCTCTTTTGCCCTTGCAAGATCAGCCGGTCGCCTTGCTACAACCATTACATCAGCATTTAGAGATTTTAGTTTATTAACAAGAGTTATCCCACATCTACCAAATCCCAAAACAAGCATAGGACTGTCATCCAAAGTAAAAGATGTATTATCTATCGCTAAGGAGATAGCTCCTTCAGCGGTGGGGATAGAATTAAGAATCGCTATCTCATCATTTTCACCCATTTCAATTAATAATGCATTTTTTTCTTCATAATAAGTTTTAAGTTCTTGACTTGCATGACCAACTATTGTAAGGGGTATCTCTTCCAAATTGTTCAATTCATCCTTTAAGTTGATTTTTCTATTCGTAAATTTGGCCTTTACATTCCAATCGGTATCAATCCCCGGGAAAGGCAATATAATAGCATTAACTTTTTCATTTAAATCTTTTAGGGAATAAATAGCTTTTGCATCAATATTATGGCGAGCTTTTTCATAGCCCACCGCCAATATATTTGCTCCCCTAGACGCTAAATCATTGATCAAAAATACTTCTCTTTCGTCACCACCTATCTGAGCAATTGTATAATCTTTTAACTCCATTTATGTTGCCTCCCTTTAACAGACATCATCTCTTTCACATTACATGTTATGAGATTATTAAATAGTTCGTGCGATTAATAAATGTATTTAGCCATAAAAAAAGCTGCCCCATCATAAAGGGCAGCTGAATTCAAATGAATTTTTTAGAAGTTAGTCTTGGTTATAAGACTCTACTTCATCTGCATTTTCTTGTCTTAGTACTCTTTCAGCATCATCAGCTTTTTGCTCACTTGTTTCAATTAAAAGAAGAACATCTCCTTCACGAACTCTTGATTCATACATTTGGCCCTGTTCTTCAGGAATTCCATAATCGATCAAACCACCAGCTATACCACCGGCGACAGCGCCTGTTAGAACTCCAGCAATTGGACCTGCAGCAATAATAGGACCAATTCCAGGAATAACTAGAGCTCCTACTCCAGCAAGAAGACCTGCAAGACCTCCAAGCACTCCTCCTGTAGCTGTGCCATCACCTAAATTTTGATTATCATAACTAGCACCAGCATCAGTTGTTTGGTCTCCCTCTTGTTGTCTATTATCTCTGGCTATAAGTGAAATTTCATTATCACCAAAACCATTTTCCCTTAAACTATTAACAGCCGATTTAGCTTCTTCATTTGATGCAAATATTCCTACAACCGTTCTGTTCATACTACTACCTCCTTTTACAGCAATGATTTGATAGAGATATTTTTCTAAAAATACCTATATCTATTTTTCCCCTTTAGAATTTATTTATGCTTTATAACTTAGCTATTTAAATCCACTATAACCATATCAACACCAACCTTTACTACTGAATCCCAAGGAATTTCATGATTATTTTTTTTGTTTATGGATAATTTTTTTTCTGGCAGAATCAGAGCTTTAATTTTACCTGTGTTATGATCTATTAATAGCTCTGCTTCACCAAGATGGCCAAGCTTTAAACCATCTTTATAATTTATAATCTCTTTTTTACTTAAATTATCAAATTTCATATAATACCCTCCTTTGTCTATCCTATAAAAATTTATGCAAAATAAACCAAAAAAATAAGAGTTAATTAACTCTTATTTAATAATTGATTTTTCTGCCATAATTCAATTTTTATTCTACTGCAAAAAGTCATATGAACAAAGTTTTGCTATTAATTGCAATATACATCTTGATGAGAAAGCAGGAGAAATAAGGTCTAATGACAGGATGTCATTAGCTAATCGAACTCAGGACGAGTTCTTTGATTAGGGAACCTTATTTCGACTGCTGACGAATCTTAGATGTTTCAATTAAAAGCAATTTACTTATGTGAATAGACTTTTTGCAGTAGAATCAATTTTTTTCTCCAGTATGTCCAAAGCCACCTTTTCCTCTAACACTTTTTTCTAATTCTTTTTCGTCTTCTACTATTTCGATATTAGGCTTAATAACCTTACTTACAATCAGTTGGGCAATTCTCATACCTCTTTCAATTTTAAATTCTTCACTACCATGATTTATAACAATGACTTTTATTTCACCTCTATAATCAGAATCTATCGTACCAGGGCTATTTAGAAGAGTGATCCCGTAATTAACTGCCAACCCGCTTCTTGGCCTAATTTGGGCTTCTAGTTCCGATTCTAATTGTATTTTTATGCCCGTTGGAACTAAAATTCTCTCTCCAGGTTTCAAAGTCAACCCCTCTTTTTCAACAGCTGCATATAAATCCATTCCTGCAGCACCATCAGTTTTATAATGAGGAAGTGGCAGATCATTTGCGCTCTCCTCTTTATAAATAAACATCTTGTACTTCTCCATTATTTATCACCTCTAGTATTTTGTTTATTTTACAGGATTGTAAGCATTATTTACCGGACCAATTAAAGCAGTCGATAATTTACCTGGCACAAATAATTGGTCTGCTAATTTTTCTAGATCAGAAAGTTTTATTTTATCAATTTTTTCAATAATTTCATCAGGCGTAAAAACTTTTCCCTTCAATAATTTTGAATAACCAAGTCTCATCATCCTAGAATTAGTACTCTCTAAACTGAAAATAATACTTCCCTTCACCTGGGCTTTTGCTCTCTCAAGCTCTCTACTAGTAATATTCATATTTTCTCTTCGCCCTGCTAAACCTTCTAGGTTGTCCCAAATTATTTCACCAGTTTGTTCAATATTTTCAGGACTAACTCCGGCATACACAATTAATATACCGGTATCATGAAAAGCTAGAGGATAAGAATATACAGAATAAGCAAGTCCTTTTAGCTCCCTGACATTTTGGAAAAGTCTAGAGCTCATACTACCACCTAAAATATTGTTTAATAAACTAAGCTGATAAATTTTTTCATCATTATAAGCAATTCCCGGAAGAGCAAGGCAGTAGTGAGCCTGTTCAATATCCTTATACTTGTATTTATCATCAGTTTGATATACAGGACTCCCAGCATTTAAATGAGCATCATTTAACCTTTTCTTATCAAAATATTTTTTTATAATAGAAGTAGCTTTCTGAGGCTCAATATTACCTGCTACAGAAATAACAATATCACGGGACAAGAAGCCATTGATATAATAGTCCACTAAGAAGTTTTTGTCTATATTATTTATAGTATTTTTATCTCCAAGAACATTAAATGCCAGTGGATGACCTCCATAACAAGAATCTAACATTAGATCATATACTTGATCTTCAGGACTGTCATTATACATTTTTATTTCTTCTAATATTACCTGTCTTTCTTTTTCTATCTCTTCTTCTGGAAAAACGGAGTTAAAAAAAACATCTGCAACAATTTCTAATCCTTTTTCAAAATACTCATCAATAACCTTTAAGTACACACAGGTGTACTCTCTTGTTGTAAAAGCATTCATCTCACCCGCAATATCATCAATCTCATTTGCTATATCCTGCGGGCTCCTATTTTTTGTTCCTTTAAAAAGCATATGCTCCATAAAATGAGAAACACCGTTAAAATCAGGATTTTCAAATCTACTACCACTCTTAAGCCATATCCCTAAAGAAATTGACCTTATATTTTCTACTTTCTCTGCGATAACCTCTATTTTGTTATCAAGATTGGTCGAATAGTACAATTTTATTGCCTCCTAATAAACTAAGTATTTGATTCTGATGCAAAAAGTTATATTATGTGAATAGACTTTTTGCACCGGAATAACTAATTAAGCGATGATAATTCTTCGTCGTCTGCAAGTAATGTAAATGAAACAACTCCACCACTAGCCTCTCCTTTGATAAGTAAAAAGTTTTCGGTATTATTTCTAAACTTTAGATCTAAGTAATCCCCTGCAACTGTAGCATCTCTTCCAGGTGGTACATAATCAACTGGTTCACCATGAGGATATCTCTCGACCACCTCAAGCCCAGCTTCGAGAACAACATTATATAAAGTAGATGAAACCTGACAAACTCCTCCGCCTATTCCATTTACCACAGAATCACCAACTATAATCGGAGCGAAGCGATAACCTTCTTCCCACGTTCTTGGTAGAGTTTCCCCATTAAATGAAAATACCTCTCCCGGCCAAATAACAGTATTATTTACATCGTTCGTAGCCACTTCAATATTAGTAACCCTACCTGCACCGCCTCCTGGACCTATTCCTGTAGAATAACCTGAAATTTCATGTTCGATTGATTCTAATATATTACTAGATAGTCTAGGATATAGAGGCATTGTTTCAAGTTTAACTTCTGTGTTTTTTGATGCATTCATGATATTTTCTACTGTCTTACCGATCAATACCTTTTCTCCGATCGTCTCATCGGTTATTTCCCCGGTTTCATCATCTATATATGCATCTCTGTATGGTTTATCCACTTCTTTAGCCAGTTCCCTTACTAATTCTTCAACTTCTTCTTCAAATAATCCTGCCAATTCTATATCATAAAGATAGACCCCTCTTTCAACCCCATAAATAGAACGCTGTATTTTTTCTATACCATCTAATTTGACCATTAAACCAACAATTAGAATAAAAACAAGAAGTAATAATAACTTTTTTTTAGAAAGTAAAACTGAAATAAACCTAATTTTCATATATATCTACCCCCAACTGTTCTGATACCGGAACAACTTTATATGACTTTTCTTTTAAGCCTGACAAAATTTCATCTAAAGCTGTAACTGTATCTTCAGTAGGGTGCATCAAAATAAATGCTCCCGGATGAATACCATCCAATATCTTGTCAGTCATATAATCAATTCCAGGCTCCATCCAGTCAATCGTATCGAGACTCCACATTACAGTATATACACCAAGATCATCAGCCACTTCAAGAACTCTATCATCAAAATCTCCTGCAGGAGGTCCAAAAAGTTTAACTTCTTCATCAATAATGCTTTCTATAGTTTCACTGGTTTTATTAATCTCCTCTTTTATTAAGTTCCTATCGATTGTGCTCATATTATAGTGGCTATATGCATGATTTCCTATTTCATGCCCTTTATCAAAGATAAATTTAGTCTTTTGCGGATTATTTTTGGCCCATCTGCCTTCTAAGAAAAATGAGATTTTCACTTCATGTTTATCCAAAACTTCAATTAATTCATCGATATGTTCACTACCCCAGGCAACGTTGCATATAAAAGATACTTTTTTAATATTGGGATTACCCTGATAGATAGGTGCGGGAGTTAAATCATTGGTATTTTCAGAAGGTTCTACAGTGGTAAAAACGGGGGATACATTTTCTCCTTTTTTTGCCTTATAAATATTATTTAAAGTTTTTTCGGTATCAACCACTTTACCTGTTGTACCTGGAACTATCCCTCCTGTAGAAGGGTCTATATAAGCGTTTTCAGGTTCTATTTCCAAATCTTTTGTATGGTTTTTAATAAATTCTTTTGTTTCGTCTTCATCAGGTTTTACACCAAGTTCTTTTTCGAGAGGGACGTTTTCTAACTTTACCCCTGGAGATATTGCATTATCATCTTTTTCAATGCTATTATCAAAATTCATGAAAAAGAAAATCAAGGCCAGCTTTAAAATTAATAAACCAATTATTAATTTTCTTTTTCTCATAACTTTTATGACCTCATTTCTTTTGTATATTAAAAACAAAACCCTAATGTATAATTATTAAATATATAGTAAGTTATGAGAAAAAAATAAAATGACAAAAAAAAACATAAACCATAGGGTTTATGTTTTTTTACTAACTCTTATTTTTAAACTTTGCTTTTTCTTTACTTTTATCTTTGTCAATATCTTTATCCTTTTCTTCAATCGCATCTTTTCTAGAAAGATTTATTCTACCTTTATCATCAATATTAAGCACTTTGACCAAAACTTCATCTCCTACTTTTACTATATCTTCAGTTTTATTTACTCTTTCTTCAGCCAGTTTTGAAATGTGAATTAACCCTTCTTTACCTGGTAATATTTCTACGAAGGCTCCGTAATTTTCAGTTCTTTTAACCTTGCCTAAGAAGATATCTCCTGGCTTTGCTTCTTTAGTTAGCTGATCAATTGTTTTAAGTGCCTTCTCAGCACTTTCAGCATCATCAGACGAGATATAAACCTTACCATCAGGTTCTATATCGATTTTTACACCTGTTTCATCTATAATCTTATTAATCATTTTTCCACCCGGACCAATTACGTCTCTTATTTTGTCAGGTGAGATCTGCTTTGTTATAACTCTAGGTGCTTGAGGAGATAGTTGATCTCTTGGCGCCGCTATAACCTTTTTCATTTCTTCAAGGATGTAAAGATAACCTTCTCTGCCACGATTTATCGCCTGTTCTAATATTTCTCTGGTAATACCTTCAATCTTGATATCCATCTGAAGAGCGGTAATGCCTTCTTCTGTACCAGCAACCTTAAAGTCCATATCTCCTAAAAAGTCTTCAATCCCCTGAATATCACTCAAAATAGCTATCTCATCATCTTCTTTGATTAAACCCATTGCAATTCCTGATACAGGTCTCTTGATAGGAACCCCTGCATCCATAAGCGATAATGAGCTTGCACATACACTTCCCATAGATGTTGATCCATTAGATTCTAACACTTCACTAACTAACCTTATTGTATAAGGGAAGTTTTCCTGAGATGGGATCATTGGATACACAGCTCTCTCAGCCAAAAATCCATGCCCAATTTCTCTTCTACTAGGGCCGCGCATAAAGCCTGCTTCGCCTACACTAAAGGGCGGAAAGTTATAGTGATGCATATATCTCTTAGACTCTTCCAAGTCAAGCCCATCTAGCATCTGCATATCACCTAATGCTCCTAGTGTACAAACATCTAGTACCTGGGTTTGCCCACGGGTGAAAAGTCCTGATCCATGGGTGTTAGGTAATAAGTCAACTTCACACGAAATCTCTCTTATCTCATCCTGGCGTCTTCCATCTACTCTCAAGTTCTCCTGAATGATCATTCTTCGCATCTCGTTCTTTAAAATCTTTTCAAAAGCCATTTTAACCTTGTTGCTATGTTCAGAAGGAGAATCTTCTTCTATAAAATGCTCCATTACTTCGTCTTTAACCTTATCTACAGCTGTTTCTCTTTCTTTTTTGTCTACTATATTTAAGGATTCTTTTATCCTATCCAAACAAAACTCGTTAATTTTGTTAACCAGCTCTTCCTCTGGTTGTTCTAAATAAACTTCCATCTTTTCTACTGCGTTATCTTTAGCCATCTCTACTTGAAGTTCAATTATTTTTTTTATGGCTTCATGGCCTGTCATTATAGCTTCTATCATCTCATTCTTCGGGATTTCATTAGCACCAGCTTCAACCATCATTATGGCATCTTTAGTCCCTGCAACAACCAGGTCTAGGTCATGTTCTTCCTCTTCATCATATGGTGGGTTTATCACAAGTCCATTTTCATCTTTTCCTACATTTACTGCAGCAATAGGTCCATGAAATGGTATGTCAGATATCGTTAAGGCTGCAGAGGCCCCTATGATACCAGCAATTTCTGGCGAGCAGTCCTGGTCTACGCTAAGTACAGTAACAACTATATGAACCGCATTCCTAAAACCATCTGGAAAAAGAGGCCTTAAAGGACGATCTGTTAATCTTGCTGCCAAAGTTGCTTTATCTGTAGGTCTACCTTCGCGCTTGATGAATCCTCCCGGAATCTTTCCCACAGCATAAAGCCTTTCTTCATAATCTACTGTCAATGGGAAAAAATCTATTCCCTCTCGTGGTTCATCAGAAGCTGTAGCAGTAACAAGTACTACTGTATTTCCATATCTAACAGTTACAGCCCCATTAGCCTGTTTGGCAAACTTTCCTGTTTCTAACAGAAGTTTTCTACCATTCAATTCCATACTATATTCAGGCATATGTTATTTTCCCTCCTTTATTAGGTAACTTAATTTTTGATTCTGATGCAAAAAATAGACTTTTTGCACCAGGGCAATTTTTTGATAGTAAATTCAAATAAAAGCGGGAAAACCCCGCTTTTATTAATTAGTTTGCACTTAAATTATTTTCGTAAACCAAGTTTTTTGGTGATTTCAACATAACGGTCAACCGAGTAACTTTTTAGATAGTCAAGAAGCTTTCTTCTTTTACCGACCATTTTTAGTAGTCCTCGCCTTGAATGATGATCCTTTTTGTGAATCTTCAAATGCTCGTTTAGAGTGTTGATTTTTTCAGTTAGGATTGCAATTTGTACTTCTGGTGATCCTGTATCAGAATCATGCAGCTTGTACTTCTCAATTATTTCTTGTTTCTTTTCTGTTGGTAAAGCCAAAAATTTCACCTCCTATTTTTTTAAACGCCAAAAGCCAAGAACAACGCCGGAGAAACGCTGATCCTAGCCCCTGGTTGACGTTATAAGTTTATCATAGATAACCTTCAATGTAAAGATTTAGATATTTTATCTTTTGCTACATTTAGGTCCTTTTCCATCTGTATTGCTAATGCATCAGGGGTTTCAAAATACTTCTCTGGTCTAATATACTCTATAAAGTAAAGAGTAAGGCTGCAATCATAGATTATTTCATCAAAATCCAAAAGATGTATCTCTATCGTATCGATCTTTTTGTCAAATGTAGGCCTTAGACCTATATTACATATTCCCCAATGACTTTCGTTATTTTTTCTTACTTTTACTAAATATACTCCCCTACATGGTAAAAGTTTATTAGCAGGAGGTTCAATATTAGCAGTTGGAAAACCAAGGGTCTTGCCCCTGCCGTCTCCTTTTACAACAGGCCCACTTATATTATAGGGACTATTTAAATACTTAGATGCTTCATCTGGTCTACCGTTTTTTAGTAGCTCGCGGCATAAGCTGCTGCTAATTGGGATTTGATCTTCTGATTTTACAGGAGGAACAGTTGATATCCAAAAATTCAAAGACTTGCCATAAGCCATCAAATCTTCTGCTTTGCCCTGTTTTTTAGCACCAAAAGTATAATCATAGCCAATAGATACTCCAGCTGCATTTAAGCTTTCTTTAATCCATTTAGCAAACTCCAAAGGTGATTTCTTTGCAAACTCTGTTTCAAAATCTTTAACTACAGCTAGCTCTATACCACACTGTCTTATCTTTTCTATTTTTTCTTCAAAAGTTGTTAGTAAAAAATCTTTTCTATCTTTAAAATAAATTTCGGGATGAGGTTCAAACAATAATACAGTCGGGATAGTTCCATATTCTTTAGCATGTGCAGCTGCATCTTTCAATATTTGTTGATGTGCTACATGAACTCCATCAAAATTACCTAGCGCTATCCAAGTTTTCTTTTCATATTTTCCTTTAATATAGTTTTCATAGTTCATCACTTTCATAATATCACCTATTTCTAATTTAGCTGACTAAACTAGCACTTTTTCTGGTTTTAATTTTCCATGTGAGATTTCCCTACCAAGTCCCAGGAATTCTTCATTTTCATCATAAATTCTATATAAAGAAGGTTCAATAGTATCTGGTATACTTATATCAACTGCATTTCCTGATCTAAAAAACCTACTTTTCTTTTCATTTAATTTAACCCTTGGAAATTCAACTAAAGCCTTGTCCATAGTAACAATATAATTGTACAAGTCTTCATCTCTTGCATCAATAAATTCTTCATATCTTATAGCATTATCTATGGTAAAGTTGCCTGCCTTTGTGCGCAGTAGAAAAGACATATATCCAATAGTTCCAGCTATTTTAGCTAAGTCCTCAGCCAAAACTCTAATATATGTACCTTTAGAGCAGTTCACTTTAAATAAAAACCTTTTCTTATTTTTATGTAAATAAGTATGTTTTAACTGTAGATCATATATACTTACATCTCTGGGTTCTCGGTTTACGGTTTCGCCATTTCTAGCAAGTTCATATAGTTTTTTGCCACCTCTTTTGATTGCAGAATACATTGGAGGTACTTGTTTCATTGATCCGATTAATTTTTGGTACCCATCAAGGAGCTGTTTTTCATTCTTTTCTGTAACTGGTACTTCTTCTAGTATATTTCCCTCACCATCTAGAGTATCGGTACTAACCCCAAGGGTTAATTCGAAAATATATTCTTTATCCTGGCTAATAATATAATCACTAATTTTTGTTGCCTTGCCAATAATAAGGGGAAGAACCCCACAGGCTCCTGGGTCTAATGTCCCTGTATGTCCAATTTTTTTAATCTGTAATTTTTTTCTCACCTGGTCTACCATGTCATGAGAAGTTGACCCCGGGGGTTTTAAAAGATTTAATATCCCTTTCAATTTCCTAATTTCCCCCTTTTAGTTCTCTTTTCAAGCGATCTATGATTTCATCTCTAGCTTCACCTAACGAAAGTTTTAAGAGACAACCTGCGGCTCTTTTGTGACCTCCACCTTGATATTCACTGGCTATTTTCCCAACATCATATCTGTTAGAACGCATTCCCACTTTAGTGTAGCCTTCTTCTGTTTCTTTAAAAAGGACTGCAAATTCAACAGGCTTTAAACTTTTAGGAAAATTTATGACTCCCTCAAGTTCATCACTTCCTGCTTCATATTTATCTAATAAATCTTTACTGCAGGAAAGCCAGGAAATTTTGTTATCTTCGCTTATCTTCAAAGTATTAAGTAAATCTCTAATGAAATAAAAAGTTTTAACCGACATGGATTCATATATTTCTCTGGCTACCACATGTGTCTCAACACCATAACTTATGAGCCTGGTTGCAGCTTCAAAAGCTTTTTGGTCAGCATTTTCAAACTTAAAGCAACCAGTATCTGTGAGTATTCCAGCATATAAGCTGGTAGCTATATCTTTATCCAAATCTATATCCAATTTATCTTTTGAAGACTCAAGCAGATCAAAAATAACTTGACAGGTAGCAGCTTTATCAGGTTCAACCAAGTTTAGCTGCCCAAACATGGTATTAGTTGGATGATGATCTATATTTATCAACACATCATAATCCACCTGACCTGCAACAAATTCAACGCGATCTCTATCACTTGAGTCCAGAGTTATTAGTGCCTGGGTCTTTTTTGTTTTGTTTTGGCTTTCTTCAAATATCTCTATATTTTCAGGTTTGGGCAAGAATTTATACTTTTCAGGTATTTCTTCAGGATATATTATCAAAACTTCTTTGCCTAGTTTTTCTAATAATAACCCGAGACCATTTGCGGAGCCTATAGCATCACCATCCGCACTAACATGACATGTGATCACAAATTTTTCTAACTCATTTAATTTCGATATAACATCTGATTTACTCATCTTTATCAGCCTCTTCATCGGTTTCCCTATCATCTTTTCCCAGATCAAGTTCTCGCAAAATTTTATTAATATTATCACCATGCTCTATAGAAGCATCAAATTTAAAAATTAATTCCGGTACATGTTTAAATCTCATTCTGTTTCCAAGTTCACTTCTTACAAAACCGGTTGCCCTTTCAAGAGCATCTAAAGTTTTTTGACGCTGCTCTTCATCACCATAAACACTTACATAAACTTTCGCATGTCTAAGATCACCTGAAAGGTCTACATTAGTTATTGTTACAAAACCAATATCTGGATCTTTAGCTTCTTTTTGAACTATCTCACTCACTGTTTTTTTTACTTCTTCTTGCATTCTATTTTTTCTGGATGAATCCATAAAAACTCACCATCCTCTTTTTCTTTCTTTAGCCTTGTGTTCTTGCAACTTCTTTATATTTGTATGCTTCTAAAATATCTCCTTCTTTAACATCTCTAAAACTTTTTAAAAGTATTCCACATTCATATCCTTTTTTAACTTCTTTTACATCATCTTTGAATCGTTTTAGCGTTTCAATTTCATCTTCCTGAATCACTATTCCGTCCCTAACTACTCTTATATTTGAGTCGTTATTTACAAGACCTTCTAGAACATAACAACCTGCAATATTTCCAATACCTGAAACTTTAAATACTTTTCTTACTTCTATTCTTCCAAGACTTTCTTCTTTATACTCCGGATCTAACATACCAGCCATTGCAGATTTAACATCTTCTATAGCCTCATAAATAACTGTATATAATTGAATGTCTATGTTTTCTTTTTCAGCTAGTTTTTTACTATTTGGTTCTGGCCTTACATTAAATCCAATCACGATAGCACCAGAAGCATTTGCAAGCATAATGTCACTTTCTGTTATCGCTCCAACACCACCATGAATCACCTTTAACTGCACTTCTTCCATTTCATCATTTAAGTTCAACAAACTTTTCCTTAGAGCTTCTACTGAACCCCTTACATCACCTTTAATAATAATATTCAGCTCTTTTACTTCACCTTTTTGAATCTGCGAGTAAAGGTCATCCAGTGAAACTTTTTGATTTTTGGCAAGATCTTTCTCTCTTTGTTTTTCCTGTCTTTTCGCAGATATGCTTCTGGCAAGCTTTTCACTTTTAACTGCCTTAAAAATTTCTCCTGCTTGTGGTACATCTGCAAGACCTTGTATTTCTACTGGAGTTGAAGGACCAGCTTCTTTTATTTTTTTGCCTTCATCATCAACCATTGCTCTCACTCTACCATAGGTATTACCACATACAAATGAATCGCCAATTTTTAATGTGCCATCCCTAACCAGAACAGTTCCTACAGGCCCCCTACCTTTATCTAACTCTGCTTCTATTACCGTACCTTCGGCCTTTTTCTCTGGATATGCTGTTAGCTCATTCATTTCAGCAACAAGAACAATCATCTCTAAAAGTTCGTCTAAACCTTCTCCTTTTAAAGCACTTATGGACACACAAATTGTATCTCCTCCCCATTCTTCTGGAACGAGACCATGCTCCATTAAATCCTGTTTGACTTTGTCAGGATTGGAGTTATGTTTATCTATTTTATTAATAGCCACTATCATGGGAACTCCTGCAGCTTTTACGTGGTTTATAGCTTCAACTGTTTGAGGCATTACTCCATCGTCAGCAGCTACAACAATTATAGCAATATCAGTAACTTCAGCTCCCCTTGCCCTCATAGCTGTAAACGCTTCGTGGCCTGGTGTATCAAGAAAAGTTATAGTTTTATTATTATAAATCACTCTATAAGCACCAATATGCTGAGTTATTCCCCCAGCTTCTTTTTCTTGAACATTCGTTTTCCTAATATTGTCTAACACTTTAGTTTTTCCATGATCCACATGCCCCATAACAGTAATAACAGGCGGGCGTTCTGTCGCCTCTCCCACAGGTTCTTCTTCGAGAAGAGCTATATCTTCATCCTCAGCTTCTTCACTACCCTGCTTTATCTCAAAAGAAAAATCTTCTTTCAAAAATTCAAGAGTATCTTCATCAAGATTTTGATTTTTGGTTACCATCATACCTTTATTAATTAGTTTAGTTATAATATCTGAAGAATTGATTTCAAGCTTTTCAGCTAATTCTCCAACTGTAATGGGTATACTAACTTCTACTAGTTCATCTGCATCGTCTTTATCTTCTTTGCCTTCTTTATTATCTCCTGGTTTCTCTTCTGCTGCTTCATTAT
The DNA here is from genome assembly GCF_022539405.1 of Natranaerofaba carboxydovora. NCBI lineage: Bacteria > Bacillati > Bacillota > Clostridia > Natranaerobiales > Natranaerofabaceae > Natranaerofaba > Natranaerofaba carboxydovora. Next base: position 994,165 of record NZ_CP054394.1, on the reverse strand, counting down.
CATCTTTATCTTGTGTCTTATCTTCAACCTCTACATCATAAAGCTCTTTAACCATTACAGCTTCTTCCTCTTCTAGAGTACTCATATGGTTCTTTACAGATATATCAAGTTCCAATAAAGTATTTACAAGTTCTTTACTATTAACTCCTAGTTCTTTTGCAAGTTGATACACTCTAATTTTTCCCATCTACGCCACCTCCATTTTTGTTGCCCTCCTCAGAAATAGATCTAGTTAATTTAGATGCAAAGTTAGGATCAGTAATACCTATTAGGCCTACCGGCCTTTTGCCCAAATATTCACCAATTATTCTTTTATTTTTCCCTTGTATTATTTTAATACCGTTAGCTTGACAAATTTTTTTGATCTTTTTTAAAGAATTAGCACCTATATCTTCTGCATAAATCACCAAATAACAATTTCCTTCTTTAATACTATCTATAACATTATCCATCCCAATTTCTAGTTTTTTAGCTTTATATATGAGGCCAATCAAATTCATTGTCCTTCACCTATAAGTTCAAAGTAGTTTTTCTTGATTTCTTCCTTAGTTTCATCTTTTATCTCTTTTTTTAATGATTTTTGCAATTTATTTTTTTTAAGTACTTCGTTTAAACAATCTTCGTTTTTACAAATATAAACTCCCCGCCCATTCATTTTACCTGTATCATCTAATTTTACTTCTTCATCAGGAGTTTTTACTATCCTTATCAGTTCTTTTTTAGGATACTTTTCATGACATCCTACACACAAACGAGTTGGAGTTTTTTTCTTCTTTTTGGTCAAAGTAAGTCGCCTCCTTTCGAAGCATTCCTCAACCTAATTAACTATCGGGGTCTTCAATTGAGGAATATTCAGGCGATGCATCATTTGGCACATCTTCTATGTTGCCTGTTTCGGACTGTTCATAAGCTTTAGATTCACTCAAAATATCTATTTTCCAATTAGTTAGCTTTGCAGCAAGCCTGGCATTTTGGCCTTCTTTCCCAATTGCAAGGGAAAGCTGATCATCAGGTACCACAACACGGGCATAGTTATTTTTCTCATCTATGTCAACCTTCATCACTTTAGTGGGGCTTAAAGAATTAGATATCAACTCTTTTGGGTCATCTGACCATTTTACTATATCAATTTTTTCGCCATTTAATTCCTTAACTATAGTTTGAACTCTACTTCCTTTTGGGCCAACACAACTACCTACCGGGTCGACTTCATCCTGCCTGGAATGAACAGCTATTTTTGATCTTTGTCCTGCCTCTCTAGAGACAGATTTGACTTCTACTACACCTTGAAAGATTTCTGGAACTTCTAATTCAAACAGTCTTTTGATAAGGCCCGGATGAGTTCTAGATAACATAACATAGGGCTCTTTAGTAGTTTTTTTAACTTCAACCACATAAGCTTTTATCCGCTCACCCTGATCATATTTATCACTTTCCATTTGTTCTGTAGGCGGTATGACAGCCTCAACTTTACCAAGGTCAACAATAACATTATTTTGTTCGGTTCGCTGTATTATTCCTGTAATAACATCATCCTGCCTGTGTACATATTCTTCAAACACTATCTCTCTCTCGGCTTCTCTAATTCTTTGGATAACCACTTGTTTGGCAGTTTGGGCTGCAATCCTACCAAAGTTTTTCGGAGTAACCTCATGCTCCACTATATCTCCAATTTCATAATCACTTCGAATTTGTTTTGCATCTTCATGGCTAATTTCTTCCTGTTCATTCTTTACTTCTTCAACAACTTCTTTTTGTTCAAGTACTTGAATATCACCTGTTTCTCTTTCCATTACTATTCTGACGTTTTGGGCAGAGTCAAAATTTCTTTTATATGCTGATATAAGTGCTGCTTCAATAGCCTGAAAAAGAACTTCCTTATCTATACCTCTTTCTCTTTCAAGTTCCTCTATAGCTCCTATGAATTCAGGATTCATATTCCACAACCTCCTTCTCTAAAACTCCAAAACGAGATTTGCTTTTGCAATATTTTCCCTTGGAATTGAAATCTCGCCTTTGTCTTCAGTTTGTAATAATATTTCTTTCGCCTCATTTAGACCTAATAGTTCTCCCTTAAACCTTCTTTGATTATCTATTGGTTTATAAGTACTAACCTGTATCTTGCGACCTGTAAATCTTACGAAATCTTTCTCTTTTTTTAACGGGCGTTCCGCACCCGGTGAAGATACCTCTAATATATAACTATGCGGTATTGGGTCTTTTTCATCCAAAATCCAATCAAGTTCTTGACTGACTTTTTGACAATCGTCAAGAGTAATTCCGCCTTGGTGGTCGATATACACTCGTAAATACCACTGCCCGCTTTCTTTAATTAAGTCTATTTCAACTAATTCATAGCCTAAGTTATTTATATGGGGTTCAAGCATTTCCAAAATTGTGTCTGTATTCTTTTTATTACCCATATTCTAATATACCTCCCAACTATCTATAAATTGTTTAAATTCCATATATACGATTAAAGAGTGGGAAAATCCCACTCTTCGCCTTGACCGGGTTAATTAATGATAACTTTATAGCTTACCATAGTAATTTTAACACAACAGCTACCAGGGTGCAATAGAACCAAAAACTCTATACTTTTGTGAATAGATTTTTTGCAGTTAAGATTTAGAACAAGCTGAGCTGATTGTTTTCTGGAAGCTCATCCAAGCAGCCATGTTCTTTCATGACCTCTATAGCTGTCTTAGGAACCTTGCATCTTTTTTTCATATCTTCAATAGACAAAAATTCCATTTTCTCTCTCTTTTCCACCAGCTGCTCGGCAACTGATAAACCAAGTCCTTTTAATGTTACAAGAGGCGGGAGAAGTTTCTTATCATCAGTAAGTTGAAATCTAAAGCTATGTGATTTATATAGGTCTACCGGTGTTGTTTTAACACCTCTAGCAAACATCTCCTTTGCGACCTCTAATACCACTATTTCACTCTTCTCTTTAGGTGTAGCGTTATTTCCTTTAGAATTAATTTCCTCAAGTCTATTATCAACTGCTTCTGGACCTTTAACTATTAAATCTGAGTCAAAATCCTCTGCTTTTACTGTAAAAAACGCTGCATAAAAAGCTTCAGGATAATATACTTTAAAATATGCGATCCTAAAAGACATCATGGTGTAAGCAACGGCATGAGCTTTTGGAAACAAATATTTTATCTTTAAGCAGGAATCAATATACCAATTAGGTACATCTATATCTTTCATGGCCTGCAGGAGATCCTCAGATAACCCTTTAGCTTTTCTAACCTTTTCCATTATATTAAAAGCAGTTCCCGGTTCCATCCCTTTATACATCAAATAAACCATGATATCATCTCTTGTTGATATCACCTCATTTAATTTGGCAATTCCATCAGAAACAAGGTCCTGGGCATTGTTTAACCAAACATCAGTCCCATGACTAAGCCCTGAAATTCTAACAAGCTCAGCAAAACTATCAGGCCTTGTATCCTCTAACATCTGACGTACAAAAGAAGTGCCAAACTCGGGGATACCAAGAGTCCCTACTACACAACCAATATCTTCAGGGCTAACATCGAGTGGGTCCGTTTTCGAAAAAATCTCCATTGTTTTCTGGTCATCTAAAGGTATCTCTAGAGCATTAACTTCTGTCATACTTTCAAGCATATGAATTATAGTAGGAACATCATGGCCTAATACGTCTAGTTTTAATAACTTTTCACCTACTGCCCCGTAATCGAAGTGAGTCGTCATCACTTTGGCATCTTTATTATCCGCAGGATGCTGAACTGGGCAAAACTGGTGAATATCAAGGTTTTGCGGCACAATCATTAATCCTCCAGGATGTTGACCTGTAGTACGCTTAGTTCCTGTACAACCTTCTACAAGTCTATCAATTTCGGCTTGTCTTGGTATTTTATCCTGATCTTGATAAAATCCACGTACAAAACCATAGGCGGTCTTTTTAGCTATTGTGCCAATTGTACCCGCTCTATATACTGAATCTTTACCAAATAGTTCTTCAATATACTCATGAGCTGTTGGTTGATATTCACCAGAAAAATTCAGATCAATATCAGGGACCTTCTCACCATGAAAGCCCATAAATACTGCAAAAGGTATATCGTAACCATCTTTAGATAAATCATCCCCACATTCGGGACATTTTTTATCTGGTAGATCCACACCTGATCCAACGCTACCATCCTGGATAAATTCTGAGTATTTGCACTCGGAACATCTGTAGTGGGGAGGCATTGGATTGACTTCGGTAATCTCGCATAATGTCGCTACTAAAGAAGATCCAACGGACCCTCTTGAACCAACAAGATAACCGTCTTCTAAAGATTTTTTAGTTAATTTGTGACTTATATAATATATTACAGCATACCCTTGATCAATTATACTTTTTAACTCTTCTTCAATCCGCTGTTCAATTATTTCAGGAAGGGGGTCCCCGTACAATTCTTTAGCATGATCATAAGTCATTTCCCTAACCTTTTCTTCTGCCCCTTCAATTTCCGGGGTATAAAGCCCGTCAGGTACAGGTTTGATATCTTCAACCATAGAAGATAATTTATTTGGGTTAGTAATAACTGCTTCGTAAGCATCCTCTTCTCCTAAATACGAAAACTCATCTAACATCTCTGTCGTTGTTTTAAAATACAACGGAGGTTGTGTAATATCCGAAAATCCTTGTCCTGCCATCAAAATCTTTCTATATATCTCATCCCAGGGTTCTAAAAAGTGTACATCACCACTAGCACAATATGGTTTATCCATTTCTTTAGCAAGTTGGACTATTCTTTTATTAAGATCTTGTAATTCTTTTTCTTCTAGTATACCTTCCCTTACCAAAAATTCATTATTTGACAGAGGTTGGATTTCCAAAAAATCGTAAAAATCAGCTATGTCTCTAACTTTGTCATAGTTTTCTTCTAACTTGCCCTTCTTTATATAATCTACCATCGTTCTTATTAGCTCACCAGCTTCACATGCAGAACCAATAATAAGATTTTCTCTTACTTCTTTTAATCTGTTTTTGGGGATTCTAGGTTTTTTGTAGAAAAACTTAATGTGAGAATCTGTAACTAACTTATAAAGCTTTTCTAGGCCTTCTTTGTTTTTTACCAGTATAATACAATGATATGAGGTAGATTTATAATCTTTTTCATCTTCTACTAGATACGCCTCTACTCCATAGATGACCTTAACATTTTTCCCTGAAGCAGCTTCGTAAGCCTCAGGAAAAGATTGAACAACCCCGTGATCTGTTATGGCTATTGCTTTATGCCCCCATTTTTCAGCTCGTTCTATCAATTCAGTAGCACTACATGTACAGTCTAGCGCACTCATTTTTGTATGAGCATGTAATTCTACACGTTTGTTTTCTTCACTGTCTATTCTTATATCTTTTGGTTCTGTTATAACTATATCTTTAGCTTGAAGTGTTAACTCTTGGGTAAACTGATCTGTTATTACATCCCCTTTTACTTTTACCCAAACTCCTTCTTTTAAATCATCTGATAAAGTATCTTTTTCACCCATGAAAAACTTAACCGTTATAGAATCCTTATAATCTGTGATATAGAATATAACTAACTGCCTTTTACTTTTTAGAACTCGAACTTCCATTGAAAAAAGTTTTCCTTCAACTACTAGATTACGGTCCTCTTCAATTACGTTTTCAAGAGGTGTAGCCTCTGTGTTTATTTTTTTACCAAGAATAACTCCATTAGAAGAATGTGAAGTATTACCTTTTTTACTTTGTTCACTTGTTTTTTCTTTTTCTTCCTCTATAACTATTGTTTCATAGTCATATTGACTATCCTCTGTATTCTCTAGGCCTTTATTGGTATTCGTTTCCATGTTTATTTTTAGATTCTTTCTGAAGACAGGATAAAAGTACTCATTAATTAATTTTTGTGCATTCTTTTTGCCAGCTATTTCTTTGTTGACCGGACTCAAAAATATTATCTTCAAAACTCCATCAGAATAATCCCATTCGGTATTTTTTAAACACCCATATAGGGAAGGAAATTTATCTTTAACACAGTTTAAAAAAATATTTTTATTTATTTTAATAATTTCTTTAAGCTCATCTTCTAAAAGTTCTGATTGTAAATTTAATTTTTCTGGTACAAAAATATAATAAACTCCAGTTAGACCTGGAATTTGATTGGTCAAAGTTGTATTATATTTTTGAAGTTCTTTGAATATTTCAGGTGATGCTTCTTCATCTTCTATTTTAGAATCAGATTCTATTTTAGAATCTGATGTTTCCACTACTAAATGTAAAACTCTGGATTTTTCTAACACAACGCATTTTATAATTTTATCTTTAATTTCTGGTGATAAGATCGGGTTTACTTGCAAACTACTTCCCCCTTATTTTTTTACCCCGGTTTTTGTAAAGTATTTCATTATTTCCCAGTACATTTTCATTCTTGCGGCGAGCCCTTTCAAAACCCCCCGTTTTTCCTCCTTCATAACATGGCTCATATTTTCAAGAAATACTTCTTTAACTTTAATTTGATTTTTCTCTATCATTCTATTTAAAGCTATCTCTACTCCAAACCTAGCCATATCAATATCGGATATATTTTCAAGCACCCATCTATTAACTGCTCTTTGACCTGAAAGATTTGGGGCAAATTTTTGTGCTAAGTCAGTTGCAAACCTACCTTTTTCGAATATCCCTACAGTCATATCTGCGTCTCTATGTAGCACAGGCAAAACCAGATTTTCCACATGTTCTCTTGTTAAACCAATTAAATCAGCATCTAAAAATAAAATGACATCAGCAGGATACTTCTCAAGCCCTGCTTTCATAGCTCCCCCTTTGCCCTTGTTTTCTTTTAATTCAACCACACGGGCACCATTTTCTATGGCAACTTCAACAGTTTTGTCTGTTGACCCATCGCTTACCACAACTATATCATCGATCAGCGGAGCCTGATTTAATACACTTACCACCGAACCTACCGTATTTTCCTCATTATAAGCCGGGACAATAGCAATAACTTGCAAGTCTTGGCCACCCCCTGGGGCTATACATATTTTTGCTAAAATAATTTTTTATTGTTTCAATTCTTTAATAAGTTCATTTATTAGATCACCTTTTTGAACTGTTTTTATAACTTCGCCGTTTTTAAAAATCAAAGCTTTATTTTTACCACCAGCCACACCTATATCTGCCTCTCTTGCTTCCCCGGGTCCATTCACACTACATCCCATAACTGCAATTGTTAAATCCTTTTTTATCCCTAACAATTTTTGTTCCACCATTTTTGCCAATTCTTCTACATCTATAGCAGTCCTAGAACAGGTCGGGCATGATATAACATTTATACCTGATTTAAGTCCAAGAGACTGTAAGATATAGATCCCCACTTTTATTTCATCAACAGGAGAGCCAGTTAATGATACTCTTAACGTATCACCTATACCATCTGCTAACAAAGAGCCAATTCCGATAGCGTTTTTTATACTTCCTTTTAGAAAAGTTCCAGCTTCTGTCACTCCAAGATGAAGTGGATTATTAAGTTGTTTTGCAAACTCCCTATAAGCATTTATAGTTGTCAAAACATCTGATGCTTTTAAAGAAACGACTACTTTATCATGTCCAATCTCTTTTATCAAATTTACATTTTTCACTGCACTTTCTACCAAAGCTTCATGGGTAGGTCCACCATACTTTTTTAAAAGCTCTTTTTCTAGAGAACCAGAGTTAATTCCAACTCTTATTGGGGTATCTAAAGATATTGCTTTATTTATAACCTTTTCTAGTTTGTCTATTGTACCTATATTACCAGGATTAATTCGAATTTTGGCGGCACCAACAGAGATAGCCTCTATAGCTAAGGTATAATCAAAGTGTATATCAGCAATCACGGGAATTGGTGATTTTTCTACTATTTGCCCAAAAGATTTAACGTCTTCTTTGACAGGAAGTGCCACCCTAACAATCTCACAACCTACTTCATAAAGCTTGTCAATTTGCTCAAGGGTTTTTTTTGGATCACTTGTAGAGGTATTTGTCATAGACTGGATAGATACAGGGTTGTTGCCACCTATTTTTACACCGCCAACATCTATTTGAAATGTATTATGTTTTCTCATTTTAGTCAAAAACATCCAATCTAAGTAAATCTTGATATGCAATTATTATCATAAGCATAATTAAAATAGCAAAACCTATAAAATGAACAAAGCCTTCTTTGACCGGGTCAACAGGACGCCCACGAACAAATTCTACCAGGATAAATAATAATCTACTCCCATCTAATGCCGGTATAGGTAGTAGGTTTAGTAAACCCAGGTTAATGCTCAAAAATGCTGCAAAAGTAGCAAGATTCACAAGACCCATTTCGGCAACTTCACCTATCATATGAACGATCCCAACCGGGCCAGCAACATCAGGCTCTACTTGTCCTGTGACCATTTCGACTAGACTTACCAAAATCATCCCAGTAAACCAAACAGTCTGTCTGGTACCTTCCGTTAATGCAGTAAATATCCCTGCATCAACCAGATTGGAGATTCCTATCTGACCAGCTCCCGTCTGAGGGTCTTCTTCAGGAACTACATTAACCTCTCTAATATCACCATTTCTTTCTATTGTTAGTTCTATTTCTTGTTCTGGATTTTCATTTATTAACTGAACAATACTTTCCCAGGTCTCAACTTCTTCATTTTTAACTGATACTATCTTGTCTCCAGGTTCTAGGCCTGCTTCTTCTGCCTCACTTCCTGGCAGTACTTCACCAATCTCTGTTTGCACAGGATTTGGAACTCCCATAATAGAATACACAATAAAGAAAAGAAAAACAGCCAGTATAAAATTCATCAATGGACCAGCCGCTATAATCCCTATCCTATTGAGAGGTGAAGCATTTGTAAAACTACCTATCTGTCCAGCCTCATCAGGATCCTCTCCAAGCATCCTACAAAAACCACCAAGGGGAATAATTCTAAGTGAATAGTTAGTTTCATCTCTCTTAAAACCGATTAGCTTAGGCCCAAAACCAAGTGCAAACTCTAATACTTTTACACCACTAAGTTTTGCTACTATAAAATGTCCGAACTCATGAACAAAAATTAAAATCCCAAGTACTATAATTGAATATACAATTGTTGTTAAAGTCATAATTATCACCCTTTAGTTTAAAGTCATCTTACGGGTAGGTTCTTAATCTCTAACATAGCTTTTTCCCTACTCCATTCATCTATTTCATAAAGTTCTTCAATAGATGGTGTTTCGATTAATTCATGTTTATTCATGATCTTTTGAATTATTTCAGGAATATGTAGAAACTTAATCTTATTTTTTAAAAAGTATTCTACAGCAACCTCATTAACAGCATTCATAACACAGGGCATACTTCCTCCACTTGTTCCCGCTTCATAAGCAAGGGACAGGCAGGGAAAGTTTTTTAGATCTGGATCATGAAACTCAAGTTTTTTGTCGACTAAATCCAGGCTAGAAAATGCTTTATTTGTCCTATCTGGATAGGTTAAAGCAAATTGAATCGGCCTTCGCATATCTGCAGTTCCAAGTTCTGCTTTGTATGTACCATCCACGAATTCAACCATAGAGTGCACTATTGACTGAGGATGTATAAGGACTTTAATCTGATCATATGGCAAATCAAATAACCAGTATGCCTCTATAACTTCTAGCCCTTTGTTCATCATAGTAGCTGAGTCAATAGTTATTTTACTTCCCATATCCCAGTTAGGATGTTTAAGAGCATCTCCTGGGGCTACATTTTCTAACTGGCTCTTATTTTTCCCAAAGAAAGGACCACCAGATGCTGTCAAAAATAACCTTTTTACTTTATTTATATTCTCTCCAAGTAAAGACTGAAATATTGCAGAATGTTCACTATCTACAGGGATAATTTTACTACCAGATAGCTCACTAGCTTTTTTTAGTAGACTACCGGCTACAACAAGGGCTTCTTTATTAGCTAGAGCCACATCAATTTTATTTTTAACTGCATTCAGAGTAGGTAGCACCCCACTAAAACCTACTAGAGAAATTAAAAGTAAATCTAGATTTGTAAAACTAGATGCAAGTTCTAGTCCTTCTTCACCTTTTTCAACTCTTAAATTTAAATGAGAAGTATTATGTTCAAGTTTATCAAACAGTTCTTCTTTTCCTACTACTAATAACTCAGGTTTAAACTCCTCTGCTTGTTTAACTAATAAATCAATATTTTGGTTAGTAGCTAATACTCTTACATTGAATTTTTCTTTATTATTACGGATAACATCCAGGGCTTGAACGCCAATTGAACCCGTTGAGCCCAATATACCAATATTTTTCATAACTATCCCCCTGGAAACAAACTTAATATTATTTTATATTTCTATAAGTCTTAATATAACATAAAAAACAGAAGGTGCTAGTAGAAAACTATCAAATCTATCTAATAAACCTCCATGTCCAGGTATTACATTACCTGAATCTTTTATGTTTGCTGTTCTTTTTAAAGTAGATTGCATCAAATCTCCTAATTGAGAAAGAATAGATACAATAATTCCAACCAATAAAGAAAGTACAAAGGATAGCCCCACACTCATACCAATAATTAATGATACTATAACGGCAATTATAAGCCCACCAATACTACCCTCAATAGATTTTTTGGGGCTTACCTCAGGGGCTAGCTTATTTTTCCCAAGTGAAATTCCCGTAAAGTAAGCGCCTGTATCAGTTGCCCAAATAACAAATAAAAGAAATAATACAAAATAAAATCCATTAGGTAAATTTCTTATTGAAATTAAAAATCCAAAGGTCCAAGTGATATAGAAAATACTAAATAAAGTAGTTGAAAACACTAGAAATTTTGACCTGGGAAAATAAGCCAACTTGAATGCAACAGAAATTAGTAAAACCACGGTTATTGCAAGGATAAACAAGTTAAAACTTTGATAGAAAAAAGCCAAATAAATCAAAAATATACCCATATAACCAATAAACTTGTTCGGTTTTGAACTCTCACCATTACCCAAATTACCTATTATACCTTCCAACTCATTAAAACCACCTATAGATATTAGAAGAATTAACAAAAACAACCAGATACCTCCCAGGTAAAAAACAAGCAACAAGAGAGGTATTGTTATAATGGCAGATATAATACGTTTTTTCATCTAAATTGCCTCCTAAGACTTTACTTAACTTTTCCAAAACGTCTATCCCTGTTTTGGTAATCATAAATTGCTTCAAGCAAGTGTTCCCCTTTAAAGTCAGGCCAATATACAGGTGAAAACCACAGTTCACTATAAGCCATCTGCCAAAGCAAAAAATTACTTATTCTTTTTTCACCGCTAGATCTAATTATCAGAGAAGGATCAGGTAAGTCTTTTGTATACAAATATTCATTAAATATATTTTCATCTATATTATTAGAGTCAAGCTCTTTATTTTCAACTTTGTCAGCTATTCTTTTAACAGCGTTTATTATTTCTGCCCTACCACCGTAATTTAAGGCAAAATTTAAAATCAGCTTATTATTATTGTAAGTTTCTTTTATACCTTTTTTAACAGCATTTAAAGTTTTTTCAGGAATATCTTCCTCGCAGCCTATCTTGTTTATTTTCACACCTTGTTTTTTAAGATTATCCAATTCCTTGTTCAAATATTCTAAGGGTAAATTCATTAAAAAGTTCACTTCTTTTCTTGGTCTTTTCCAGTTTTCTGTAGAAAAGGCAAAAAGTGTTATCACTTTAATGTTAAGTTCTAATGAAGTTTCTATAACTTCACGAATAGACTCAACCCCAGCGCGGTGCCCTGCTATCCGGGGTAAACCTTTTTTTCTGGCCCACCTTCCATTACCATCCATAATTATTGCAATATGTTCGGGGACTTTGTCTAAATCTATTTTTGCCATAATTTTATCTTTTTCACCAGCCATTGCCCCACCTCTAAAGATTAGAATAGCCCCCCAAAAAAGGGGGCCTGATTAATTCTTATTCTTCAATAATAGCCTCAGCCGGGCACTCATCTACACATGACCCACATTCTGAGCAATCGTCAGTGATCTCAAAAATTTCGTCACCTTCTTTTATTGCCTCTTCAGGACAAACATCAATGCATGAACCACAAGCTAAACATTCTTCTGTGATCTTATAAGCCACGAAACTCCACCCCCTTTACACTTATTTTCTCACTATAGTTAATATGATTTGATTATCTACTTCTTCAACTTTCACAACTCGATAATTTACTGTATCTAAATCACCACTAACATCACTAGAAAACAAATCATTTTTATTAGTCCTAGTTTCAATATATGAAACGTCCATTGATTTATTTTTGATTAATTCTAGCGCTTTATCTAAAGGTAAGCCTAGTATATCGAGTTCTTCTAACTTTTCCTCTGACTTATTTATCATTTAAATTGATGTTATCTCCTCATTTTTTGCCTTTAATACTTCATCGACAGTACTTATATGTTCATCAGTTAGTTTTTGTATTTTATCTTGTTCCCTTTTTGATTCATCCTCAGATATTTCTTTTCCTTTTTCTTTTTCTTTTAGAGCATCATTTGCATCTCTTCTAATATTTCTAATTGCCACTTTACATTCTTCTCCTTTTTGCTTAACCAATTTAACTAGTTCTTCTCTTCTTTCTTCAGTAAGTTCAGGTATAGTCAATCTAACTACAGATCCATCATTATTAGGGTTTAAACCAAGGTCGCTCTGTTGTATAGCTTTTTCAATATTCTGTATTGCGTTTTTGTCATAGGGTTGTATTAGAATCATTCTAGGTTCGGGCGCAGATATATTAGCCAGTTGATTCAGTGGAGTTTTCGTTCCATAATAATCCACAGTAAGACCATCAAGCAAAGAAGGATTAGCCCTTCCAGCCCTTAAAGAGTTAAGGTCGTTTTTCAAGGATTCTACAGCCTTTTCCATTTTTGACTTTGCATCATTATAAATCTCCTTCACCGAATCCCTCCTATTTTATTAGCGTTCCAATTTTTTCTCCTAACACGGCTTTTTTAATGTTTCCTTCTTTAGATAAGCCGAAAACAATGATAGGGATGGAGTTATCTTTACACAAACTGGCGGCTGTGGAGTCCATTACGCCTAAATCTTTATTCAAAATATCCATGTACTTGAGTTCTGAGTAGTACATTGCATTCTGGTTAACGAGGGGGTCGCTATCATATACTGCATCTACTTTGCCTTTAGCTAATAGTATAACTGATGCCTCAATTTCTGCAGCCCTCAAAGCAGCAGTTGTGTCAGTAGAAAAGAAAGGGTTGCCCGTTCCGCCAGCAAAAATAACGACCCGGCCTTTTTCTAAATGTCGGATAGCTCTTCTTCTTATATATGGTTCTGCAACTTGTCTCATTTCGATAGCAGTTTGGACCCTAGTATCAACGTCCAATCTTTCAAGCATGTCTTGTAGAGCCAAAGCGTTGATCATTGTTGCTAGCATACCCATATAATCAGCAGAAGCTCTATCCATCCCTTCTTTGCCTGCAGCTGCTCCTCTCCATATGTTTCCTCCGCCTGTAACAACGCTAACCTCTGTTCCTATATCCGTTATTTCTTTGATTTGTGTAGCTATAGTATCCAGGGTTTCCATATCTATTCCATAACCTTCTCCCCCTGCTAAAGCTTCACCGCTCAGTTTAAGAACAACCCTTTTATACTTTGGTCCGTTTTGTTCCATGGCAACTACCTCCACTTGTTAGCTTGTTTCTTCCCCAATTTCAAATCTAATAAAGCGATTTATTACTATTTTTTCTCCGATTTTTGCAATCTTTTCTTTTAAAAGCTCTTCAACCGTATTATCTGGATCTTTAACAAAAGGTTGTTCCAAAAGACATAGCTCTTCTAGACGTTTTTTATAACGTCCTTCTACCATTTTTTCCACAACGTGATCCGGTTTCCCTTCTTTTTTTGCTTGATCTTTTAAAAATTCTTTTTCTTCTTTTTCAACATCTTCTGGTATTTCATCGGACGAAATATAAGTAGGATTACTTGCAGCAATATGCATCGCTATATCATGACAAAACTCTTTAAATTCATCGTTTTTAGCAACGAAATCTGTTTCACAGTTAACTTCAACAATAACTCCTATTTTACCACCCAAATGTATGTATGACTCAATTCTACCTTCTTTCGCAGTGCGTCCAGCTTTTTTTTCTGCATCAGCTAGTCCTTTTTCTCGCAAATATTTCATCGCAGCATCGAGGTCTCCATTGGAATCCTGCAGTGCTTTCTTACAATCCATCATTCCTACTCCAGTTTTCTCTCTCAATTCTTTTACTTTGCTTGCACTAATCATATTCAGTTATCCCTCCTAATATATTTTCTTTTACAAACAAAAGGGGAGAATAGCTCTTATAAGCTACCCTCACCCATTAAGCTTATCTTTATTCAGCTTCAGTTTGCTTGACAGAATCATTTTCATCTGAAGCAACCTGTTCTGCTTCTTCTTTCTTTTCATTATCAGAAGAAGCTTCATTTATCGCCTCTGCTTCATTTTCATCAGCATCTTCTTCAGCTTCAAAATCAGGCTCAGACAACTGTACTCCCTGCTGTCCTTCTAATACAGCATCAGCCATCTTTTCACATATTAATTTTACTGCTCTAATAGCATCATCATTACCTGGAATTACATAGTCAATTTCATCAGGGTCACAGTTTGTGTCAACTATAGCTACAATAGGGATGCCAAGTTTTTTAGCTTCTGCGACAGCTATTCTTTCTTTTCTTGGGTCAACAATAAACAAAGCCTCTGGTAAATCAACCATATCCCTTATTCCGCCCAAAAATTTCTGTAATTTCGCATGCTCAAGCTTTAATTTTTGAACTTCTTTTTTAGGCAATACATCAAACGTTCCATCTTCTTCCATTTTCTCCAATTCAAATAAGCGCTTAATCCTTTGGTTAATTGTTTTAAAATTGGTTAGCATACCACCTAGCCAGCGCTGATTAACATAAAACATGCCACAACGCTCGGCCTGCTTTTCTACTGCTTCCTGGGCCTGTTTTTTAGTACCAACAAAAAGGATCTTTCCTCCTCTTTCTGATACATCCCTAACAAATTCATAGGCTCCTTCTAAAAGCTTAACTGTTTTTTGCAGATCTACAATGTAGATCCCATTTCTTTCTGTGAAAATGTACCTATCCATTTTGGGATTCCAGCGTCTGGTTTGGTGCCCAAAATGCACTCCAGCTTCTAACAATTGCTTCATACTAACTACACTCAAAAAAATACACCTCCTAGGTTTTTTTCCTCCGTTTCCGTCATCTTTTATTAGCACTTTTTTGAGCAAAAAGCACCTCTAATAAAATCGGGAAACGTGCGTGTTTTTGACACTCTTAGGTAGTATAACATAATAAATTTCCCTTTGGCAATTATTTTTGACAAATAGAACTAAAAAAACCCTTATGAAATAAAGGGCTTAATATTACAAATTATTATCATGTTATTAATTTGTAATAGTAGAAAGTAAAGTGTCATTATCTATATCAGTTGATACTTCATAACTTCCATATACAATTCTACGAGTCAGCCTTTTGTCTTCTAACTTGCTAGAAAACTCCTCTTTATCTTCTATTAAATCTTTTTCTAGTAAAAGTTCAACTACTTCAGAAGCTCTCGAACCTTCAGGAATCTCAAATGATATTTCTTCGTTGTTATAATCACTAGCATTCCCATTACTACTGTCTTCACTATCATTGTTATTTTCAATTTCAAGATTATCTAAACTGTATGCGTCATCTTCTAAAATATTATGGCTTTCGTTACCATTTGATAACCATCTTAAAGATTCGTATTTTTCATCTGTATAATAATCAGCTGTATCTTCTCCATGATCTAGTACAAAAAACATAGCCGATGCTAAAATCAAGCCGATCCCAATACCTAAAACAACTTTAGCATCCCATTTCATTGTTATTAGACTCCTCATCTTTGTTAATTAAGTTCAATATTAACTGTACTTCTCCCTTATCTTTACCAGTTTGTTTGGCAATTTCAGTAATACTAAACCCTTTTTTATAAAGTTCTTTAATCTCAGGATATTTTCTTTGATAAGAAGGAAACGGAAGAACATTGTCTTCATTACTATAATCATTAGAAACTTTGGCTTCATCTTGGTTAACTGTTTCATCACCTTCATTAATAGTTTTACCGTCAACTTCAATAGACTTATCCGTATTATTATTATTATAGGCTTTATTAGCTTTACTTTTATTGTTTAAAGTAGCATCAAAAACATCGGTTTTCGTATAAATTATAGGCTTTTTTTCTAACTCATAATTTAACTCTTCTATTTTTCTATCAGCTTGTTCTAACAAAGTTTCTAATTTTTCTTCTCTTTCGCTGAATTTTTCCATGATATTTTCTGTATTTTCATGTAGTTCTTCGATAACTTC
Source organism: Natranaerofaba carboxydovora (assembly GCF_022539405.1). Taxonomy (NCBI): domain Bacteria; kingdom Bacillati; phylum Bacillota; class Clostridia; order Natranaerobiales; family Natranaerofabaceae; genus Natranaerofaba; species Natranaerofaba carboxydovora. The sequence continues at coordinate 977,782 of NZ_CP054394.1, read as the reverse complement.
TGAAACTAACAGTTTGTTTTTCTTATTGGTATCTTCTTCTGAATTTGATTGTTTTTTTTCTTTTCCCACTTTTATCAAAGCATATATTATAAGTAAAATACCTATAACAAGTGTTGTCCAATATAAAAACATACTTCAGCCCCCATTTCAAATTTTTATTGTATAATTGATCAAATTATAATTGTAGGTCTAAGTATCTACCTTTGCCATCTTTGCTGTTTTTTTGTGCTCTATTTTCATTTTTCTTTTCAGCTATTTCTTCATCTTTATCATCAGTTTTGACCGAATCTTCAGAGGATGAAGGTGTATTATTTACCGTTTTTTGTTTTTCTTCAGTCAACCTTCTCAAAAATTCTTGGTGCATCTGCATCTGCAGCGATGGGTGCATCTGTTCATAGGAGGCTACCCTTGATATTTCGGTGGATTGATTATATAACATCTGGAGCTCAATGGGATTAAGTGTCATAAAACCAACTCCCAAAAGTTAATGAACTACTCTGCCCTTATTTCCCCCTCATCATTTAGATAAAAAGTAACTTTTTTTCTTGTGTCATCATTATTTCTAACCACATTACTGATCACTATTTTAACACCAGGATATGCAGTATCTTGAACTTTTACTTTACCATCAGTATTTTCTTCCAATTCCCTTTCTAGTTCTTCTTTTTCATTCTCTATCTCTTCAATTTTTTCTGTTAAATGCTTCTCTGTTCTTTGTAATCTCAATAGCATACTTTCCTTATCAGGCGGAAGTTTTCCTTGAGTTTGTTCAAGTTTTTCTAATATGTTTACAGCTTTTTTAGTCTTATCTAGATTTTCATTTGCTTTACTGTATTCATCCCTCAAGTAATCTATCTTTTCCCTGAGATCAGGGTTTAAACCCACTTCAATCGTTGTAGCTGTAGCAAGATTTGAACCTACGATTTTAGCATGGACCTCTTCACTGGCTACAATTCTTCCACCTACCAAAAGACCTCTTTTCCCTTGAGTTACATAAACATTTTTACCTTTAACATTACTATGCATAATAGCCTCTGATACAGTTACGTCGCCATCAGCTATAACATTAGCATTTTCAATAAACTTACATACTATTTGACCTTTACTTTTTATTACTCCTTTACTTTTACCCTGGATTCCGCCTCTTACATAAATGTTTCCTTTCGCTTCAATAAAACAATTATCCGCACTCTTTCCTATCTCCACATCTCCTTCAGCTTTGATACTTAAGTTACTTTTTACAGCTCCTTTTACTACTACATTTCCAACGAAATCTATATTTCCTACTGAAAGGTCAAGATCACCACTTACTTCATATACCGGAAATACATGGATTGTACCATCATTATTTAAAACCACCTGGCCGTCTATTTCAGCCTTTAAAACATCATTTTCTTCATCAAGAATTGTATTTTTTCCTTTTTTCAAAAGTTTGTCTTTAGGTGGTTGAGGAGGTACTTCTTCCCCATAAACATCAGTTCCCGGAACTCCTTCCTCTGGCGGTATTCTAGTTGCTAAAAGATCGCCTTCACTGACGTTTGTTACATTTTCCACATTATAGTAGTCAACAGTTCCATCTTCTTTTAATACGGGTTTTGCTTCTTTTTTTTCAAAATGAACATTTATTTCTGCGTCTTTTCCTTTTTCTGGCTCTGTTCCTTCGGCAATTACTATATAATCTCCTTTAGTCCCTTTATCTATAGCTTCCTTTATTGCTTCATTATTTATTCCGTGTATAATACCCCGTTCTTTAAGGTAATCAGTTAACTCCTGAAAAGTAACTTTTTTACCTTTACCTTGAGGTAATTCAACTCTCAATATGGCTTTCATGTTTTTTTCTTCCACTCTTACTTCAAAGCTTCCATCTATTCTGATTTCTTCCACAAAATCTGTTATGTTAATTTTCTCACCATTAGATTTTCTTACAGTCTCAACTAAGGGTTCTTCTTGTTTGATTTCATAACCATAATTTTCAAGATATTTTTTTACATCCATCCATTTTACTTTTTTGCCTTCGTTTTCAGGTGGATGAACAGTAAGAAAAACCTTGTCATCTTGAGTTTCTTCAATATTAAAGTATCCATCAATACCTTTGTCTAATGCTTTTACTTCTTGCTCTGAAAGATTATCCAGACTAGCTTCTTGTGAATCTGAGGAGCTCTCTTCTTTTTCCTGTTCTGCTGTTTCTGAGTTTTTTATTGATATCACTTCCACTACGGCAGGCTTTTTTTTCTTTATTATTAACCCTCCGGATTTTCCACCTTTGTCTAACACTTTGTATTCAAGATCCTCAATATTATCTATTCCTAAATTCTTCTTTGCATTTTCTAAAGCCTCTTTAACGGTTTTTCCTTGATATTTCCTGGGTAGACTTTTGGTAGTCATAATATTTCCTCCTCCTACCAGCAGTGGTGCTAAAATTCTTAACTCAATCTATTTTTTCTCCAGGCAAGTTTTCCCCTAAGCCTGTATATAGCTTTACTATGTAACTGGCTCACCCGTGATTCAGAGATCTCCATTACTTCTGCAATCTCCTTAATTGTCAAATCTTCATAATAATATAAGGAAAGAATCAATTGTTCTCTTTCTGGCAAGTCTTCTATTAAATCCTTTAATAATTTACTATCTATTTGTTTTTCAAAAGCTTCTTCTGGAGATGGCTGTTTGTCGTCTGCTAGCCTATCTTTAAATGTCTCACTATCCTCATCTTCAAAGGAAATCAATTTATCCAAATACAAAGGAGTTAAGTAAGAGGCTTTTTGCCAAAACTTTTGTAATTCTCCAACTGTAATCCCTATATAAGAGGCTAGTTCTTTTTCGGTGGGAGGCCTGCCAAAATCTTTTTCTAATTTAAAACTAGCTTCACTGTAATTTATAGCTTTTTCCCTAAAATATCTTGGTGCAAAATCAAACTTTCTGATACCATCAATTATAGAACCTTTAATCCTCAACCTGGCATAACTCTCAAATGAAATTTCTTTTTTAAAATCATACTTATTAAATGAATCTAATAGTCCCATTAAACCAAATGAAATAAGATCTTCTTTTGTAATGTTTAAATATGTAGTTAGATGATTACTATATATTTTTTTAACTTGATGTTCTACTAAAGAAATGTTTTTTTCCAATAAATCCTCTAATATTTTAGAATCATGATTTTTTTGGTATGTCTTTAGTAAATCATAAAAACTCCAATCGGGCAATGGGCTCACTCTCCTAAACTTCTTGCACGCCTTCTTTAACTGTCTTAATCATTAGTTTCCCGGTCTCACAATATAGTTCTATGGTCCTACCATAACTCCCCCCAGTATCATCTGCCAGTATTTTTATTTTATGGGCACCCAATATATCCCTACATGCTTTAGCATTTCTTTCACCAATTTTAAGAAGCTTACTTTCCTCTCCAGAAAACGAGAACATCTGTGCTCCGCCTGCAATCTTAGCAACTAGCTTACTTTTATTACAACCCTTTTCTTCCATTTTACTAATAAGTTCTGGTATCCCTGTATCTGCGTATTTTGCTTTTTTGTACCCACTTTTGTTTTTCGGGCTTTCAGGGAGCATTACATGAACCATACCCCCAATTTTTGTAGACTCGTCATACAGTGTTACCCCCACACATGATCCAAGACCGGCTGTTCTAAGTACATCAGATCCAGAGGCCACATTTAGATCTGCTATACCTATTTTAATTACTGCCATCGTCTATACCCAACGACTTTAATATTTTTGAAAATGAATTGTCTTCAGGTATTAAAAAGAAATGGCCTCTTATTTTGTTTTTATCGTAACTAAACTCGGTACCTATCATTAAGACATGTTCACTTACATCGCCTACTTGTAATAATATAACTTCCAAAATTGCTCCTGCCATATCTATTGCTAATGCTGGCACAGTGGGGGCCATACCAAGTCTTGTAAAGTCTGATAAAGCAGAAATATAAGAACTTGCTAATATATTACCTGTTTCCATTAAAGCAGACTGCTCCATATCTTCAATGTTCTTATCGCTTACATCATCAGGTATTTCACCAGTCATTAATATACTTACTAATTTGATAGCATCCTCTTTTTCTAGTAGCAACATCAATGAACCAGGGGCTTCTCCTTCTACTTGTAGATAAATCCCTACTACCAGCTCTTCCGGACCTCCGACCACATATGGAACCTCATCAAAAGGCAAAATATTGACCTCGGGTACACTCATTTCAATAGAACGTGAAAGAAGATTAGAAAGAGCGGTAGTGGCATTACCGGCACCTATATTCCCAATCTCTTTTAATGCATCTAAATGAAATTCTTCATATGGCTGCTGTTCTGTCATAACCACTACACCTCTTTACGATTTAGATCTTTTTTAACTGCTGAACTTCTTCTTTCTTTAAAACTTCTGAAAGCTTTAATAATACCAATAGTCTATCTTCCAATTTCGCAACACCTTCTAAATAAGTAGATTCAACACCACCAATAACACTCGGTGGAGGTTCTATAGCATTTATTGGCACTTTGACCACATCAGAAGCAGCATCAACGATCATTCCAACCATCACATCATCCATCTTAACAGTTATTATCCTTGATTCATTGGTTGCTTCTTTTGATGGAAGTCCAAGGCGACTTCTTAGATCTATAATTGGAACCACGCTACCTCTTAAATTAGAAACTCCTTCAACAAACTCTGGTGCATGAGGTACACGGGTAATAGGTAACATTCTCTCTATAGTCTGTACCTGCAAAATTTCAACCCCATATTGTTCTTCTCCAAGTCTAAATACAATAAATTGTTTTTCCTGACTTACTTGCTCTTGAACCTCTTTATTTTCAGACATACTCCCGGTTTCCTCCTTTTATTAAAATATTAGAGAGTTAACATCTAAGATTAATGCAACCCTACCATCACCCAAGATAGTAGCTCCTGTGAATCCTTTAATATCTCCCAGGTAGGTACCAAGTGATTTTATTACAACCTCCTGTTGTCCGATCAATTCATCTACAATTAACCCAGCTTTTTTGTCACCTTTACTTACAATTATCGCAAATTTTTCTTCATTCAAATCTTCTTCTAGGCTTTGATCATTTTCAAACTTTAGCACATCTTTCATATTAACAATAGGTACAATCCTATCTCTTAATCTTAAAACATCCTGGCCAGATACTTGATCAATGTCAGATGAGGTTAGAAGAGTGGTCTCCTCTATAGCAGCAAGGGGTACAGCATACTGTTCATCTTCTATCTTTACCATAAGTGCCTGAATGATTGCAAGTGTCAGTGGTAAATACATAGTAAATTTACTACCCTGGTTTACTACACTATCTATCTCTACCCTACCACCTAAGCCTTCTATCTTACTTTTAACAACATCTAACCCTACTCCTCTTCCTGATACATCCGAAACTTTATCAGAAGTACTAAATCCTGGCTCAAATAAGAGATCTAAAACTTCAGAGTCAGATAGCTTTTCACTCTGATTTGTATCTATAACACCTTTTTCAAGGGCTTTTTGCCGTACTATTTTTGCATCCATTCCCTTGCCATCATCTTCAACTTCTATTACAACATTATTTTCATTGTGATATGCTTTTAAGTGTGCTTTCCCTTTTGCAGGTTTTGAATTTTTCTTCCTGGTTTCACTATCTTCAATTCCATGATCTATGGAATTTCTGATTAGATGCATTAACGGATCTCCTATCTCATCAATAAGAGACCTGTCAAGTTCTGTTTCCTCACCCTCTATGGTAAACTCCACCTCTTTATCAAGACTTCTAGACAAATCCCTTACCATCCTTGGGAATCTACTAAATACTTGTTCCAAAGGAACCATTCTTACCTGCATGACAACGTTTTGTATTTCGCTTGTTATTCGACTAAACTGTTCACTGGTTTTAAGTAGACCCTGCACCTCTTCTGTAACAGCGATTTGCTCAAGTCTAGTCTTGTTAATAACTAATTCACTAACAAGATTCATCAGCTTATCTAGCCTCTCTATATCAACTCTTACTGTTTTACCTGTTTTTATTTTTTGTCCGCTATCTTTTTCTTTTTCATCTGATTGATCCTTACCTGGCTCACCTTTTTCAGTAATAGCCTGAGAACTAGATTCTTTTGAGCTTTTATCTAATGCCGTTTCCTGTGATACACCTGCAGGCTCTTTTTCATTTGTCTCTGGTGTTTCTGATTTTCCAGATATGTTGACTGATGCTATAATGACTTTTTCTATTTCGGATACAAGCTCGACTTTTTCTTTGACTACATCTGCATCAGACTTAGTAACTATAATAACATTAAATTTATCTTCAAAGTCTTCATCTTCAATTGCTTCAACATCAGGATCCGATTTAATTATTTCTCCAATCTCTTCTAGTTTTTGAAAAACCATAAAAGCTCTAGCACCTTTAAGAAGTGTTTCTGAATCTAAGGTAACTTCAATGTAATAAGTGCCAAAGTCTTTTTCTTTCGCATCTGCAATTATGTTTTTTTCGTATTCATTAAGCTGAAGAATAGATGAATCTACTTCTTCCTGACCCTCATCAATTATGCCAGAGCCAGAACTCTCGCTCCCATTTTCTACAGTTTCAGTTTCAGTTTCTGCTTCTGCTTCTGCTTCCGCTGCAGCAGTCTCTTCTTTAGACTGCTGCTTATCTGATACATCGCCTGTTTCACTTTCTTTTTCATCTGCTTTATCAATTATTCCTTTAGCAGTAGATTCTAGTTTCTTTTGTAAACTTGCAAAGTCTAAGTCAACTTCCTCACCTTCAGCCACGCTTTCAATAAATTCTTCTAATGCGTCTGCTCCTTCCAAAAGCAAATCAATAATTTCAGCAGTAGCTTTTGCTTTTCCCTGGCGAAGTACATCAAGTACGTTTTCCATTTTATGGGTGTATTCAGAAACCCCTTGATATCCCATGGTTGCAGACATGCCTTTAAGGGTATGAGCTACCCTGAATAATGAATCAAGTATCGAACGATTTTCTGGATCCTTTTCAAGTTCGATTAGTTTTTGATTCATTGTCTGCAGATGCTCTCTTCCTTCGTCAACAAATACCTCCATATATTGCGACATATCCATAAATACAGGCACCTCCTGTTTTCGTTTACTTTATTCTCCTTATAATTTCGGAGGCAATTGAAGACAGGTGTAAGGTCTTATCAACAACCCCTGTTTTTTGAGCAGCCCTTGGCATTCCAAAGACCACACAGCTTGACTCATCCTCAACTATAACCTGTCCTCCAGAGTCTTTAATCATCTTAACGCCCTCAGCTCCATCACTGCCCATTCCAGTAAGTATAACTGCTAGTTTCTTTATTTCAGCCAAATTTGAAATAGACTCAAACATTATATCTACAGATGGCCTAAGTCCTTTTACTGGAGGGCTTTTATCTAAAACAATTTTCAAAGACCTAAGCCCTTTAGTACCTGAAGAATCCTTCTTTAGCTTCAAGTGAAAGCCTCCGGGAGCGATAAACGCTTTTCCTGGCTCCAATCTATCTCCGTCTTCTGCTTCTTTTACATTCAATTGGGATACACTTGACAACCTTTCTCCCATGAGTTTTGTAAAACCCGCTGGCATGTGCTGAGTAATTAACACACACGCAGGTATGTTTTGCGGCAGTTTTGGTATGACTTCATTTAATGCCCTTGGTCCGCCTGTTGATGCACCAATTGCTATAATAAATTCTTCTCCTGTTTGTTTGACAACTTTTAAATCAGGTTCTACTTTTGGCTTTGGTTTTCTTGCCGGCTTTACAGTAGTTTCAGTAGTAGACTCAAAATCTTTTTTGTCCTTTTGTTCATCTCTTTCTGTATGTACTTTCGCCTTACTTGCTATTTGGATTTTTTCAATAAGTTCAGTTTTTACTGTATGAATATCTAGTGAAATAGGACCTGAAGGCTTTGCAACAAAATCCACAGCTCCAAGCTCCAGGGCTTTTAGGGTGGCCTTAGAACCTTCTGTTGTAAAAGAGCTAAGCATTATTACTGGTATTTTTATACCCAAAGATTTAAGCTTTTTTAATGTTTCTAGACCATCTAGCTCCGGCATTTCAATATCTAATGTTACTACATCTGGATTTAATTCTTTTATCTTTTCAATTGCCTGTTTTCCATTCCTAGCTGTTGAAATAACTTTTAACCCTTTACCACTTTCCACTATATCAGAAACTACTTTACGCATAAAAGCAGAATCATCCACAACTAAGACATTAATTGTTTTATTCTCTATCATTACTAGAAAACCTGCCTTTTTGTCTCATTTTTCTTTGTTCTTCAAAAGTATACCTTACAATTCTATCTTGTACAGCTGTAGGCAGAGAAACAAACTCAATCCCATAGTGATATATTTTAACTCTTTCTGTATCAACTTTTTTCGAGTGCACCACTTTTCCGATACAATTAACGGGTTTATCATTATCATCTTCCAAATGAATATTAAATTCAACATGGGCACCAAGGGGAATTATCTCTTCGGTGGAAAGCTTGGCTCCGCCTCCACTTATATCCAAAAAGTTAGCTTCTTTTTTGCTGCTTATTTCTTTTTCTCCCTTTTCGTCTAAAACATAATATTCTACAGGAATTGTCTTTTCTAAGCGGAAAAAATTTCTCCGCTGTATTTTTTTAACCTTTTGTGGTTTTGGTACTTTTATCATAGGTAATGGTTCAGTAATAACTTTTGTTACCTTAGCTGTAAATTCATATACTGCACCTTCCTTAAAAATTGAGATTCTTAAGTCATCTTTCTTCCTGATCATAATTGGCATTCCCTGCTTAATAGGAGTTGCTAATATAAGAGATTTTTCTTCAACATCTTCGATATAACTAGAAAAAGTCTCTTGTCCTATATTTATTTTAATATTAAGCCCTGGCTCAAACATTTAAATCCTCCTATCACAAAGGATATATCATTATACGCTGCGCTCAGTAGTTAAATCCAAAGAAATTAGTTTTCTGGCTATACTACGGATACCAATAATTGATGGTGCGTATGGCTTTGATAAAAAAGCAGGGTACTGGTGTTTTATACTGCTTTTCATTATTCTATCTTCTGGTATATAACCCAAAAACTCTAAATGAGCGTTTAAGAATTTTTTAATCACATTATCTAGTTTAAAATAAGTGGCATCTGCCTCTTCACTTGATGTAGATCTATTTACTACCAGATGAAATAAATTAGTTTTTTTCTCTGTTACTAATGATTTCATCATAGCATAAGAATCAGTAATAGATGTTAACTCTGGAGTAGTAATTATAGTGTTGATATCAGTAAATTCAAATAAATTTAAAATTGACTGATTAATTCCTGGTCCGGTATCTATAACTATGTATTGATAAGCATTTTTTGCTTTGATTTCGCTAATAAAATCAAATTTAGGGTCAGAAATATTTTGTTCTTTTTCTATTCCACCACCTAACAGATCTATATCATAAGCTGTGTCTTGCAGGTTCTCTTCCCAATTACTTTCTCCTAACAGCATTTTTGTGAACTGACCTGTTTTCTCATGTTCTATTCCCATTAATAAAGAAAGGTTATAAAGTCCAATATCACAATCTACTAGCATTACTTTTTTATTTAAATCTTTTAATGCAAAAGCAAGGTTAATGGCAAAAGAGCTCTTTCCAACTCCACCTTTGCCGCTAAACACCCCTATCGTTTTTGTGTTTGCATCAAAATTCTTTTTTTCTTTAACCAGCTTCCTAAGTGTCTCCGCTTGGTCGAACATATTAATCACCTAACAATATTTTAGTTATTTTATTGATGTCAACCTTTTCGATATCATCAGGAACATCCTGGCCTGTTGTTATATACGAAAACCCTGTTTTTGTTTGTGATACAATATTTAAGATATTACCCATTGTTTCTGTCTCATCTGTTTTTGTAAAAATATAACCATCTACTCTTATATTCTCATACTTTCTTAATATTTCCTTCAAATCCTCATATTTGGTTCCAAGGCTCAAAACAAGATAGCTTATACTTGGATTGCCAGTCTCTATAAAGTTCTTTATTTCAGACATTTGCATCTCGTTTCTATGGCTTCTACCAGCAGTATCAATTAAAATGACATCTTTATCGCTAAAATTCTTTATAGCATTTTTTAATTCCTGAGGGGTTAGTACCACTTCAACTGGCAAGCTAAGAATGTCACCATAAGTTTTTAATTGTTCCACAGCGGCTATTCTATAAGTATCCACAGTTACTAGTCCTACTTTTTTCTTCTCTGCAAGGGTAAATCTTGCTGCAAGCTTTGCTACAGTAGTCGTCTTACCTACACCAGTAGGCCCAATAAGTGTTATTATTTCAGGCAAATTATTATTTTTTTTCTTGACAGAATAATCAAGCCTACTATATATTTCCTGCCCAAGCATTTTAAAGAAGCTGTACTCATCGTCGAGCTGACTATTTGTTACTTTATTTAAGGTGTTATTGATCATATCTTTATTTATTTCCTCTAATACTCCTTGATTCTTTAAGTTATTATAATATTTTTTTGCAATTGGAGGTAGCCTTTCCTCTTCTAATGGCATTTTTTTGAATTCTGATAACATATTTTGCATCATACTTTTTGTTTCATTTATTTCTTCTTTTAGTTCATCTATCTCTGTAGTTTTATTATTACTTTCTTTGTTCTGGAGCTTTTGCTCTTGATTAGAAAAATTTTGATTTTGTCCAACAGGATCGGTAATTCCAGCAGAATCAGCTGTATTTTGATTTACCTGTTGTTTAACTTCATTAATTTTATTTAATAATTTTTCTTTTTCTGCTTCTGCCTGGTAGTTGTTTTGTAATTCTTCTTTTATTTGATTATCTTTATGTAAGTTATTTTCGCCATTATTCTCTTTTTTGCCTGTACCAGTTTCATCTATAGCAACTGTAACCTCGGCATTTTTCTTGCCGAATAACCCCCACAAACCATTTCTTTTTACTTTTTTACTATTTAAAATTATCGCATCGCTTCCAAGCTCATTTTTTATTCTTTGAATAGCTTCTTTCTCGGTATTGGCAACGTATTTTTTGACCCTCATGTTAAACCTTCACCACCCCAACAGATTGAATCTCCAAGTCAGACTCAAGTTCATTATAAGACACCACAAGCAATCCAGGTATAAAAGACTCTGTCAACCTTTTAAAAAATAGTCTTACCATAGGAGAGGTAACTATAATAGGTTGTATTCCCTGGTTTGAAAACTCATCAAAATATTCTTTTAGCTGCTTTTGTATATTTTGAGTTATTTTTGGATCTAAAGAAAGGTAATTTCCTGTATCAGTTGATTGTATTGAATCAGAAATTGCTTTTTCTAAATCTGGGCTCAACGTTACTACCTTCAACGGATGCCCCTGAAGCTCCTTTAAATCATTTGATATTTGTCTACTTAAACTTTGCCTCACATATTCTGTCAAGGCATCAGTATCTTTAGTGATAGAGGCATAATCAGTCAAAGCCTCCAAAATAGTAACTAAATTTCTAATAGAAACTCCTTCTCTTAAAAGATTAGCCAAAACTTTTCTGATCTCACCCACTGAAAGTATATCTCCCACCAGTTCTTCGACAACAGTAGGAAATTTCTCCTTAACATTGTCCAATAAACTTTGTACTTCCTGTCTTCCAAGTAATTCATGAGCATGTTGTTTTATAACTTCTGTTAAGTGGGTTGCTAGAACTGAAGGAGGATCAACGATAGTTAGTCCTTCCATCTCCGCCTGTTCTTTTCTGTCTTCTTCAATCCACTTTGCAGGCAAACCAAAAACCGGCTCTGTGGTATCTATACCTTCTAAGTCAGTTCCAGAATCTTCTGGGTTCATAACTAAGTAATAATTAGGGTACACCTCTGATCTGGCTATTTCTATTCCTTTAATTTTTATCACATATTCATTTGGCGCAAGCTGTATATTATCTCTAACTCTTATTTCCGGTACAATTAGGCCAAGATCAAGAGCAACCTGGCGTCTTATCATAGTAACTCTATCCAAAAAATCTCCCCCCTGGTCAGGGTCCGCAAGGGGTAAAAGACCATATCCAATTTCAAATTCTATTGGGTCAACCTGTAGCATGGACATGACATTTTCAGGTTTTCTATATTCTTCAACTTCTTCTGCCTTCTGTTTTTCTTCTTCAAGTTCCTCTTCTTTAGTAATGCCTTCTTCTGTAGCTGTTTTTAGTTGGTATCCTATAAAGCCCATCATAGAGCCAAGAGCAATAAAGGGTAGTGGGGGAAGCCCTGGTAAAAAACCTATAATAAGTAAAAATCCCGATACTAAGAATAATGCTTTTGGCTGGGCTAAAATTTGATTTAGGACATCCACCCCTAGGTTTGAATCAGAAGCTGCCCTTGTAACAACAATGCCTGCTGCAGTTGAAATCAAAAGAGCAGGGATCTGACTTACAAGTCCGTCACCAACGGAAAGCAATATATATGTGCTAAGAGCATCAGCAAAACTCATATCCATCTGTATCATTCCAATTGCAAAACCACCAGTTATGTTTATTACTATTATTACAATGGCAGCTATTGCATCACCTTTCACAAATTTGGTAGCACCATCCATCGCCCCATAAAAATCTGCTTCCTTTTGAATGGTCTGCCTTCTTTCTCTAGCTTCATCTTCTGTAATTAGGCCGGAGTTCAAATCAGCATCTATGGCCATCTGTTTACCTGGCATAGCATCTAGAACAAACCTCGCAGTTACCTCTGAAACCCTTTCGGCACCTTTTGTAATAACAATAAACTGAATGACCACCAGAATCAAAAACACAATAAATCCAACCACCGGATTACCACCAACAACAAAGTTGCCAAATTGAGCAATGACTTCACCCGCATGAGCGTCTAGCAATATAAGCCTTGTTGATGAAACATTTAACGCAAGCCTGTACAATGTAGTTAAGAGTAATAAAGAAGGTAAGATAGAAAATTGCAAAGGTTCAAAAGTATACATAGAAACCAATAATACAGTCAAAGCAATGGTAATATTTATTACCAGTAAAAAATCCAATAGACCAGCTGGCACAGGCAATATTAACATGAAAACTGTTGCTATAACCGCTACTATTACAATTAAGTCTGAATGTTTCATCAAAGTTTCACTCCGGCTTAAAATTATTTGTTTTCTATACTGCACCCTGCAGTCGATATACAAAGGCTAACACTTCGGCTACAGCCTGATAAAGTTCTTCTGGTATCTCTTCTCCTATCTCCACAGTATAGAAAATATTTCTTGCTAACCATTCATTTTCAACAACTACTACCTGACTTTCTTCTGCCACTTCTTTTATTCTATCAGCAACTTTTCCCTGCCCTTTGGCAAGTACTATAGGTACACCGTGTTCTTCATCATATTTAAGAGCAACTGCTAGATGTATAGGGTTTGTAATAACCACATCTGCCTCAGGAACATCCTGCATCATCCTTTTCCTCGTTGCTTCTCGCTGTTTTTCTTTAATTTTTGACCTTATCTGAGGGTCACCTTCAGTTTGTTTATGTTCCTGTTTTACTTCATATTTTGTCATCTTTATACTTTGTTCGTGTTCCCAGTACTGATAAATATAGTCAAAAATACTCATAATCAACAAAGCCAACGAAACCCATAAAACAAGTTGAAAGACAAGTTCTCCTGTCTCCTCAGCAGCCTGTCTTATTCCCATATCTGCAAACCTTGAAAAATGATGAACATTATTAATAAAAATAGTATAACTTATAAATGCTATAACTACTACTTTAAAAATTGATTTTAGCAACTCAACTATGGCTCTTTTACTAAAAATCCGCTGAAGTCCTTTTACAGGGTTCAGCTTCTCTAGTTTTGGTTTTAGTGGTTCACCAGTAACAAGAAAGCCAATTTGAATCAGGTTAGATAAAATCCCCATTAAGAAGGCTGTAGCCAAAACAGGAGCTAAAAATATCATTAACTCCATGATAACTTCTGTAAGTAATGCTTGTATCCCTCGCTCATTAAATTCTACAGGATATTCACTCCAAAGCTTAGTTACAAAAGCAGCAAATCGATTAAACGTATATGGTGCAGCAATATATAAAACTCCAAAGGTTGCAAAAAGTAAAAAAGCTGAAGAAACTTCCTTACTTTTTGCAACCTGTCCTTTCCTTCTAGCTTCACGTCGCTTTTTTGGGGTTGGTTTTTCGGTTTTCTCTCCTTGATCACTCTGCTGACCAAAAAGCTGCAGATTTAATTTCCTATGTTCTATTTCCAAAGAGAAAACCTCCAGAAATAATTTAGACTAGAGCTCTTAAGAAGTCTAGAATCCCTCCACTAATACTTTCAAATATAACATCAAGAATCATTGCATAAACAGGCATTAATAAAATCATTCCAATAAATCCTACAAAAACTTTGATCGGAAGCCCTACAATAAAGACATTCATCTGAGGTACTGATCTAGCAAGAAGACCCAAAATAATATTTGTTAAAAATAGAACTCCAAGCACCGGGGCACCTACTCTTAATGCAAGTGTAAAAGTTTCTGTCAAAAGACTCATTATTACCTCTCCCCCACCAACAAAGCTAGCATATTGACCAGGGAGCAAAAACTCATAGCTCTCATAAACTGCCCCAATTAAAAGGTGATGTCCATCAATGGTGAAATATATCAAAATTGCCAAAACATATTTAAAATAACCCATCAAAGGAAACTGTATTCCAGACTGAGGATCTAATACGTTAACTATGGCAAAACCCATTTGCATATCTATTAACTGGCCTGCAACTTGAATAGAAGCAAACAATATACTTGCAACCAAACCAATCCCTAACCCAATCAAAAGCTCTGAAACCATAATGCCAATATATACTATGGGATCATAAAACACTTGTACTTCTGGAGCAATAGTAGGAAATATTATAATTGAAAAAAGTAAACTCACACCCACTTTGACCCTGGCTGGTATGTTATCACTGCCTAAAACAGGTGCACTCAAAAATAAACCTGTCATCCTTATAGTTAAAAGTAAAAATATAGCAGCTTGATCAACCAACCATTCTGCAAATTCCAAAAGTCTCGCCCGCCTTTTAGTTTCTTATTGGATATATAGGTGAATGTCACTATACAAAGTCAAAGTAAAATCTGTTAACAGGTTATAAATCCAGGGACCAAATAATATAACAGCCCCCAAAACAGCCACAATCTTTGGTACAAAGGCAAGGGTCTGTTCTTGAATCTGCGTAGTTGCCTGTAAAATACTTACAAGTAGTCCAGTAAGTACAGCAAGTCCAAGCATTGGTGCAGCAGCCAAAAGTACAGTAATTAAAGCTTCTCTTCCAAGAAAAAGTACAAACTCTTCACTCATATACAATCACACCTTTATACTCAAGTGGTTAATCAACAGTTAACTAAATCCTAGTAGCAAAGACCTTGAAATTAAATGCCATCCATCAACCAGTACAAATAATAAAACTTTAAATGGTAAGGATATCATTACAGGCGGAAGCATAAGCATACCCATTGACATAAGGGTACTAGCAACAATCATGTCAATTATCAAAAAAGGCACAAAAATCAAAAACCCAATTTGAAAAGCCGTCTTTAATTCACTTATCACAAAAGCAGGTATAAGTACAGTAGTAGGAACATCAGCTATAGTCTCTGGTTCTTCTTCTACATTACTATATGTTAAAAATAAAGCCAAATCTCTCTCCCTGGTATGCTCATACATAAATTCCCTTACTGGATCAAGAGCAGTTTCATAAGCTTCTTCTAAGGTAATATCATCCTCAGTGTAAGGGACCTATGCTTCTTCATAAACTTGTCCCCAAACAGGGCTCATTATAAAAAAGGTCATAAATAATGCTAGTCCAATTAATATCTGGTTAGGTGGCATTTGCTGAGTTGCAAGGGCATTACGCACAAAAGATAATACTACAACAACCCTGGTAAAAGAAGTAGTCATAATTAAAATTGCTGGGGCTAAACTCAATATAGTAAGTAAGAATAATAACTGTAAACTAAGAGCCAAGTCTTCAGGGTTATCCCCTTCATCTACGCCAAATTCAATGTTTGGAACGGGGAAAGCTTCAGCAGTTGAAGTGAAAGCAAACAACAATAATGCAGTAGTAACTAACAAAATTAATAGTATTTTAAGATATTTACTCTTCATCCTTATTTCCTCCCCGCCCATCCTTGTCTAGCTGCTTCAACTTTTTTAATTGCTCTTTTAACTCTCTTTCAAAATCAGAGCTTTCATCATCTTCTAGCTCGACATTTTCAGTTTCTATATTATTTTCTTTGTTTTTTAAAAAAGCAAGATTATTCAAAATTGGCAGGCGTTCGAGGAGCTTGCCTTTAAAGTTTTTGGTTACTTGATTTTCCCTACCCTCTCTTATCCTTTCTTTAGTTATTTCATTAATTATTTCCGGATCATCTAGTATAGTCAAAATTGATACTTCTTTTCCTGTTCCTATAACCATAATCTTGCCACCTAATTCAACTAAATGAATAGACGTTTCTTTACTTAACATTATGCTATCAATCAAAGTAAAATAGTTACCCTTGGTAAAAAAACCTGCTTGCCTTTTTAATAATTTTAAAACAAGAAATAATAAACCAATCACAAAGGCAAACATTATCATGTAAAAAATAAAATTCAGAAATTGGTCGGTGTTTGAAGAAAATTCTCCTTTACCATTAGTGATATCTGGTGCATCAGCTAAAGCAATAGATGTTACCATAATCAAGTTTTTCATCAATTGAAATCCTCCTACACCATTTAAACATTCTAACATATATTATTTGATTAACTTAAACTTTTCTTTATGGCTTCCATTACCCTTTCTGGTTGGAAAGGCTTGACAATAAAGTCTTTTGCACCAGCTTGTATTGCTTCGATAACCATAGATTGTTGTCCCATAGCAGAACACATTATAATATTAGCATTCGCATCCTTGCCCTTAATCTCCTTTAGAGCTTGTATACCATCTTTTTCCGGCATAGTAATATCCATAGTTACAATATCTGGAGACAACTCATCGTATTTTTCTACCGCCTGTGCACCGTTTTCTGCTTCCCCCACAACCTCAAAACCATTTTTTGTAAGTATGTCTTTTATCATCATTCTCATAAAAGCGGCATCATCTACGATTAAAACTTTATGACTCATTACTATTAGACCTCCCTTTAATTCAGTTCATTTTTTATTGTAATTTATTGACCCTTTCCATCGGACTTACAATTTCTGTCACCCTAACACCAAAGTTTTCATCAATTACTACTACTTCGCCTTTGGCAATTAATTTGCCATTTACTTTGATATCAACAGGTTCTCCTGCTAGCTTCTCTAGTTCTATTATAGAACCAGGCACTAATTCCAGAACATCTTTAATAGATTTTCTAGTCCTGCCAAGTTCAACTGTAACTTCTAACGGAACATCAAGAATCAGCCCCATATTAGTTGTATCCGCCTGCGCAGGTTGTTGTTGCTCTTCTAAAGAACCAAACTGTACAGGTTGATAATCTTTTGTAGGCTGCTGTTGCTGCCCCGCTGGTAAATTTTGTGATGCTGCAGCCACTTGCTCCTGGGCACTTGGCGCAGCTGGCTGCTCAGCTTTTGCAGCCGGTGGCTCTTCTGTCTTTTCAGGGGCGGGTGCACTTTCTGGTTCCTTTTCTGGTTCTGCAGGTTCTTCGCTGCCACCTAATAGTTTCCCTGCCATGTTTTTAGCAAATTTCAATGGTACGATTTGCATAATTTCACTATCAATTAGCCCTTCAATTTTCAAGTCAAATGAAACTTTAACCATGGGTTCCTCAGGAAACTCACTATCAAGATCATCTTCTGCAAGATCGATTGTTCTTGAACTTGGAGGTGATATATTAATATCATTACTAAACATAGTTGACATTGAAGTAGATGCTGAACCCATCATTTGATTCATTGCTTCACTTACAGCACTTAAGTGAAACTCTTCAATATCTGTATCATCATCAGTTACATTCTCTCCATCTCCTCCCATCATCAAATCTGCAATAATTTTAGCATCTTTCATTTTGATAATAAGGACATTAACTCCTTGAAGCCCTTCAGTATATTCTACTTCTACCAATACATGAGGTTTTGGGAAATTTTCCCTTAGCTCTTTATAATTAGTAATACTTACCTTTGGAGTCGTTATTTCAACCTGTTTGTTTAATAAAACAGATAAAGTGGTTGCTGCAGTTCCAAATGATATATTTCCTATTTCACCTATAGCATCTTTTTCTACATCTGTAAGGTTAGCATCAGTAGCGCTTGATTCAGATGGAGCCACATCTCCATCTGCCGGGCTAGCACTTTCTTCTCCTTTAGATTCTTCGCCACCTGAAGAATCACCTTTCAATAAGGCATCAATTTCCTCTTGTGATAAAATATCTTTGTTATCATTATTCTCCAAGGGAATCCTCTCCTTCCCTGATCAGCTCAGTAATTTGTACACCTAGCTTTTTCCCTACAGCTCCAGGGGAACCTCTAAACTTTAATTTATTCCCCACAAGTATATCAATTTCTTCTTCAGTTTCTTTGTCTATTGATATAACATCGCCCTCTTTTAAACTTATTAGCTCTCCAACTGTGATACTTGTTGATCCAAGTTGGGCTGTTAAAGGTACTTCAGTTTTTTTCAACCTCTTGTCCAAAGCTTGTGATTCTTCTTCAGAAGCTTTTTTTACATGACCAGTTGCAAACCAATACCTTGCAGTAAGCCTTGTAATTACAGGCTCTAGAAAAATATATGGCAGACATATATTAACAAGCCCTTCCATCTCACCAAAAGTTACCGTAAAAGCAGTTACTGCTACCATCTCATTTGGCGATATTATCTGAGTGAACTGCGGATTTGTTTCTATTCTTTCAAATTTTGGTTTGAGATCATCCACGTTTTTCCATGCTTCTTTCATATTCTCAAGCATTTTATCATAGATTTTTATAGCTACAGTTTCCTCTATTTCAGTAAGCTCTCTAGATGATTCAACAGTCTCACCTGGGCCACCAAGCACCCTGTCTATAATCGCATACATAATTTTCGGATGGCTTTCCATCACTGCACTGCCTTCCATCGGATCAGCTGAAAAAACTCCCATTATAGTAGGATTTGGCAGTGATCGCATAAATTCATCATATGTTACCTGATCTACTGATGCAACAGTAACTTCTACGTATGACCTGAGATAAGCAGACAAAAAAGTTGACAAAAGCCTGGCAAAGTTATCGTTTATCATCTGCAGTGTTCTAATCTGATCTTTAGAGAATTTTGCTGGCCTTTTAAAGTCATATACTTTTACTTCTTTTTGTTTTTCTTGTTTAGCTTCTTCTACATCTAAATCTCCTGTTGAAATAGCTGATAACAAATCATCTATCTCTGACTGTGACAAAACTTCAGACATAATCTACATCACCACCCCCCTAAGGCAGGGTATCAATTCAATAAGACTTTCTATATAATATCTCTTGTTTCTGTAATCCTAACCTCGAGAATCAATAAAAAACTCTGTAAAATATACATTTAATACTTCTCCGTCTTGTACGTTTTCATTTACTGCATCTTTTATTTCTTCTCTAAAATCCCTTCTGCCTTCTACAGATTGTAATTCTTCTCTATCATAAGAACTAACAATATCAAAGATTGAATCTCTTATTCTACTTTTTCTTTCCTCAATCTGAGAAGCTACATCTCCTTCAGAAATTTCTAGCTCCATTTTAAATCTAACAATACCGCCACCCTTTATATTTCCAATAACCTCATCAAACACCATAGTTTCTCCCATTTCAGGAACCTCTTCTCCATTTTCTTCAACAACTTCTCCGTTACCATTTGACCCTGCAATATTTACAGCAATAAAGTATGAAATCCCGGCGGCCAAAATTATGAGAACTATTCCTACTATTATAACTATGCTGATTTCCGGTAAAAATTTTTTCTTTTCCAAATTATTTTAGCCCCCTTCATCAATAAATTCTTCAATATTATCTACATCCTCATCATGCTGCTGCAAAAACTCCTCTAAATCATCTACATCCATAAGGTCTTCGTCCGCACCTCTATCCAAAAATTCTCCTCTTTCAAAGGTAGACCATAGTATAGTCATATCCACCCTGCGGTTTAGCTGCATATTATCTGGCGAGTCATTTGGAACAAGTGGTCTATATTCCCCATAGCCAATAGCAGAAAGTCTGTGGGGCTCTATATCGTTGTCTTCAGCCAAAAACCTAAGTACACTTGTCGCCCTACCTGTGGATAGTTCCCAGTTGGTATCAAACTGAGGACCACGCATAGGCCTGTCGTCTGTATGTCCTTCTATGGTTATTTCATTGTCAACTTGATTAAGAAAAACTGAAATCTCACTCAATATATTTTCTGCTTCATCTCTAAGTTCTGCCCTTGCAGTATCAAAGAGTATTTTGTCCTGAAACCTAAGCATCAGACCTCTCTCATCCATTATAATAGACATCACATCATCTAGGTCTCTTTCTTCAATATATTCTTCTATCTGTTGCTGTAGTTCTTTCATTTCTTCAACTTCTTCTTCTTGAGTTTCATCCAATTCAGGATCTTCTGGAACTTCGTCTTTTCCTATATCTATTTGATCTTCCGGAGGTACCATAGTCCTTCCTTCAGGCAACACTCCAGAAAAACTCTGGTGAAGAGAAATCATAATCTGATCAAAAGTTTCGTCGTCAATTGTCGAAAAAGAAAACAAAAGAACAAAAAAACAAAGAAGTAAGGTAATCATATCACCATACGTGCGAAGCCACGCTTCAGTGTCCTCAGCTTCTTCTTCTTTTCTCTTTCTTCTGCTATGCCTCGCCACCGGCATCCACCTCTATTTCTTCTTCTTTACCCTCATCCACAGCTTCTCTAGACTGTGGAGCAAGGAAAGCTTTTAGTTTCTCTTCAACAATTCTGGGGTTTTCCCCAGCTTGAATACTCAAGATCCCTTCAAGCATAACTTCCTTTAACAATACTTCTTCACCACTTTTGGCTTTTAATTTGTTCGCTATTGGAAAAAATATCAAGTTGGCTGCCAAGACCCCATATAAGGTGGTAACAAGTGCTATCGCCATCCCAGGACCTATTGCATCAGGATCATCTAAATCACCTAACATTTGGATCAGTCCTATCAACGTACCAGCCATACCAAAAGCGGGTGAAAAGGCACCCATTGTTTGAAACATCCCCTGGCCATTTTTATGACGTTCCTCAACAAAAGAGAGTTCTGTCTCCAAAATACTTCTTGTTAACTCAGGGTCTGTACCGTCGACAACCAGTTGAATCCCTTTTTCCAAAAAATCATCATCTAGCTCTGCAACATCATCTTCAAGAGCCAAAAG
Organism: Natranaerofaba carboxydovora; assembly: GCF_022539405.1. Classification (NCBI taxonomy): domain Bacteria; kingdom Bacillati; phylum Bacillota; class Clostridia; order Natranaerobiales; family Natranaerofabaceae; genus Natranaerofaba; species Natranaerofaba carboxydovora. Next base: position 956,483 of record NZ_CP054394.1, on the reverse strand, counting down.
GCCTTCTCTTCTTGCCTTCTCTGCAAGCTGTACCAAAAGAGCTATAGTTTCACTAGCAGGCATTGTTTTTTCTTGAAAAGCAGTCTTTATAATTTTTATAAGAGCCTTGAAGTTAGAAAGAGGAAAGCTCGCCAAAGTGGCTGCAAAAGTGCCACCAAAAACGATCAACACTGCTTGCCCTTCAACAAAACCTCCAACATCTCCTCCAAGTATTATGGCTCCTGATATAAGTGCAATACCGCTTATGAGGCCTATAATTGTCGATAAATCCAAAGAAAACACCTCATTTCAAAAAGCATTTCCGCTATTTTATCTATTCAACATCTATTCAATTTCCTTTTCTGATTCATTAACTTCAGCAATGTCATTTTGACCGGAAAAATCAGAGGGGCCGGAGGAGGGGGGCGGTGTATGAATCCTCCGGCGAAATTCTATTACCCTCTTAACCAACTCTTCTGCATCCTCTGTGACAAGCACCTTCCTGCCTGTGGTAAGACTTAGTACAGTATCAGGAGTCTCTTCAATAAATTCAATCAAATCTGCATTAACAATATATTGTTTTCCATTAAATCGGGTCACTTTTATCAAAGGATACACCTCTTTATTTGTCTGTCTAATATATCAGTAATGCCATAATTTTTCAATCATTAATTACAGCACCATGTTAACTAGCTCTTCCAAAATCTCATCAGAAGTACTAATAGTTCTCGAATTAGCCTGAAAGCCTCTCTGAGTAATTATCATGTCGGTAAATTCTTCAGCCATATCTACATTACTCATCTCCAAAGTCCCTGGAGCTATGCTACCTCTTCCGCCGCTATCTGCAGTGCCTTTGTTAGCACTTCCGGAGTTTGTTGTTTCTCTAAACATGTTGTCCCCTTCTTTTGAGAGACCCTCAGGATTTGAAAATGTTGCAAGCTCAAGTTGGCCTAAGGTTCTAGTCTCACCATTATCATAGATTCCTGTAATAACCCCTGCAGAGTCAATCTCAAAGGTATCTAAGTTACCCTGCATAAATCCATCAGCTTCAGCATTTGCTGTTGTTGAGCCTGCTGATTGAGTTACACTTTCAAGGTCTATTGTAATTTCATCACCTGACTCAAATTTTGCATCAGCTCCAAGTTCTTCTATATCATCATATGTCAATGTTATCTCCCCGCCAGTTTCAACTCTACCACTATTATCAAATTCTATTGTTTCTTCTACACCCAATTCTTCTATTTCAATTTCCCATTCGTTTTGATGCTTCTTAGCAAAGTTTATTGTAAGACCGTGTTCCTGCCCCTGTCTGTCAAATATTTCGATAGTGGTTCTTTCGGTTTCGTAGTTTATTGCTGTTAAGATATTATTTTCATCTTTAAATTCCACCCAGCCACTCTCAGGAGTAAATCCATCATATTTTACTAACTCATCGTCCGTATTACTTAATTCGGCTACATCTCCATCTGTCTCCGATAAAATATAAAGTCCTTCTCCATCAACAACAATCCCTACGTATTCGTCTGTTTCTCCCCCTTGTAAAGCGTAGTTAATATTATTTAATAGCTCATTTTCTTCACTTTCATCAAGGTCGGTAAAATCTTTATCATAGATGTCATTTGCTATGCTATCTATATATGCTTCATCACTTAAATCAACTTCATCATCTATGTCAATTACTTTATGAGAAACATAACCGTCAGTATCAATATCAAAATCGATAGCTATCTCACCGTCAATATCAGATGTAAATTCACTGTAATCAAACTCTTCCTCTTCACTACCTATCTCTGAATTCAAGTTCCCATCATAATCTATTCCTGTTGTCCTCTGGGCTTCGACTGTATCTCCTAAAGGAATACTCAAATCATCTGCACCTTCGTCAGTTAAAATTTCACCGTCTTCAGCCTGATAACCCTGCACTAGATAACCACTGTCAAGATCTACAAGGTTACCCTGGCTGTCAACATCGAAGTTACCAGCTCTTGTATACATCTCTTCTTCGCCTGCTCCTAGAACGAAGAAGCCATCCCCTTCTATAGCAAGGTCTGTTTCTCTACCTGTTGTTTCAAGACTTCCCTGGGTATGGATTTCGTCAATACTGCTCATGGTCATACCAAGTCCTATCTGCTGTGGGTTGGTCCCTCCCATGTTTTCCCTTGGTGAGGTAGCTGGCTGTTGAGTCTGACTTAGTATATCTTTAAATGTTGCCCTTCCTCTTTTAAATCCAGAGGTGTTAACATTTGAAATATTATTACCTACAACATCAAGTCTTTCCTGGTGATTTCTAAGTCCTGACACACCTGAAAACATTGAACGTAACATAAGTTTTATTAACCTCCTTTTTTTTTCGTAATTTAGCTAAAATAGTTTTCCTTGTAGTTTGTTAAAGTTTTTTTGGTTTACTGCAGTCACCAGTAAACCCTGGGCTTCCTCAAAAAGGAGGTCCAGCCCATTTGCTCATTTTAGATAATTACCGCACTATCGATATTTGTAAAGACATTGTCCTTCATCCCGGCTTCATCTACAGCAGTTATAACTTTTTTGTTATCTACACTTACAACAAAAGCAGTCTTGTCCATCATTATTAAAGATTCTTTGGCACCTTTTGATGCAGCTTTATCTACGGCATCTTCAAGCTGTTTTAACTTTTCTGGTGTTAACTCAATATTTCTAGAATTCATCCTTTGGGATGCATGCTTCGTAAAGTCTAATGATTTTTCCTTTTCTTTTTTAAGAATTTCAGAAAAGTCTTTTTTAGCTGTTTTATCACCTGTAGAACCAACTTTAACTTGCTTGTCCTGAACTTTACCAATGTTTTTTCCGGGAATTTTGCCGGGGTTCATATTGTTAAATTGATTCGGCCCATATATTCCAGCCATTTTGCATTACCCCTTCCCAAGGTTAGTAAACTTGTAACTAAACTCGTTCACTTTTAAGTTATATTTCATATTCTTCTGTATCTTCTTGTTCATCAGTCTCATCTGTTTCATCAGTAGTTTCAGTTTCTTCAAGTTCATCTATTACTTTGTTTAATTTTTCATCTTCAAGGTCTCCTGTGTTTTGTAAAATCAAAAGATCTTCTGCATCTGCATCTTCAATTACGCTTTCAAATTGATTATCATCTAATTCATTTAGATCCTCCATGGTTTTTATCTCTTCATCAGTAACTTTTTCATCCATTCTTTCTAATACTTCATCGACTATCTCTTCAAACTGATCATCGCCACCCTGCATTCCGATAACTTCAACTACATCATCTAGTTCAACATATTCACCATCAACGTTTAGTTTTGGGTTTGTCCTAAGATCTACAACTCCAGAAACAACCCCTTGTTTTTGACCATCATCGGTGTTTACTACTACTTCCTGATTTAATAAGTTGATAGCTGAAGTTTTTTCCTGGCCTGTACCAAGCTGAGTTAGCTGTTCTAACTGACTAAATTGTGTCATCTGAGTGATGAATTCTCTGTCATCCATTGGGTCAAGTGGGTCCTGGTATTTTAACTGAGTTACAAGTATTTTTGTGAAGTCATCTTGGCCAAGATCACCCCTGTCAAATTCACGGTCATCAACTTGTCTTTCACTATCAATCTTATCTTCCTGCATCTTATTATACTGTTGACTCTGATCTCCAACATTCATCATCTGGGTTATATCCAACATTCAACCCTCCTTGTAGGCACGTGTTTACACCAAATAATCCACCTTTGACATGCCAGGTTCTGATACCATATCTTCTTCTGAAAGCTCTTCTTCCCCACTACCAAAAAGATCAAAATCTTCTCCATCCAAGCTAGTTTTATTATTTTTGCTGTTACTCTGACCGCCTTCATTCATATTATCTCTATTTTCATATTGAAGGTCTGTGTTGTTGTCATCTGAAGTTACATCCAAGCTGTCAAACTCATAGCCTTGAGCTTCAAGCTGCTCTCTTAACTGTGTCAAATTAGCTTGAATAATCTGTCTCGCCTGCTGGCTTTGGGCTGCTATCTCTCCCTGCATTACACCATCCTGACTTGTAAACTGAAGCCTCAAATTTCCAAGTCGTTCTGGCTTTAGTCTAATGTTTAGTGTAAAAGTGTTTTGATCTCTTTTTAAACTAGCAAATTTCATGATCTCTTCTGCAAGTCGTTCGACAAAAGCTTCTCTGTTTTGTAGATTTAGTGTCCTTGATTCGTTTAGCATATTTTCTCTGTTTGTCAGGTTACCTCTTAGGTTTTCTAATTCAGAGTGATTAAAGAACTCCTGCAAATTAAATGTTGTATCTTGACTTTGGCTTGACCTATTTAGGTTACCTGAATTATTTAGATTACTCAAGTTAAATAGTCCGTATCTATTATTATTTGCTTTCATTTGGCTCAAGCGCTCTTTTATTTCACTGTCGTTGTTGGAGTCAGTATTGTGATCAATAGCATTTCTTAAGGCGTTTATCTTTAATTTAGCTTGACTATCATTTTGGGCATCGCTTGGCAATATCTGTTGTATCATTTGGTTTTTAAAAGATTTATCATTTAATCTCCCTTTGCTATCATAGGTATGAGCTTGTGTGTTGTAATCTTCTAAGGCTTTTGTCCAGTATTTTTTAGTATCTTCTTTGTTGATAGCTCTGCTTAGTATGTTTTCCAAAAGTTTTTTGGGTTTACTTTTATCTCCTTCTTCATTTTTTGCTGCTTTTGATAGTATTTTTAGCTCATCTTTATACTCTTTTAATTCATTGTTTGTTGCTTTTTCTTCTGTAAATTTCTTAGCATTTTCCTTTAATTTTTTTATCCCCTCATTTAAAAAATCTTTAAGTTGTTTTAGCTCTTCTAGGTCAAGATTTTCTATGTCTTTAGATTTTTTTGCATCTTTGATGTTCCATTCCTGATTTAATTCCATAGCCAAAACTTGTTTTAGTTTAACTAGTTTGTCTTCATCATTTAAATTGTTTACGCCTACATTGCCTGCATTTTCATCTGTAATGTTTAGTCCCATTTGCTGATGTTTAAAATCCTGTGATAATAGCTTAACAAGTTCTGAATTTTCTTCATTAGCCTTTTGACTATTTTCTTGATGATATTTAAGTGTTGTATCTTCTATAGACTGCTGTGTCAAAATCAATGCTAACAAAGCTTCTGCAGCTTTTTCATCATCTTCTATAAGTGTAATCAGGTCATCTTCTGATTCTTCTAATGCTATCAATACTTTCTCCATTGAGTTCTCTTCTTTATAATTTTTATCGAATGTTTTTGGTAAATCAAGATAGTCTTCAAAGTTTAATAGTTCATTTAGCATTGCACTGATATTTTCTACGGTAGACTCTAGACCAATTGCATCTAGTATGTCGTCTATAGTTTCAAAATCTAAATCTTCAATTTCTACTCCTATATCTTCTATCATCAGTACAGTGTCATATAGATCCTTAAGTAGTTCTATATCATCAAGCATTATTTCCCCGTCAAGCTCTATGTCTAGTTCCTCAATTAATTCATCACCAAATAACTCCGTTAAATAATCTAAAAAGTCTCCATCTAATAGTTCATCATCAAGATTCTCTATTTGGTCAAGTTTAGCTCCATCTAATTCGTTAACATCTACATCTGAACTACCAAGTAATGTAGAAAAGAATTCTTTAAATGATGTATTATTATTTGTTTCTCCATCCTTAACTTTATCTTTTCCTTTTAATTTACCCTTATCGTTTACTGCATCTCCTTTTAGTATCTGATCAAGCATTACCATTCCATTGCCTGGACTCAGTTTTTTCACCCCCTTTCCGTAGCAATATTAAGTTTTTGATGTTTAACCTAAATTTCATCTTCTAAATCTGATAAATCACCTCCTACAGAAGTAATTATATCCATTGCTATGTCCCTTGGCAGCTCAGATAATATCTCAGCTGCAGGACCTTCCTCCATCTCGTTAAATATCTGTACCACAAGATCTTTGTTCTCTACCATCATTCCGCTAATTATATCAGAGGCTACTTCCGGGTCCATCTGCGCATACATATTTGCAAGTCTTTCTATTCTGTCTTCTCTACTATCTAGTTCGTCTTCTCTATCATCAAGCTCTTGTTCTCTTGTATCTAGATCTGCTTCTCGCTGATCTAAGGCGCCTTCTGTAACCCTTTCTCTTTCGCCTGCAAGAAGGGTTGAGTATCTTCCTGCAACGTCTCCGTCTAGTTGAGCAAGTATATCTGATTTTGCATCTGTTGGCATATGCATAAACATATCAATAACCAGATCATCATCAAGTTCTACAATTTTTTCAGCAGCTTGTCTCGCCCCCATACCTTCATATATATTAGCAAGTTCTATAATTCTTTCTTCTTCATCCAGAATCCCTTCTTCTCTTTCATCAAGTTCTTCTTCCCATTCTTTTAGTTCTTCTTCAAAAGCTGTTAGATCTTCTTCTAATTCCAACACAGCTTCTTCTCTTTCTTCAAGCTTTTCTTCTTTAGCTTCAACATCTTCTTCGCGTTGTTGTAGTTCTTCTGCCCATATTTGAAGTTCTTCTTCTCTATCTATTACATCAGGATCTTCAGGTTCTGGCTCCGGTAATCGCTCACCAAGCACGGGAACAGCCCTTGCATAGTCTAACAAATTTATAAGTCCAAAGGTCTGAGCAAGCACTATACCACCTATGAAGGTGAATAATAGCGGCAATATTATCATATATAACAAGGTACGTAACCTGTCACCTGAGTTATTTTCCTCGGCCAAAGACTCTCTCCCCTTTAAACAAACGGCAAATTATGTTTGGTGAAATATTTTATCTTAAGGTGTATTAAAGTATATTAAGATCAACTGTTTAATCTACTTGGATTCTGTGCTAATTCATCAAAGAATTTTTGTTCTAATTTCAGCTGTTCTTTGTTAAAATGATCTCTTTTCTTTTCCTTTAAGTTTTCCATTATTTTTCTTTCTTTCTTGGCTTCCTGCCACTCTAACAAACATTGGTTCAGATATTCATTCGCTTTTTCTACCCTTTGTTTTTGGTTGTTAATCTCGTTTTCTAGCTCTGGGAAATAAGAGCAATAGTGTTTCACTTCAAAAACTTTTGTAGGTTTATCTATGTTTTCTAAAAATTCTTCTTTGTATTTCTTTTGTATATCCATAAGTCCAGAAAGTCTATTTTCTTCATGTTCTTTTTTGTCCCTTGCATCTTTTAACTGCTGCTGCAATTCATCTTCTTTTATTTCTTTTACTCTTAATACTCTTTCTAGGGGAAACTGAAACTTTTTCATGGAGCTTGCCTCCAATCTAACACCATATTTATTTCACTCTCTTATCTACCATTAATTAAACTTTTAAGTTCTTTTACAGTAGATTCAAAATCGCTTTTTTCATCTATGCCCTGACGCAAGAAATCATTTATTTTGTCAATCTTTGTCAGAGCCCAGTCTACCCTGGGGTTACTTCCTTCTTTGTAAGCACCAATCTCTATAAGGTCTCTTGCTTCTTCGTATGCTGCAAGGGCTTCGTTTAATTTGTGTGCAGCTTCCCGATGTTCTTCATCAACTATATCAAGCATTACCCGGGAAATACTTTTCAAGACATCAATAGCGGGATAATGATTCATGCTTGCTAATCTTCTACTAAGTACAACATGGCCGTCTAAAATACCTCTCACGGTGTCCGAGATAGGCTCGTCTAAATCATCGCCATCAACCAACACGGTATATAAACCTGTTATGCTTCCTTTAGATGAAGTACCAGAACGTTCAAGAAACTTTGGTAACATTGCAAATACCGACGGCGGAAAACCTCTAGTAGTCGGCGGTTCACCAATAGCAAGACCTATCTCTCTTTGAGCCATTGCAAACCTGGTAACTGAATCCATCATCAACATAACATCATAACCCTGATCTCTGAAGTATTCAGCCACTGCTGTTGCAGTCAACCCCCCCTTTAACCTTACAAGGGCTGGCTGATCTGAAGTAGCAACAACGATTATGCTTCTTTTTAGGCCTTCTTCACCCAAGTCCTTTTCCAAAAACTCTCTAACTTCTCTACCTCTTTCGCCAATTAACGCTATTACGTTTATATCTGCTGATGTGTTTCTAGCTATCATCCCTAGAAGTGTACTTTTACCAACTCCCGAGCCAGAGAAAATACCCATTCTCTGTCCCTTGCCTATTGTTAAGACTCCATCAACTGCTTTAATACCTGTTTCCAAGGTTTCGCTTATTCTAGTTCTTTCTAATGGCGGAGGAGGCTTTGCCTGCATTGGATAAAACTTTTCGTATGAATAGTTACCTCTCCTATCTAGAGGACGCCCTACACCATCAAGCACCCTACCTACCATGTCTTCTCCAACCGGCACAGACAAAGGCATGCCTGAAGCAACAACCCTGTCCCCCGGAGCGATATCTTCTAAATCACCAAGTGGCATCAACAGAATATATTCATCTCTAAAGCCTACAACCTCACAATCAAGCTCATGAGAGTCACTTCTAATGGTACAAACCTCACCTATCCTTGTAGCAGGACCTCTAGCTTCTACCGTAAGTCCAACAACCCTTGTCACCTCTCCCTGAATCGGAAGCGAGTTAGATTTTTTAATTGCTTTTTTGATTTTGTTTGTATCAGGTTCTTTTACTTGCTTTTTGGTTATAGGTTCTCTCTTACTTTTAACAGCTGTTTGAGCTGTTTTATCAACATCTTTTACAGCACTTTCTTTTTCAGGAGCACTTTTTGCACTTGACACAGTTTCTGTTTCATCAATTTCTTTCTTTTTCCTTTTCCTTGTCTTCGCTGCTGCAGGTTTGTTTGCTGACTTTTTTTTAGTTTTTTTATTCACTTTGAATCACCTGTTTAACATTTTGGTGTAGTTCTCTTGCCTGCTTAGAAACATCTAACTCAACATAACCACTATCAACGGAGAGAAGAGGTGCTCCCTGAGATACATTTGTATCTTCTTTTAATTCTAAAAACAACTCACTAAATTCTTTTTTGATTTTTTCAAAAGCATCTTCTATTTTTGGATAATCATAAGGATGACATTTAATAGTCACATTATTTTGGCCCTTTAGCGCTGATAATCCATTCTTCACCATAGTGTTAATCAGTTCCTCTTCATCATTTACTTTCTTCTCAAGTATCTTTTCTGCTACCAAAAATACTAGCTCGCATACTTCTCTTTCAATAGAAGTCAACATATCATTTCTTTTTTGGATTGCCTTATCTAGCTCTGATCTAGCATTTTTTAACAAATCATTCTCTTGATCTTTTATCTCTTTTAGGCCTAAATTTTTCCCCTCATCATAACCTGCCTTATATCCTTCCTCATATCCTGTTTTTTCTGCTTCTTTTTTTATTGCTTCTTCCTGGGCTTTAGCATTATCAATTATTTCCTTTGCTTTGTTTTCAGCTTCTACTTTAGCAGATTCAATAATTTTTTCGGCTTCTTCTTTTGCTTTTTTTTCTTCTTCGGATATCTCTGGTTCTTCTGTTGCTAGATCTTCGGCTTCGTTTGGGTTTTTAGACTGTACTTTCCTGTACATTTTAAGTAATTCTTCTTTTGATTTAACAGGTAAGCTGTAAGGCTCTTTTTTGGGTTGGACCCGGTTAGACTTAAAGACCTTAGACAATTACGTCATCCTCCCTACCTCTAGAAATGACTATCTCGCCACTCTCTTCTAAGCTTCTGATTACATTAACTATCTTTTGCTGCGCTTCTTCAACATCTCGTAATCTTACCGGACCCATATAATCCATCTCTTCCTGAACTAACTCTCCCATTCTCTTAGACATATTCTTAAACAATCTATCTTTAACTTCCTCACCTGCAACTTTAAGTGCAAGGGTGAGATCTTTTTGCTCAACTTCTCTGATAACTCTCTGAATTGAACGATCATCAAGATGAACAATATCATCAAATACAAATAGCCTTTTCTTGATTTCTTCAGCTAGCTCAGGATCCTGGGTTTCTAGAGTCTCTAGTATGGTTTTTTCGGTTGCTCTATCAACGTTGTTTAGCACTTCAACTACTGACTCTATTCCACCTGCCTGGGTATAGTCCTGTGACATAACTGAGGACAGCTTTCTTTCTAATATTTTTTCAATATCTTTGATAACTTCTGGAGAAGTTCTCTCCATAACCGCCACTCTTCTAGCAATGTCTGCCTGCTTTTCAGATGGAAGAGCCGAGAGTATCATAGATGCCTGCTCTGCTGGTAGATATGCAAGAATAAGCGCTATAGTTTGCGGATGTTCATTTTGTATAAAATTAATCACCTGGCTAGGATCAGTTTTTCTCATGAACTCAAAAGGGCGCACCTGTAATGAAGAAGTAAGTCTTTCTATTATATCCATCGCTTTTTGCGAACCAAGAGCTCTTTCTAGCACATCTTTTGCATAACCTATACCACCCTGGGATATATAATCTTGAGCCACAGCCATGGAATGAAATTCTTCTATTACTTCTTCTCTTTTTTCGCTTTCAACCTTTCTCACGTTTGCTATTTCTAAAGTTAACTGTTCTATCTCTTCTTCAGAAAGATGCTTCATAACTTCTGCCGAAGTATCACTACCAAGAGATATCATCAGCACAGCAGCTTTCTGTCTTGGCGTCAGCTCTTCAGACAAGTTTGCACCCCCTTTTTAACCATCTTCGGATAGCCAGGTTCTTAATATTTTTACAAATTCATCAGGTTTGTCTTTTGCTAAGTCAGAAATTTGCCTTTTTGCTTGAGAATCTTCTTTTACTTCAACCTGGTCATCAGCTGCTGCTGTCTGCTGTGTCACCTGTTCTTGCCTTAAGCTTTCCTCTTGGGCTCGACGCTTATAACCTTTATAGAATCTTCTTGCCAAAACAAAGGCCACTAAAAGACCAATTACCCATATTGCAACCTGAATAATTTGCTGTCTTCTTTCTAATGCAGCAGCGCGTTCCCTTTCTGCTTCCCATTCTTCTTCCATAGTCCTATCAAATGGCATTCGTTCTACAGTTACCTGATCTCCACCTTCTTCCAATTCAAGACCGAGGGCGTTTTGGACCAGGTTTTGGATTGATTCAACTTGTTCATCGTCCAAGTCGCCATCTTCAATCTCATCATCTATAGCAACAGAAACTGAAATATTCTGCACATCCCCTGAAGCCTGCTTATATTCCTCTATTATCCTATTTACTTCATAGTTTCTAGTTTCTTCACTTCTTTCGTATAAACTTTCCTGTTTGCCTTCTTTGCCAGGATATTCCGGGGTATCAACTGCCTCATCACCCACAACACCACCCGGGCCGGTTCCACTTCCCTCAAAAAATTCCGTTACTTCGTGCATACTTACAAGAATCCCCTCACCAGTTTCTTCATCCACTGGCTCAAATAGTTCTGACACCGATTGTAGCTCGTCAAAATCTAGTTCAGCAGTTACCCTTACAATAACGTTACCGACACCTAGCACTTCCTCTAACATAGATTGGACATTTTGCTGCAGCGTATCTTGAAACTGCGATTGTATCTCTAACTGTTCTCTAACCTCTCCTCTTGCACCACTTTCCCTATCTCTATCTTGAACATCATCACTTAATACCTTAGATCCTGAAGTGATTGTAACATTTTCGTTAGATAAGTTTTCTACCGAATGAGCCACAAGGTTCATTATACTTTTCACCTGATCATTTTCTAGCTCTCTACCCCTTGCTACATCCAAGTAGACTGCTGCAGTAGCATCTCTTTCATCTCTTCTAAACAGTGTATCCTCTGGTGTCACTATATGTACTCTGGCATTTTCTACTTCGGGATACATACTTATCGTTCGTACAAGTTCGCCTTCTAAGGCCACCCTCTGACGCAGCTGCCTTTCAGATTCTGTAAGCCCAAGGGGGGCATCATCCAAGTCCTGATATCCAAAAACTCCATGCCTTGGCAGACCCTGTTCAGCCATCTGAAGCCTCACCCTGGAGTGATCATCTTTAGGAACCAATATTGTAGAGCCACCATCCTCAAGTGAGTAAGATATCCCGTGTTCTTCAAGGACATCAACCATAGCACCTGCATCATCAGCATCAAGATTCCTTGCTAGTTCAGTATAATCTGGAGTGAAAAACAAACTTCCAGCAAACACCCCACCTACTATAAGAAAAAGAGCAAGAAAAGCAAAAGTAAAGCGCTGTACTATCGAAAGCTTAGTCCAAAATTCTTTTAGAGTATTCGTTATTCTATTTAGGAAACCTTCCATTATAATATCACCAAACCTTTATAAGCTGCATAGCTTTAGAACAAAATATTATATCTGCATCCGCATTATTTCTTCATGAGCTTCTACGAGTTTGTTTCTCACCTGAACGGTGAGGTTTAATGCTAGATCGGCTTTTTCTGATGCTATTACTACATCATGAAGATTATCAGCTTCGCCCATTGCAAGCTTTTCACTCATTTTGTCACTTTCATTTTCTAAATCATTAACTTTCGAAATGGCATCACTTAAAATATCGCCAAAGTTTGTACCTGGAGACGCTTTAGTAGGATTTTTTGACTTATCATTTGTATCTATCTTGTCAATACTAATAGGATTAATTCCTGTACCTTCAATTTCCATTTTACCTAACACCCTCCTTGTCCTACAACATTATACATTGGTTAAACAAGTTGATTAAATTGATTTATCTTAATCCTAAGTCCAGGATATTGTTAGCCATCTCCTTTGAAGAATCCATAGCGGTCACATTTGCTTCATAAGCCCTAGATGCAGTAATCAAGTCTGTCATCTCATTTACTGTATTAACATTAGGCTTCTGTACATATCCTGTGTCTGGATCTGCATCAGGGTGCTCTGGATCATAAACCTCTTTAAAAGCTGAATCATCTTCTACTATAGAGGTTGCTTTAACTCCGCCTCCGGGCAATTTCAAATCTTCTCCTCTTCTTCCTTTAATAAAATGATTTAAATGCTCAGCAAAAGTTGCTTTTCTTGGCTGTACTGCTACCATTTTCCTTCTATATGGCTCACCATCTTCAGTTCTAGTTGTATTTGCATTGGCAATATTATTAGAAATTGTATCCATCCTTAATCTTTCAGATGTAAGACCTGAAGCACTAATATCAAAAGAATTAAAAGGCATATTTCATCCTCCTTAGGGGAAGTTTATGAAAAAATTTGTGATCACTTTTAACCACCGTCTTGAATGACACTTCTAAGCCTACCCAGTTTACTGTTTAACTGTCTTACAAGGGCACCTTGATGTAAGGTGTTTTTACTTAATTCAGCCATTTCTACATCAATGTCGACGTTATTACCATCGTTTCTCATGAATTGAGAACTGTCACGTACAACTTTTGGAGATATTTCATTTAGTGATTTTTCCCCTATTGGTATGTGCTTTTCCCTGGTAGTTTTCCCTTTTATACCATCTTCGCTTAATGCTTTTTTCAACTGCTCTTCAAAGGAAACTCTCCCTCGCTTATACCCAGGGGTATTAACATTTGCAATGTTATCAGAAATAACCTGATCTCTTTTGTGAGCAGCACCAATAGCAGATTCCAAAACTTGACTAGTATTATCTATTTTCATTACAGATAAACACCTCTCCATAAAAATTTGTGTTTATTGCCTTATTCAACTGTTATAGTTATTAATACCTATCCTTACAAAGATTCGACAAGAATCTATTAAATCCTACCTTGTTGTCCTTATTTTTCTATTTTACACAATTTGCTATATTATTTGGAGAGTTTTTTTTAATTACTGACTTATTTGATGCTTTATGCCTATGACCTTGTAGTGCTTTTGCCCTATTTATAATTATATCATCAATGAAAAACAACCCTGTCACCAGGGTTGTAATTTTAGCTAAAATGCTTATTTTTCTTTAGCTCTTCTAATAATTGGTCATTTAATACTTTAATGTAGGTCCCTTTCATTCCAAGTGACCTTGATTCAATAAGTCCTGCACTCTCAAATTTTCTTAATGCGTTAACTATCACAGACCTTGTTATTCCTACTCTATCAGCTATCTTGCTTGCAACCAAAAGTCCTTCGTTGCCATTTAGCTCTTCAAAAATATGCTCTACTGCTTCTAGCTCAGAATATGACAATGTTCCAAGAGCTAACTGAGCAACCGCTTTATTTCTAGCTTCTTCTTCTATTTCTTCTGATTTGGCTCTAAGAATTTCCATACCTACAACAGTAGCTCCATTTTCTGCAAGAATTAGATCCTCATCATTGAACTCACTTTCAAACCTTGATAAAATCAATGATCCTAGCCTTTTTCCTCCACCTATTATTGGGACAATCGTGGTTAGTTTTTCCGTAAATAAGCAACCTTTATCTGCGTATACACATTTATTATTTTTTTGTCTTAAATTATAGCTGGTTTCATTAACCCTTAAAAGATATTCGTTATAACTCTCAGGGAAAGCCCCGTCTTCAAGCACTTCTTCTTTCATTACTTCACATTCAAACTGATCTACTAGAGCATAACCTAAAAGCTTACCGCTTTTTGTAGCAATATAGGTGTTAGCTTCTATTACATCTTTTAGTACATCTGCCACCTCTGTAAAATCTACCGGCTGACCTGCTGCTTTCTGCAATATCCTGTTGATACTTCGTGTTTTTTCTAATAAATTACTACTCATTCCCTTCATCCTTTCTTTATTAATACTTTTTTCTTTGTTCTATGATCAATAATAGGTTATAGGTTTCTAGCTGGCATTAAACTGAATAAAACTACATATTGCTATTTTATCCTATAAAATGAATCTACTCAAGTCTTCTTTTTTAACAAGATCCTCTAATCGTTGTCTGACATACTCTTCGTCTATAGATAATTTTTGCCCTTTCATATCAGGTGCATGAAAAGAAACTTCTTCAAAAAGTTTTTCCATTATGGTATGAAGCCTTCTAGCGCCTATATCTTCAGTTTGACTATTTACTTCCTCAGCCATTTTTGCAATTTCAGTAATAGCCTCTTCTTTAAATTCCACTTTTATACCTTCAGTTTCCAGTAAAACTTTGTATTGTGTCAAAAGAGCATTTTTAGGCTCATCAAGGATTCTATAAAATTCTTCTTTTTTAAGGCTTTTTAGTTCAACCCTTATAGGAAACCTGCCTTGAAGTTCAGGGATCATATCAGAGGGTTTTTTTTCATGAAAAGCACCTGCTCCTATAAACATTATATGATCAGTTTTTATTCTGCCATATCTAGTATTAATAGTAGAACCTTCTACTATTGGTAGTATATCCCTTTGAACACCTTCTCTTGAAACATCAGGCCCATGTTTATCAGCCGAAGCTGTTATTTTGTCCATCTCATCTAAAAAGATAATTCCATAGTTTTCTGCCCTATATATTGCTTCCTTTTGCACTTGTTCATAATCTATCAATTTCTGTGACTCCTGCTCAATCAACACTTCCCTAGCTTGGCGAATTGGCAGTCTCTTCTTAGTCTTTTTTTTAGGAAACAAATTGCTAAACAAATCCTGAAAGTTAATACCCATTTCTTCAAAGCCTTGGCCCATAAGAGGATTATCTTTGAAAGATTGCTGTTCTTCAATGTCAATTTCTACATATTCTTCTTCAAGTTCACCTGCTTCTAATTTTTTCTTTAATTCGCGTCGCTTTCTTTTGATCTCCCTCCTTTGTTCTCTTATATCATTTTCTTGCTTGTTTTCAAAATTATTACCTTCTTCATCATCTGCTTCTTCATTTTGGCCTCCAAAGAAAGCCTTAAAGGGGTTATTTTCATCAGCACTTTTGTCTTGACTACCCGGCCAGGGAACAAGAAGCTTTAATATATCTTTTTCAGCCTGGTTTTTGGCCTGATCATACACTTCTCTAAACTTTTCGCTTTCCACCAATCTTAAAGATTCATTAAGCAAATCTCTAATCATTGACTCCACATCTCGGCCAACATAACCTACTTCTGTGAATTTTGTAGCTTCTACTTTTACAAAAGGAGCATTTACTAATTTTGCGACCCTTCTTGCAATTTCGGTTTTCCCTACTCCTGTTGGACCGATCATTAAAATGTTTTTAGGAACAATTTCTTCTTTTAGCTCAGTCTTTACCTTTTGCCTTCTATATCTATTTCTTAAGGCTATTGCGACTGCCTTTTTGGCCTCTTTTTGACCTATAATAAATTGGTCTAGTTTTTCTACAATTTGCTTTGGAGTCAGGTTCTGTGACTCTTCAAAAAGCATATTATTTTTCCCCTTTCAGTTCTTCTACCGTAATATTGTCATTTGTATATACACAAATTTCAGATGCAGATTTTAATGCTTCATATGCAACTTCTCTAGCTGATAGGTCTGTATGCTTTTTTAACATCCTTGCCGCACCCAAAGCATAAGGGCCTCCGGAACCTATTGCTCCTACCTCATCATCAGGCTCAATAACTTCACCTGTTCCAGATATAATAAGTAAATGTTCCTTGTTAGCCACAAGTAAAAGAGCCTCAAGGCGTCTCAAAATTTTGTCTGAGCGCCACTCCTTTGCCAACTCTACTGCAGCTTTTACCATATTCCCTTTTTGCTTTTCAAGTTTAGCTTCAAATTTTTCAAAAAGCGTCATCGCATCTGCTACTGAACCTGCGAATCCTGCAATAATATTGTTATTATACAACTTTCTTATTTTAACTGCACCATGCTTAAATATAGTATTATTTCCAAGAGTTACCTGACCATCACCTGCAAGGGCACAGCCCTCACTATTTTTGACTCCCACAATAGTTGTTCCATGGAGCTCTTCCAATTTATCTTACCACCTTTTCAACAATAATAGCTTCAAAAACCCAATCATCATAATAGTTTCATTAGTTTTAAGTTAGATATTATTATAATTTAGCTATCTTGTCAAAGTTATTATTTAATTATTCCACTTTGGCCTAATTACTACCACTAGGCCCTTGGATGAAAGTCCTTGTATACTTCTCTTAAGTGGTCTTTAGTAACATGGGTGTATGTTTGAGTTGTGGAAATGTTCACATGTCCTAATAGCTCTTGTACTGCTCTTATATCAGCACCCCCATTTAATAGATGTGTTGCAAAAGTATGTCTCAAACTATGGGGGGATACCTCATTATCTAGAGCAGCTTTTTTGATATATTTATTTACCCTTCTTCTGATACTTCTTACAGATAGCCTACTGCCATTTTTATTAAGAAAAAGAGCTTTTGTTTCATTTTCTCTCTTTAATAATTGCCCTCTACCTTCTTCTAGATACCTCACTATTGCTTTTTTTGCATAGCTTCCTAGAAAAACTTCTCTTTCCATATTCCCTTTTCCCATTACTTTTATGCTTTTTTCATCAAAATTAATACTGTCAATATTAAGCTGCCATAGTTCACTAATTCTAAGTCCTGTCGAGTAAAACAATTCCATCATTGCTCTATCCCTAACCCCTAAGGGCGAATTATCCGGAGCGTCTAAAATCCATTTAATTTCCTTTACTGTAAAAAAAGACGGCAATTTTTTATTTACCTTGGGAGTAGATACGAGCCGTCCGGGGTTATTCTCGATATTTTTTTCTCTTGAGTAAAATTTAAAAAAAGACCTTATCGAAGATAGTTTTCTTGACACAGTAGTTTTACTATAACTTTTATCTTTTAGATGGGCTAAGTAGCTTCTTATCATTTTGTGATCTACATCTTTCCAGGTTTCTAGTTTAAAATTATCAATTAAAAAAACAAAAACTGGTACAAATCTCTACGATATCCTTTGATTGTATATATCGAGCAGTTTTTTTCAGCTTGCAAAAAAAATATATAATTCTCTATTGCACTATCTTCTCTTTTTTTGTTGCCAAGCATATCATCCACCTAACAACCTCACCCACCTTTTCTCGATACTACCATAACCAATATTTTTATGCAAGACGCAAGCTATTTTCATTGATAAAATTTTCTAAAGATGAGAGCGCTTTTTCACTTTGCTTTGCTTTTTTCTCTTTTTTTGGTACTTTTTTCTTGTTTTTGTCTTCAGGCGGTGGCAATAAGCCAAAGTTTATGTTCATAGGTTGAAAATTTCTTGGACTAGCTGTGGTTATATAATTAGAAAGCGCTCCATGAGCTGTTTCTTCTGGAAAAGTTAAAGTTTCCTCTTCGATAAGTAATCTAGAAGCATTAATGCCCGCTACTATTCCAGATGATGCAGATTCTATATATCCTTCAACCCCTGTAATTTGGCCAGCTAAAAATATATTTGGATAATCTTTTAATTGATAAGTTGCTTTTAATATAGATGGTGAATTAACATAAGTATTTCTATGCATTACACCATAGCGAACAAATTCGGCATTTTCTAATCCAGGTATAAGCCTGAATATCCTTTTCTGTTCCGGCCACTTTAGCTGTGTCTGAAAGCCTACTAAATTATATAGATTTCCTTCTTTATCATCCTGACGCAGTTGTGCTACTGCATACGGCACTTCACCTGTCCTTGGATCTTTAAGGCCAACTGGTTTTAAAGGTCCAAAAGTCAAAGTTTCAGCGCCTCTTTTTGCCATGACTTCAACGGGCATACAACCTTCAAAGTGTATTTGTTTTTCAAAATCTTTCATTTGGACTACGTCTCCATTTATCAGTTCCTGATAAAACCGCTTATATTCTTCTTTTGTCATAGGACAGTTTAAATAATCCGCAGTTCCTTTATCATACCTTGATGCTCTAAAAACTTTATTATGATTTATAGATTCGTAAGTTACAATAGGTGCTGCTGCATCGTAAAAATATAAAAGTTTGCTATCAGTAAAGTTTAAGATCTCATTTACAAGCTTTTGTGAAGTTAAAGGTCCAGTTGCAATTATAGTTGGTTTTTCAGCATCAAGATTTTTAAATTCTTCCCGTTTTAAGTTTATGTTCTCATGGTTTTCTATTGTTTCTGTTATATCTTTCGCAAATCTCTCTCTATCAACTGCCATAGCTCCACCTGCGGGAACTTGATGTCTTTCAGCTATTTTCATTATTAAGCTACCAAGCTTTTTCATCTCTTCTTTTAAAAGTCCTGCTGCATTTTCTAAAGAAGAGGCTCTTAAACTGTTACTGCAAACAAGCTCTGCCAAATTGCTTGTTTTGTGTGCCGGAGTCATCTTTTCTGGTCTCATCTCATATAGATCCACTTTTATGCCGCGATTTGCAGCCTGCCAGGCTGCTTCTACACCTGCAAGGCCACCTCCAACTACTACCAAATCACTCATCTAAATACCTCCAAAACTCTTTGTGAAATAGACTTTTTGCACCAGAATCAGCTTTTGTTTATGAATAACTTGCTTTAGCTTCTTCTTGCTCTGTATGTTCACAGTTTTTGTTGCTACACTGATAATATTTGTTTTTTCTTCCCCTCTCCACCATAAAAGCATTGCACTCGGGACAATTTTTATCTTCAATAGGTTTATACCAGACTACAAACTCGCAGTCAGGATAATTATTACAACCATAAAACTTTCTACCCTTTTTACTTTTCCTTTCAACTATAGTCCCTTCGCATTCAGGACATTTAACATTTAACTCTTTTACAATAGATTTTGTATTTTTACATTCAGGAAAATCAGGACAAGCCAAAAACTTACCAAATCTTCCATGTTTTATAATCATATTCTTACCACATTTATCGCAGATAACATCTGTTTCTTCCTCTTCTAACTCTATTTCTTTCATCTCCTCTTCAGCAACTTCAACCTGCTTTTTAAAGGATTCATAAAATTCGTTTAATACATCCTTCCAGTTTTCTTTTCCTTCTTCAACAAGATCAAGTTTATCTTCCATCTCTGCTGTAAATTTAACATCAATTACTTCCGAGAAAAATTCCAACAACTGCTCTAACACGATCTCGCCAAGCTCTGTTGGAACAAAGTTACGTTCCTCTTTTACCACATAGCCCTTGGATTGAATGGTTTCTATAATTGGTGCATAGGTACTAGGTCTTCCAACACCTTCTTGTTCGAGTGTCTTTACAAGGCTAGCCTCTGTATACCTTGGTGGAGGCTGTGTAAAATGCTGTTTTGGCAGCAAATCTTCAAGTTCTAATTTGTCATTTTCAACAAGTGCCGGTAAAATTTTATCTTTTTCTTTTTTTTCTTCTGAGTATAGTTTCATAAAACCTAAAAACTTTATTTTGTTACCATTAGCCCTAAAAATCATATCTCCTGCTTCAATATCAGCACTAACCGTGTCAAAAACCGCAGGACTCATTTGACTTGCTACAAATCGTTCCCATATAAGTTTGTAAAGTCGATACTGATCTTGTTCTAGTTCATCCTTAATATTATCCGGTGTCAAATCAGGTCTTGTAGGTCTTATTGCCTCATGGGCATCCTGGGCTTTTTTCTTTCCTTTGTATTCTTTTACTTTTCCAGGAAAGTACTCTTTTCCATATTCACTTAATATATGTTCTTTAGCCTGCATTAACGCAGTTTGACTAACCCTTGTAGAATCAGTTCTAAGATATGTTATTAGTCCTACTAACCCTTCCTTTTTTAAGTTAATTCCTTCATATAACTGCTGAGCTATTCTCATAGTTTTTCTTGCTGAAAAATTTAGCTTCTTATATGCTTCCTGCTGTAGAGTACTCGTAATAAAAGGTGGAGATGGATTCTTCTTTCTTTCCTTCTTTTCAACTTGTTTAACTACAAAATCTTTACCATCTAAATGAGACAAAATTTCATCCATTTTTTCTTTATTTGGTATCTCTGCCTTTTTACCTTCTATTTGATGTAGTTTTGCATCAAATAAAGTTTCGTCTTTTTTAAGGTTAGCGGTCAATGACCAGTACTCTTCAGGTTCAAACTTTCTAATCTCTTCTTCTCTTTCACATATCATTTTAACTGCAACTGACTGGACTCTACCAGCACTAAGCCCTTTTCTTACTTTTTTCCATAATATCGGACTTATCTGATAACCCACTAGCCTATCTAAAATTCTTCTTGCCTGCTGGGCATTTACAAGATTATAATCAATTTCTCTAGGCGTTTTAAAAGCTTCTTTAATAGCTTCTTTAGTAATCTCGTTAAACTCCACTCTACATTTACCATTCTGCCCTTTTTCGTCAATTTTGAGAGCTCTCTTTAAGTGCCAACTAATTGCTTCACCTTCCCGGTCGGGGTCAGCTGCAAGATATATGTTATCAGCTTTTTTAGCTTCTTTTTTTAACTCAGCAAGTACATCTCCTTTGCCTCTTATAGTAATATATTTGGGTTCAAAGCCTTCCTCTATAGATATACCCATTTGACTCTTAGGCAAATCTATCACATGACCCATAGAAGCTTTAACTTTATATCTTTGGCCCAAATATTTTGAAATAGTCTTGGCTTTGGCAGGAGATTCAACTATAACCAGATTCTTAGTCTGTTTAGACTTTTTTGTTGTTTTGGTTTTTTTGGTTTTCTTGGCTTTTTTAGTATCCTTTTGCCCACCTTGGTCTTTCTTAGACAAAAAATTCACCTCCGTACTAACTATAGCTTTACACATTATTAGGTTCTTTTTCTTTATGTTCTATGTTTTATCATCATATTATTTGCCTGTTCATTGTCATTTTATTCTAGATATATAACCACCCGCCTGCTTAATAATATAACCATTTAACTCTAATTCCAACATTTCTTGAATAAATATTTCGTATGTAACACTACATTCTAAAAACAATTCTTCTAAATGAAGTTTATATGGGTATTGCGGAATTTTCTCTAATATTTTTTCTGTTCCCTTTTTATAATCTATATTTACATTTTCATTGTTATTTTCTTTTTTAACTTCTTGGTAGACTTCTTCCAATCCAAATTCTTCAAGTATATCTTTGGCATTAAGTACTGGCTTTGCCCCTTCAGCCATAAGTTTATTACAACCTTTGCTTTTAGGGCTGGTGATGTTTCCAGGAATAACCATAATATCCTTGTTTTGATCTAGAGCCTGCTCGGCTGTAATAATAGCCCCACTTTTTTGTGGAGCTTCAACGACAAGCACTGCTTTTGATAGGCCACTAATTATCCTATTTCTAGCCGGAAAGTTTCCTGGAGAAGGGCTTTTACCAATTGAATATTCAGTTAAAATCAGCCCTTCATTAGAGATTCTTTTATATAACTCATTATGTTCAGGAGGATAAACTCTGTCAATACCATTACCTAAAACAGCCACAGTTTTTCCATTATTTTTTAGGCATAACTCATGTGCCATCCCATCAATACCTTTGGCGAGGCCACTAACAATAACAATCCCAGCCTTAGTTAACTCAGGAATAATATTTTTCAATACTTCATAACCATATCTTGTGGGACTGCGAGTGCCAACAACCCCTAACATAGGGTATTTTAAAAGTTCCAAATCACCTTTACAAAACAACAGAGTTGGAGGAGTATATATTTCTTTTAAACCCTTTGGGTATACTTCATCCTCAACTGATAAAATATCTACCTTTGCCTGTTTAACTAGATTCATCTCTTTTCGAAGATCAATCTCTTTTCTAGAAGATATAATATTCATTGCAAGTTTATCGCCAATACCTTCTACCTCTTTTAATTTTTCAAAGGGCGCGTTCCAGACTATCTCAGGCGATGAAAATTTGTCAAGCAATAAATTAATTCTTTTGGAACCAAGACCTTCAATTCTAACAAGGCCTAACAAAAACTCCAAACGGGAACTTTCCACCCATATATCGCCACCTCTCGAGAGTAATTAAAGCCATGAGCCCAGCTCATGGCTTTATATAAACATTATTATTCTGATGGAGAAGAATTAGGATATTCAAAAACTTTATTTTCCCAGGTACGTATTTTGATCTTATCTTTACCCATCGAAATTAAGTACTGTGGAAGCATCGGCGTTTTACCATGTCCTTCCGGTGCATTGATAAGATAAGTAGGTATCGCCATACCTGAAGTATACCCTCTCAAATGCTCCAATATCTCAAGGCCTTCTTCTACCCTTGTAATAAAGTGTTTTGTTCCTACGACTTCCTTAGCATGGAATATATAATAAGGCCTTACCATTATTTTTAGAAGTTCATGATTTAATATTTTCATTACATGTGGGTTGTTATTTACTTTATTAAGTAATACCGCCTGGTTACCTATAGAAACACCTGCTTTTGCAAGTCTAAAACACGCATCCCTTGCCTCTTCAGTAATTTCTTTGGGATGGTTATAATGAGTGTTTACATATATTGGCATATGTTTAGATAGTACATTACATAAATTTTCGGTTACCCTCATTGGCATTGTTACAGGCGTTCTACTGCCAAGTCTAATAATTTCAACATGCGGAATTTTTCTAAGCTCAGTTAATATCCAATCAATTTTTTCATCAGACAGCATAAAGGCATCTCCACCAGTAAGTAGAACGTCTCTTATTTCTGGAGAATTTTTAATATAATCTATAGATTCTTCTAACTCTTCTTGTGGGGTAGGTTTATCCACTTCACCAATGTTCCTTCTTCTCTGACAATGCCTGCAGTACATTGCACACTGGTTAGTAACATTGATAATTAACCTGTCTGGATACCTTCTCGTTATACTTCCACTTGGGTTAGTGTATTCCTCACCCATAGGATCTGCTTTTCCACTTTTGTCAACCATTTCCTGTGCAGTTGGAACTGATTGTCTTCTCACAGGATCCATTGGGTCATTTGGATCCATTAAACTAACATAATAAGGGGACACAGCCCATCTATATTGTTCACCTATTTTATCTATTTCCTCTTTTTCTTTATCACTTAAATTTAATATCTTACCTAAAGTCTCTGAATCAGAAATCCGATTTTTTGTATGCCACTTCCAGTCTTGCCAGTCTTCTTCTGTCGCATTAAATAATTCCATAACTTTTTGTTTTCTTTTTTGGATCTCATCTTTCAACTTAAGACCCGTATCTACTTCTTCTTTTTTTTCTAAAAAGTCCGATATTCTTCCTTTAAGTTCCTTGGCCCTTTCTAAGGAAATTTCTCTAGCATCTTTGCTCATCAAAAAAGCCCTCCCTTTAGCCGATTTTTAAAATTTTTAATTTTTTTAAGTAAGTAGTATTTAAACGCTACTTTATAAAATATCTATTATAATATCCACTCTGTTTAGGAGTATATCACATTTTTAGAGTTTTGCAAAAATAACTTTGTTCATTTGACTTTTTGCAGTTGAATCAACTTTTCCCTACTAGAACTTTATCTTGTTATGGTGTTTGATACGTGTTAAACTAAAAATTAATTATAAACTAGGAAAGGTGAAAGTCGAATGCATTTTAATTTAAATATTAATAATAATCCTATGATTATTGGTCCAAGGGTCTGGAAGACAGGCCTAGCTGTTGCAATTACTTTTTGGATAACAGAATTATTAGCCTTAGATTATTCTTTTTTGGCAGTGATAGCTGCCATAATTTCTGTGCAACCAACAATATCTGATTCTTTCAAAAAAGGATGGGAAAGGGTACTAGCAACAGCTGTTGGAGTAATCGTTGCTTTTACTATGATCTTAATTTTTGGCAGCGGCCCTTTATCAATGGGGGTCGGAGTAATAATTGGTATTTTGGTTTGCAAATATTTCAACTGGTACGAATCAATTGTTTTAGCAAGTATTACAATCGTAATATTAATGTCAGGCTATCATGAAGATAATTTATTTGACTATGCATTGTATAGAACCGGTCTACCTTTTTTAGGAATAGGTGTTGCCATTTTTATAAATTTATTATTCTCACCCCCTAAACATATATCAACTTTAAAGGAAAGTTTGAAATCTCTTAATGAATCTATTGAGTCTTTATTTATGAGAGTAATAAATGGTTTTGTTACCTCCAAAAATTATAACGAAAAAGAAGTCGAAAAACTAGTCCTAAAAGTAGAAGAACAGCATTCCATATGTAGAGAAATACTTACCAGGCACAAAAGTGAACTAGGCTACCAAAAATACTTTAAAGGCCAAGACCCTGAGAGCATAAAAAAATACGAAAAGGCTATAGACTTACTATGGCTAATTGCTCAAAGAGTTATAGACATCCATTCTTTAACAAGTGAAAGAACAAAAAGAATGGGAGAACTAGATAATAACAGTTTTAGCAGTGAGTATAGTGAATTGCTTTTATCCGTTCAAGAATTTTTATATTTAACAAATAGCTTTCAGAGAAATTTACTCCAAAGCTTTTTGAATGAAGAAGAAAATTACGAAGATATTATCTCAAGGCAATATAGTGAAATTAAAGAATTAAGGGCCGAGCTAAGAAACAATATAAATAAATGGCAGGAAAGCCATTTGGGATCAAATTACATTAAGTCACTTATGGAAATTGCAACCCTTATATATGACTTAGATCAAATTTGCAACTATCTATTTCAATTTATGGAGCTAGATAAAGATAATCATGAAGAGTCTAATTAAAGGTTTGCTAATTCCATTTCCAAGCCTCTATATCCTATAGCTTCTGCTAAATGTTTTAATAATATTTCTTTTTCGCCAGAGAGGTCAGCAATAGTTCTGGCGATTTTTAGTATTCTATCATATGATCGTACGCTTAAGTTGAACTTATTATATGTTCTTAAAAGCAGCTCCTCACAATTTTTATCTAGAGAACAATAGGTTTTTATCTGTGTATGGTTTAGAGCAGAATTACTTGCTATGCCAATATCTTTATACCTTTCCCTTTGAATCTTTCTTGCCCTTTCAACTCTTCTTCTAATATCAATAGAAAGCTCCTCTTTTTTTTCACCTTTTATTTCATCAAACTTCAATGGTGGGGCTTCTACTTCTATGTCGATTCGATCTTTTAAGGGAGCGCTGATCTTTTTATGATATTTTTTAATTTCGGCCTCCGTACAAGTACATGTAACATCAGGAGTATAATAATTGCCACAATAACAAGGGTTCATAGTTGCTATAAGCATAAAATCCGCAGGGTAAGTAATAGTTGAACTATGCCGTGATATGGTTATTATCTTATCTTCTAAAGGCTGTCTTAACTGATCCAAAACCTTATACGAAAACTCTGCAATTTCATCTAAAAATAAAACACCTTTATGAGCAAGACTCACCTCTCCAGGCATTGGATCTTTTCCGCCCCCTATAAGGGCTGGACCCGTCACACCATGGTGCGGGCTTCTAACGGGTGACTTTGTAATTAACTGAGGGTCTTTTTTTAGAAGTCCTGCAACACTGAAAATTTTAGTCACTTCCATGCTTTCGGCAAACGTCAGTTCGGGTAAAATTCCTGCT
This sequence comes from Natranaerofaba carboxydovora, assembly GCF_022539405.1. NCBI lineage: Bacteria > Bacillati > Bacillota > Clostridia > Natranaerobiales > Natranaerofabaceae > Natranaerofaba > Natranaerofaba carboxydovora. Next base: position 930,399 of record NZ_CP054394.1, on the reverse strand, counting down.
GTTCTCTTTGCAAGCATTGATTTACCTGTTCCAGGAGGCCCAACAATCAAAACGTTATGACTTCCCGCACCAGCAATCTCTAGAGCTTTTTTGACCCTATATTGCCCTGAAACCTCACTAAAATCAGATACCAAAACTTCATCAGTATCATAGCTTTTGTTATTATCAACATTAATGTCATGTTTAGTTATTTCTTCTAAATTAATATCTTCTTCACCATCTAAAAACTTAACTAGTGAGCTTAATGAATCAGCAGGAATTGTTTCAATTTCATTAACCAGTTTTGCCTCATTCAAGTTATTATAAGGTACAATCAACCCTTTAAAGCCTTCATTAAACACTGTCATAGCCATTGGCAAGACACCTTCTACAGGCCTTACGCTACCATCAAGAGCTAATTCTCCAATAACTATTAGTTCTTTTAATTTAGACAAATCGTTTATTTGAGCCGTAGCCTTCAAAATACCAAGGGCAATTGGTAGGTCAAAATGAGTCCCTACCTTCCTGGTATTTCCAGGAGCAAGGTTAACGGTAATCCTTTTTGGGGGCAAATTAAAGCCGGAGTTTTTAATTGCTGACCTAACTCTTTCTTTGGCCTCCTTAACAGCAGCACCAGGCAGGCCAACAATCTCAAATGCTGGTATACCATTTGAGATATCTACTTCTACCTGGATTAACATCCCTTCTAGTCCAACTAGTGAACAACTTCTTAAAGTAGAATACATTATTAGTCGTCTTCCCCTTCCTAAAATGCATTATTTAATAACTTAATTGATTTTAAGTTTTCTTTTGAATCAAGTATTACACTTACCACATCGAACCTAAAGTCATAGTTTTTATTAGGATGAATAGTTGATAGACGACTAATATAAATATTGGCAACTTTTTTTATTTTAGCCATTTTTCTAAAATCTACAGCTTCTTCTGGTAACCCAAAATTTAGATCCTGTCTTGTTTTAACTTCCACAAAAACTATTGTATCATTTTCCTTACATATTATATCAATTTCTCCAGTTCTAGTCCTAAAATTTTTCTCTAAAACAAGATAGCCTTGTTTTTTTAGTAACTTTTCAGCTAGTTCCTCACCAATTTTACCCTTCCTTATGTTCCCCCCACCCAAATCAATAATTCCTGCCTTTTAAAAAGCTTTCCCTATGTACTGGAGTTATACCGTAATTTTTGATTGCTATGTAATGATTTTTTGTAGGATAACCTTTGTTATCGCAAAATCCATACCCGGGGTAAAGCTTGTCAAGCTTGTACATAATATTATCCCTTGTAACCTTTGCTATAATTCCTGCTGCAGCTATAGATGCAGCCTTTTTATCCCCTTTTACTACTGCATCCGCTTTATCCTGATAGTTTTCAGGTATTTGATTGCCATCTAACAAAATATGTTCGGGGTCCATATCTAGGTTTTTTAATGCTTTAACAAAGGCTATCTTGTTAGCATTCAAGATATTTACATTGTCTATCACCTTTACATTTACTACCCCAACCCCGTAGCTTAATGATTTTTCTATTATCTCTCTACAAAGGTCTTCTCTTTCTTTTTTGTTAAGAGTTTTAGAATCAGCAAGGCTAATATACTCTTCGTCATTTAGTATTACAGCAGCTCCAACTAAGGGTCCCGCTAACGGCCCTCTACCCGCCTCATCAACTCCTGCTATGACTTTTTTATCAGGCGCGATTACTTTTTGGAATAGATACATATCTTCAATTCTTTTTCTTTCTGCTTCAATTTTATTTAATTTTTTTTCTAATTTTTCTGCTAACTTCTTGGCACCTTTTCTTTCATCAGACTTAAGTAAACCAAGCAACATCTTATCAGGAACTGTTTTAACCATTTCTTCAAGTTCTTTTAGTGATTTTTCAGCCATTTTTTACACTTCTTTCTCAAGATATATTTTCTAATTTATACTTTGTCTCTCTTATACCTTCTCTAATGAAACTTTGCCAAACTTCCCATTATTAAAGTCCTTTATAAAAACATGGGAAGCTTTTTCTAAGTCAACCTCCCCGCCTTTAACAAGGGCACCCCTTTTTCGTCCTATTTCTTCCAAAAACAAATGAAATTCGGGTAGTTCTTCTAGTTTGTATCTTTCTTTTAGCCCTTCAGGTGATAATTTTTTCAAATTGTCAAATAGCCATTTAGCAACCTCTTCAAGTTGAAAATAATTTATATCAATAGCTTCACAAACTGCAAGCTTATAGCCTACTTCTAAATCATCATATTCGGGAAGCAAAATCCCAGGAGTATCCAAAAGATGTATCCTATTTTTGAATTTGTACCACTGCTTCCCCCGGGTTATTCCTGGAGCTGCTCCCGTTCTTGCAGTTTTCTTTCGACTGATTTGATTTAGTACAGTAGATTTACCCACGTTTGGTATGCCAACTATCATCAGTTTTAGTATTTTACTTTTACTACTAAATTTGTTTATCAAACCAAACAACTTTTCTACATCTTTCTTATCATCTTTAGAAAACCCCATTACATGATAACCCAAATCTTTATAATAATTCTCCCATTTAAGAGTAATATTTTCTGAAGCAAGGTCCTTTTTATTTAAAACTATAATTTTAGGTTTATTAAAGGTGACATCGTCTATAGCTTCTGGCATTGAACTCTCTGGTATTCTAGCATCTCTGACTTCTAACACGATGTCTACAAGCTTAATATTTTCTTTAATTGTTTTTTTTGCTTTTGCTATATGTCCCGGATACCAGTTAAGTTTCATAATAAAAAAGACCCCTTTTTATTCCAAAAGTTAATTACTTAATTTAATCTATTGTTCCTGCACTATCAAAAGGCCAAAATACAAAAAAAGCTTTGCCTTTTATCTGTTCTTGTGAAACATAACCTACAGACTCAGAACGGCTATCCATACTATTATCCCTGTTATCGCCCAATACAAAATAGTGATTTTCAGGTACCACTTCTGGCCCAAAATTATCATTTCTAGACCCGGATGTATAATAATCTTCCTCTAATGGTTCCCCGTCTAGATGAACTTCCCCTTCATCTATTTTTATTTCCTCACCAGGTAGGCCAATTACTCTCTTAATAAAGTCTTTGTTCTCATTATAGCTAAAAACCACTATATCATCTCGTTCAGGCTCATCTAACCTATACCAAAACTTATTTACAACAAGTCTCTCGGAGTGTGACAGTGTTGGATACATTGATTGCCCTTCAACCAAAAAAATCTCCACAACAAAATGTCTTATCAACAATGCAATTAGCACAGCAACAGCTAATGATTTTATCCAATCCAAAGTCTCTTTTTTGATATTCTTTGTCATAATAATCCCCCAAAAGAGTTCATAAAAAGGGACTGAAACAATGTAACAGCCCCTTCCTGATTATTTACGTAATTCTTTTATTCTTGTTGCTTTTTTACCTTTTAGTTTACGCAAATAATATAACCTTGCTCTTCTTACTCGACCTCTTCTAAGAATTTTTATACTGTCAATTTTGGGAGAATGAACAGGGAAAGTTCTTTCAACTCCTACACCAAAGCTAACCTTACGTACAGTAAAGGTTTCTTTGACTCCAGAGCCTTGACGTTTTATAACAATGCCGTCAAAAGCCTGAATCCTTTCTCTGTTTCCTTCCACAACCCGGATATTTACTCTGACAGTATCACCCGGACTAAATTGAGGAAGGTCATCTCGAAGCTGTTTTTTTTCTATTTCATCAATTATGGTTGTCATCTCTCATACCTCCTAGTAGATTATAATCCTTCTTCTTTTTTAAGCTCTTCTAGGAGAGCTTTATCTTCTTCACTTAATTCAATCTTTTTTAATAATTCTGGGCGAACCCGTAAAGTCCGCCTTATACTTTCTTTTCGCCGCCATTTTCTGATTGCCGCGTGATTACCTGACAGCAAGACATCAGGTACTTTCTTATCTCTAAAGACTTCCGGTCTTGTATAATGAGGATGCTCCAAAAGGCCATCAACAAATGATTCATTAACTGCTGAATTCTCATCCCCCAAAACACCGGGCAAAAGCCTTATAATTGAATCCATCAAAACCATGGCGGGGAGTTCTCCTCCTGTTAGAACATAATCACCAATTGAGATCTCTTCATCAACTAAACCAGTCCTAACCCTTTCATCTATCTCTTCATAATGCCCACAGATCAAAACAATTCTATCAAGCTTACTAAGGTTAAAAGCTTTTTTTTGATTATAAGGCTCTCCCTGGGCTGTCATATAAACCACTTTTTCTTCTGGTTTCTTAAGAGGACCTATAGATTCAATTGCCTCGTACAGGGGTTCGGGCTTAATTACCATTCCCTCGCCTCCACCATAAGGGTAGTCGTCGACTTTATTATGTTTGTTGTTAGAGAATTCCCTGAAATCAATTAGGTTTATCTCTACTAGACTATTTTCCCTGGCACGCCCCAAAATGCTGGTATTTATCACATTATCAAACATCTGAGGAAAAATAGTCAAAACATCAAACCTCATGTGCCACCCTCCCTACCTTTAATCTATAAGCCCTTCCATTAACGAAACCTCCATCCTACCATTATCTAAGTCAATATTATTAACGATCTGTTTAAGTGCTGGCAATAAAAATTCTCTATCTTCATCTCTTACTATATATACATCGTTGCTCCCTGTTTCTTTGATTTCAGCTATTTCTCCTAGATAATTCTCGTCTATGTCATAAACTTTTAATCCTATAATCTCATCGTAATAATATTCTCCCTCACCTAACTTGGGTCTCTCCTCTTTTAGTATGTTTATTAAATAATCTTTTAGTGAAGTAACTTCATCTCTACTGTTATATTCCTTGAATTTTACAACAATATTGTTTTTATGCCAGAAGGCATTTTGGATATGAGCTACATAACTAACATCATCACCATTTAGAAAGACCCTGTCTAGCTCGCTAAATCTATCGGGATTATCTGTCAGGGGAAGTACTTTTACTTCACCTTTCACTCCGTGAAATCCAATTATCTTCCCAACAGAAACCATCTCATTGTTTTCCATTATTATTCACCAGCCAAGCTATTATTACTGGATAATCTCAACTGTAACTCTTTTATCCTCTTTTACTGCAGCAGCACTAACAACTGTTCTTATAGCCTTAGCTATTCTACCCTGTTTTCCAATAATTTTGCCCATATCATCTGGATGAACCTTAACTTCTAAAACCAGGGAGCGTTTCCCTTCCACTTCATTAACTTCTACCTCATCGGGCCTATCCACAAGTGATTTGGCAATAAATTCAACCAGATCTTTCACTATTTTAACCTCCTACGGCTTAGCTATTTAATTTGTTTTTCTGCCCAAAATTAAATAACCCCGGCTTTTTCCAACAGGTAGCGTACTTTTTCTGATGGCTTTGCACCATTAGAAAGCCACTTTTTAGCCTTTTCTTCATCAATCTTTATGGTTGCAGGTTCTGTTAGTGGGTTATAATGCCCTAACTCTTCAATAAATTTACCGTCTCTTGGCGATCTTATATCAGCCACAACAATACGGTAAGATGGTTGTTTTTTGGCACCCATTCTTTTAAGTCTCATTTTTACAGCCATTATTTTGTCACCTCCTTACATTATTTTCAGCAAACCCTATTTGGAATTATGACATAAAGGGTAGATTACCCATTTTCTTTTGCATTCCTTTTTTATCCATCTTGCCAAGTTGTTTCATCATTTTTTTCATGTTTTCAAACTGCTTTAGAAGTTTATTAACATCTTGAACCCTGGTACCACTACCTTTAGCAATCCTTTTTTTCCTGCTGCTATTTATAATGCTGGGGTCAAATCTTTCTTCCCTGGTCATTGACTGAATAATAGCTTCGATTTTGACAAGCTCACTTTCGTCAACAGACATGTTTTTAAGCTTTTTATTCCCTGCCATCCCAGGGATCATATCCATCATCTGATCTATTGGACCCATACTTTTAATTTGTTGAAGCTGCTCCAAAAAGTCTTCTAATGTAAATGTTTGCGACCTTAACTTCTTCTCCATTTCTTTAGCTTTTTCTTTATCTATGGACTCTTCAGCTTTTTCGATTAATGAAAGGGCATCTCCCATCCCAAGGATCCTTGAAGCCATCCTGTCTGGATGAAAGACTTCTAAGTCATCTAGTTTTTCCCCTGTTCCTGCAAATTTGATCGGCTTGCCTGTTACAGCCTTGACAGAGAGGGCTGCTCCACCTCTTGTATCTCCATCTAGTTTGGTCATTATAACGCCTGAAATATCAAGACGTTCATTAAAGGTCTCTGCAACATTAACTGCATCCTGACCTGTCATAGCATCAACCACTAAAAGGACTTCATCTGCACTTACTTCACTATTTAAGGCCTGAAGTTCTTCCATAAGTTCTTCATCAATATGAAGCCTTCCTGCAGTATCTATAATAACCACTTCATTGTTATTTTTCTTAGCTTGAGATAGGGCCCCCTTAGCGATATCTACTGGGGAATTTTTGTCCCCCATGCTAAATACAGGCACATCTAATCTTTCTCCTAAAACCTGAAGCTGTTTTATGGCTGCTGGTCTTTGCACGTCACAGGCCACAAGCAACGGGGTCTTATTCTCTTTTTTGTACTTCTGGGCCAGTTTCCCAGCCATTGTAGTCTTTCCTGACCCCTGAAGCCCCGCAAGCATTATAACTCCAGGTGGGCTTGATGGAAGATTTACTTCATTTGCACTAGAGCCCATAAGTTCTGTCATTTCATCTCTAACAATTTTTATAACCTGTTGACCTGGTGTAAGGCTCTCCATAACTTCCTGACCTAATGCTCTTTCTCTTACTCTCCCAACAAAATCTTTTACAACTTTATAGTTTGTATCGGCTTCTAACAGTGCAAGCCGCACTTCTCTCAAAGCAACCTTTAGGTCTTTCTCAGTAACTTTACCTTTACCTTTAAGTTTGCCAAGAGCTGACTGGAGCTTTTCTGACAATCCTTCAAATGCCATCTGCTCACCTCCTTATCAGGTCAACCGGTCCAAAAGCTTTAAGCATTTTTCCCGGGAGATTTGATTAATTGGTTTTTCCAATATCCTCCGTAAGTCTAACAAAACTTCTCTTTGCTCTGCAAATTTTTTATATAGACCAAGCTTCTCTTCATATCTGTCAAGAGCCTCTTCGCCTCTCTTTAAAGAGTCAAAAACGCCCTGCCTGCTTATATTTAAGTTATCAGCGATTTCACCAAGAGAGTAGTCTTCTATATAATAAAGTCTAATAGCTTTTTCTTGTTTGTCAGTCAATAAAGGTCCATAAAAATCAAAAAGCAAATTAATTTTATTGGTTTTTTCAAGCATAATTAATCCCATCCGATATTCTACCAAAATAGTGTTAAGGTTCAAAGCTTTACAATAGGATAATACAAAAAAAAATACTAATGTCAAGAAGTTTCAAATAAAGCTTCTACAAATTCTTCCGGATCAAAGTTTTGAAGATCATCTTCTCTTTCTCCTACACCAATATATTTAACAGGAATCCCAAGCTCTTCTCTAGTTGCAATAACCACTCCACCTTTAGCTGTCCCATCTAACTTTGTCAGTACAATTCCCGTAACAGAAGTAGCTTCCAAAAACACCTCAGCCTGTTTTATTGCATTCTGCCCTGTTGTTGCATCTAAAACAAGTAAGACTTCTTGAGGTGCATCCGGTATTTCCCTGCTGATCACCCTACGTATTTTGGATAACTCCTGCATTAAATTTTTCTTTGTATGTAATCTACCTGCAGTATCGCAGATAAGATAATCTGCATTTCTGGCTTTAGCAGCAGCGATAGCGTCATATACAACAGCGGCTGGATCAGCACTTTCCTGGTGCTTTATCACATCAACACCTATTCTGTCTCCCCAGGCAGAGAGCTGTTCAATAGCAGCTGCCCTAAAAGTATCCGCTGCCGCAAGAAGCACCCTATCACCATTATCTTTTAAATTTTTTGCCAGTTTACCTACTGTAGTGGTTTTACCTCCTCCATTAACACCTACTACCATAATCACCGTTAAATCAGAGGTATCTTTGTTCAAAGGTTCAGGTGTAGACCCCATAACTTCAACAAGTTTATTTTTAAGAAGTCCATAAACCTCCTCTGGATCTTTAACTTTATTCTCTTTCACCTCTTGTCTTAGCTCATCCACTACTTTTATAGAGACATCCACACCGATATCTGCACTAATAAGTATCTCTTCTAGCTCTTCATAGGTTTCTTCATCAATCTTTTTAAGGCCACTAAAAAGGTTTTCCATTTTACCAGAAAAGCCTTGTCTAGTTTTGGTTAAACCATCTTTGATTTTAGAAAATATTCCCATACTTATCACTCCAATTTAATTTTAGTGTTTTTACGACTGCACCAAGATCATTTTTTTATTTGGCTCTGTTATAGTTTATTGTTGATATTTATCCAAAGGCACCTACCTAGCTACCATAAATGAGCTTTTAATTTGCGCGATTTTTAGCAAGTTCCCCCGACATGTTGGTAGCTAGGTAGGTGCTCTGAGATCACCGACAATGAACTATAACAGAGCCTTTTATTTTGTAACAGCAGATTCATTTAAAGTATCGTCATTTAGACTAACTGACAAAAGCTTACTTATACCAGCCTCAGCCATAGACATACCGTATAGAGCATCACAGTGTTGCATTGTTTCTTTACGGTGAGTAATTACAATAAATTGTGTTTTTTTAGAAAAATCCCTTAAAAATTTAGTATAAGTATAAATATTTTTTTCGTCTAAAGATGCATCAATTTCATCTAAGATACAAAAAGGTGTTGGTTTAATCTTTAAAATTGAAAATAATAGAGATATTACGGTTAAGGCTTTTTCTCCGCCAGATAGCAATGATATGCTCTGCAGTCTTTTGCCCGGCGGCCTTGCTTCAATTTCTACACCAGAACTCAAAGGATCCTGTGGGGTGGTAAGCCTAAGGCTAGCTTCGCCTCCCCCAAATAGATTTTTAAATGTATCCTTAAATGTATTATTAACCTGATTAATTGTATCTTTAAACTTTTTCTTCATTACTCCATCAATATCTTCAATAATATTTTTCAGAGAATTTTCTGCTTCAATAAGATCGTCTTTTTGCTTTTGTAAAAATTCCAGCCTGCTTTTTAAGTTATTATACTCCTCAATTGCCCCAAGATTTACTGGCTGTAATCTGTCTAATCCCTGCTTCAATTTTGCTAGTTGTTTTTCTGTTTTGTTTATGTCCAGCTCGTCTTTTTGTATAGTGTTATCAGCCAACACAGAATCAAAGGACAGTTGATATTTTTCATAAAGATCATCTAATAGTTTCTTAAGTTCTGTTTCTATTTCCTTTTTTTCAACGTTTAATTTGTTTAATTTTTTTTCTGTTTTTCTTTCTTTTTGGGCAGTTTCATTCTTTATTTGCTCACTTTCTAATAGTTTTTCTTTTGTATTATCTCTTTCTTGTTTAAGCTCTTGTAAAGACTTGGTCAAATCTTTTTGTTTTTCTTTTAAGTCATTTATGGTTTTATCTAACTCTTTTAAGTGAGTCTGATATTCATCTAAAGTATTCCCACTTTCTTTTAAATCATTTTTTAATCTTTCCTTTTTATCTTTTAATATATTTAAGTCTTCTTTATCTTTTTTACTTTTATCCTTAAAGCTTTCAATCTTTTCTGTTAATCTGGCCATCTCCACCTGAATATTACTTAATTCCCCCTCGATTCTCTCTTTATCATCTTTCCTATTTATGCTAAGTGTCTCAATTTCATTTTGCTTTCTATAAAGCACGTTCTCTTGTTCTTCTACACTCCTAAGACCTTCATTTGTTTTCTTTAAGTTATTTGATATCTCATCTCTTTTTTCAATCTTTGCTTTTTCCTTTAAAGATATATCATCAAGCTCTTTTTGTAACCTTTTTAATTCTTTTGTAGCTCCTTCTAATTCCTTATTATTTTCTTTAATAGTTACCATTAGGTTATACTTATTATCTTTTATTTTGTCTAGCTCACTTACCAATTTATTCTTTTCATCCACAATTTTACTCAAATTTTTGTTGTTACTTTCTAATTCTTTGTTCAAGCTATTAATACTTTGTTTTAAATCATTAATTTCCTTATCTCTATCCAAAAACCCAGAGTTTTTATTCGAGCCACTAAAGCTCCCACCTACCATTGCCCCTCCAGGCAGAACCATTTCCCCATCCAAAGTAACAATTCTCGTAGCAAAATTAATTTCTTTCGCCAAATCAAGGGCATTTTTTATATCATCCATAACAATTACCCTTGCAAGCAGATAATCTGCTACCACCTTAAATCTTTTTTCTGTATTCAATAAATTTGCAGCCACTCCCAAATATCCTTTTGATTTGGTAGCCTTTTTTTCTAAATCTATTGATAGTTTCCTTGGAGCTAAATTATCAAGGGGAAGGCATGTAGCTCGTCCAAGTTTATGTTTCTTAAGATAATTTATCACATTAATAGCATCTTTATCTCTATCTACTACAAGGTTTTGAAGGGCCCCACCCAAAGAGGTTTCTATGGCTTTTTTGTATTTATCCGAAACAGTAATAAGTGTTGAAACTGTACCTAGTACACCAGAAAAGTTTGGGTCCTTATCTTTTTTTACTAAGATTTCTTTGACCCCTTTAGAGAACCCTCGATAGTCTTTTTTAAATTCATTTATCATTTGTATCTTAGACTTTTTCTCCTGGAGATGATTTTTTAATTCTTGTATCTTGTTAGTTAATTCTTTTTCTTTATCAGACAAATCTTTTAGGTATTGTTCTTTCTTATCTAGATTATGAGTTAAATCTTCCAACTCTTTTTCAGCATCATTTTTTTTATCCTTTAGCCTAGCGACAAATCTATCTTGCTCTAAAACTTCATTATCCTTTACACTTTTTTCATCATTTATTTTTTTAATTTCTTCTCTTATATTTTCAAGCTCTTTTTCCTGATTTGTTTTATTTGCTTTCAGACTGCTTTTCTGACTAATCACATCGTCTAAATTTTCTCTAAGCTTTTTTAGATTTAGATCTTCTTCTCCTTCTTTATGTGATGCAAGTTCTTTAACTTTTATATCATATTTATTTTTCTGCTCTTCATAATTCTTTTCCAACTGGTCTAGCTCTTTATCAGTTTCATTAATTCCTTCTTTCTTCTTGTCTATTTCACCATCTAAGTTTGCCAGCTCACTTTTAAGATTTTCTATTTTACTTCTCAGGTTATTTTTCTTATCTTCATAGATTGTTTTCTGAGCCTGATTTCTTTCTATTTCTTCTATAACACGGTTATTATCTTCATTTTTAGCTTCAATTTCTTTCTCAATATGTAAGCTCTTATTTTTTAAGTTTTCTATATTAGCATCCATTTTTTTATTTTCAGCAGAAATTTCACTTAATTCTTTGTCTAATCCTTCGGTTTTTTCGTGCAAATCATACCATTTAGTTCGTTTTTCTTCTATCTTAACAGCAAACAACCTTAATTCAAGCTTTTTTAACATTTCACTGATTTTTTTATACTTTTTTGCCTTCTTTGCCTGCTTCTTTAGCGGCTCTATTTGGCTTTTCAATTCCTCTAATACATCAGATACTCTCACCAGGTCGTTTTTGCAGTTTTCAAGTTTTCTTAAGGCTTCTTCTTTTCTACTTTTGTACTTGGAAATTCCAGCTGTTTCTTCAAATAAGTATCTTCTATCAACAGGTTTAGCAGATAAAATTTGCTCTATCTGACCCTGGCTAATGATTGAATAAGCATCTTTACCAATACCAGTATCCATAAATTTTTCTAAAATATCTTTTCGCCTACAGGGAGTCTTATTAATCATATAGCTGCTATCGCCAGTCCTGTACAAACGCCTGGTAATATTTATTTCGTTATATTCGCTGTCAAAAAAATTAGAGCTATTATCAAAGGTCAGGGAAACTTCTGCCATATTAAGAGGAGATTTTTCCTTTGTACCTGTAAAAATTATATCTTCCATTTTTTCACCACGTAAAGATTTGGCTTTTTTTTCGCCAAACACCCATAGTATAGCATCCGCAATATTGCTTTTGCCGCTACCGTTAGGTCCAACTATTGCAGTAATACCTGAAGAAAATTCAAATACCGTTTTTTTAGCAAAAGACTTAAACCCAAAAAGCTCTAATCTTTTTAAAAACATATTTTTTCCCCCTGAAATAATGAACTACCTGCCAATATTACCAGTTATCAAATAGAAGCAGGTAGTCCAAAACTCAATTCAAAGAAATTCACACGTACTCAGATTACTCACTTAAAACTATTTATCTAGACTCAATATAAAACTTTATGGCAGTCCTTTCTTCACCATCTATCTCTATCTCAGTAAAAGCCGGAATGCAAACTAAGTCTATCCCGTTAGGAGAAACAAACCCTCTTGCAATAGCAATAGATTTTATTGCTTGATTAACAGCACCCGCACCTACTGATTGAATCTCGGCAGACCCATGTTCTCTTACTACGGCAGCTAGCGCACCTGCAACAGCTTTAGGTTTCGAATTAGCAGAAACTTTTAGTACCTCCATTGTCTTAAATATTCCTCCTTTTAATTAAATGATTTATTGCGTTAACATAGCTATCCCTAATTTTCTCCTTCGCTTTAACCAAACCAAAATCCTGCCACATTTAATTTTAAATTGCAAAGTTTACTTTATTTGTCTTGCTTTTATTTAAGTTTTTCCCATGCAATCTTCGCTGCTCTTTGTTCTGCTTCTTTTTTACTCTTACCCTTTCCCTTAGCAAAGACATTACCATCTACTTCTACTTGTGCAACGAACTTCTTATCGTGGTCTGGTCCATATTCTTCCACGATCCTATATATAGGGCAAGAATCAAAGTTTTTCTGAGTTAACTCCTGAAGAGTTGTTTTGTAATCTGAAATAGACCTGTCTCTATCTATATCTTCATACAACTCATTCATAAGATTATGGACAATGTTCTTTGTCCGTTCATAACCCACATCCAAATAAAGCGCCCCAAAAACCGCTTCCACTGAATCAGCAAGAATAGAGGCTCTTTCTCTTCCTCCGCTTGCCTCCTCCCCCCTTCCTAGTCTTAGGTATTTACCTAATTCTAGTTTATGAGCAACTTTAAGCAAAGATTCTTCACATACAATAGAAGCCCTTAATTTTGTCAGCTCTCCTTCAGGCAAGTTTGGATATCTAAAATACAATATTTCGCTGGTTATCAGCTCCAAAACAGCATCTCCCAAAAATTCTAGTCTTTCATTGTGGGATATATTATTATGCTTTTTTTCATGGGCATAAGAAGTATGTGTTACGGCCTGCAAAAATAAATCTAAATTCTCAGTTTTTACCCCTAACTTTTCGATTAATTCTTTAATTGTTTTTTCCATACTTTCACCCCAAGGATTGACCACCATGTTTTATCTATATTCACTAAAAGCAAGAGTAGCATTAGTCCCTCCAAAACCAAAACTATTTGAAAGGACAATGCTTACAGAACAGCTTTCACCAGTATTAGGCACATAATCCAAATCGCATTCTCCGTCAGGTTCATCTAGATTTATTGTCGGGGGAACAAAGTCATCTCTTAAAGTTAAAAGTGAAGCCACTGCTTCAACTCCACCGGCAGCCCCTAATAAGTGACCCGTCATAGATTTTGTAGAGCTGATTTTCATTTTGTATGCATGTTCACCAAAGATTTTTTTAATTGCCTTGGTCTCTAGCACATCATTGTATTTAGTAGACGTACCATGGGCATTTATGTAATCCACATTCTCAGGTTCTAGCCCTGCGTCTTTTAGTGCTTCATTCATGCATTCTATAGCACCTACAGCCTCAGGATCTGGCGCAGTGATGTGATAAGCATCACCTGTCATACCAAACCCGATAACCTCTCCGTAAATATCTGCCCCACGCTCTAGGGCATGCTCTAGCCTTTCTAACACTAAAACACCTGCACCTTCGCCCATCACAAAACCGTCACGGTTTTTATCAAAAGGCCTGCTTGCTTTTTGTGGATTCTCATTTTGGGTAGAAAGGGCTTTTGCAGCACAAAATCCTGAAACTGCAAGTGGTGTTACTGTAGCTTCAGTTCCACCTGCTATCATAACGTCACATTTACCCTGCTGCAGTACCCTAAAACTATCCCCTATTGCGTGTGTTCCCGTAGCACAAGCTGTAACCACAGTAAGGTTAGGCCCTTTAGCGCCTAGCTCTATAGATACATTGCCCGAAGCCATATTTGCTATCATCATGGGAATAAAAAATGGACTTACCCTTTTTGGACCACGTTCAAGTAAATTTTTATGATTTTTCTCTAGGGTATCAAGCCCACCAATCCCTGAACCTACCGATACCCCTACTCGATTAGAATTATGCTCATTAATCTCCAAGTTAGCATCTTCAACAGCCATCCTTGATGCCCCGACTGCAAATTGTGTAAAGCGGTCCATTCTTTTGACATCTCGTTTATCGATATAATCAGTGGGGGTAAAATCTTTAACCTCTCCAGCAATTTTCGACGGAAAACCCTCTGTATCAAAAGAAGTTATATGATTTATTCCACTTTGTCCTTTTTTTAACCCTTCAAAAAACTTTTCTTTTCCGATTCCAAGTGGAGTAACTGCTCCCATTCCGGTGACAACTACTCTATTCATATTTGAAGTCACCCACCTTCTATAATTTTAAGAAAGCCCCGTTTTGCGGGACTTTACTTGTTATTGATTGTTATCAATGTAATCTACAACTTCTTGTACTGTAGTCATTTTTTCAGCTTCTTCATCAGAAATCTCCATATCAAATTCCTCTTCTAAAGCCATAATCAATTCAACTATATCCAAAGAATCAGCTTCTAAATCTTCAGTAAAGCTGGTTTCTAGTTTTACCTGGTCTTCTTCTACCCCTAATTGATCAACTATAATTTCTTTAACTTTATCAAAAGCTGCCACGTTTTCACCTCCTCTCATTCTCATTACTCAATTGTATACATTTGAATATATAACCATACTACATTAACTGCATTACATTGCCATACCGCCATCTACATTTATCACCTGACCGGTTATATAGTTAGCGGAATTTGCCAAGAAACCAACTGCTTCAGCAACCTCTTCAGGTGCTCCAAAACGTCCAAGGCAGGTTTCATTAACTATTTCATTCTTTAATTCTTCGCTAAATCCTTCAGTCATTTCAGTATCAATAAATCCTGGTGCTACTGCATTTACCCTTATACCTCTACTACCTAGTTCTCTAGCTAAACTTTTGGTAAATCCTATCACTCCAGCTTTACTAGCAGAGTAATTAGACTGACCCGGGTTACCCACTACCCCAGATACTGATGCCATGTTAATAATACACCCTGACTTTTGTTTAAGCATAGCCTTTGAAAAAGCCTTGGTACAATTGTAAACACCTTTTAGGTTAATATTAATCACATCATCAAAATCATCTTCTTTCATTCTAACAAAAAGTTGATCTCTTGTAATACCTGCATTATTAACCAGTACATCAATTCTCTTAAAATTTTCTAACACATAATCAGCCATTTCTTTGCAGGCTTCAAAATCCTGTACAGGAGCTTTAAAGGGGGTTGCATTTCCTCCTGCTTGTTTGATTTCGTCTACAACTTTTTCTGCTTCCTCTTTGCTTCTAGAATAATTAACGATAACATAATACCCAGATTTTGCAAGCTCCAGTGAAATAGCCCTACCAATACCTCTACCGCCACCTGTCACTAGTGCAACTTTTTCTAGTTCATTCACACAATCCCCTCCTTACTCAGCTCGCTTTTAACCTGCTCTATTTTCTTTGGATCTTCTATAGTCTTTATTTTTGCATTTTTCCTATCGATTTTTCTCATGAATGAAGTAAGGGTTGATCCAGGAGGTAGTTCTAAATAAAATTTATACCCCATATCAAGGAAACTTCTCATCGACTGCTCCCATAAAACCGGAGATTTTACTTGTTTTGTAAGTAGTTTTCTTATTACCTCAGGTTTTTCCATTACATCTCCTGTCACATTAGATAATACTTTTATTTTAGGTTCTTTTATTTCAATCTTTTCAAGCTCTATTGCCAGTTTGTCACTAGCTGGCTCTAGCATTTCAGAGTGAAAAGGCGCACTCACAGATAGTTCTATTACCTTTTTTGCATTTTGCTCTTTACATCTTATCCCTGCTTCATCAACAGCAGGAGCTTCCCCTGCTATAACTATTTGTCCAGGACAATTATAATTTACTGGTCTTACAGTCTTACCCAATTCATTTCTTACATCTTCACAAACTTTTTCTATTTTTTCAGTTTCCCCACCAATAACAGCTAGCATCTTCCCTTGGCCTTGAGGAACAGCTTCTTGCATAAATTTGCCTCTATTTTTTACAAGTGGCAAAGCATCCTCAAATTCTATAGAGCCTGCAGTTACAAGGGCACTGTATTCTCCAAGGCTAAGCCCTGCCGATGCTTCTGGCTTTAACCCAAGTTCAGCCAAAACCCTCATACATGCTATACTAACCGTAAGTATGGCAGGCTGAGTTATTTCTGTCTTCATTAAATCTTCTTTTTCCCCATTAAGAATAATTTCTGAAAGCTTAAATCCTAATATTTCGTCAGCTTCTTTAAAAGTTCTTTTTGCTGTTTCGAACTCTTCTACTAGTTCTGATCCCATACCAGGAAATTGAGCACCCTGACCGGGAAAAAGGAAAATTAACCCGCTCATTAAATACCTCCTTTTAATACCTCATCTAAAAATCCAACTTTAGATTCTGTTCTAGCTCCTTTGCCTCTGTTACGACCTCATCAATTATCTCTTTTGCTGTTTTTTCTTCTTTTATCATTGCAGCAACCTGCCCTGCCATTACTGAACCCAGAGATGTATCACCATCTTTTGCTGCAAGAGCCATTTTACCTGCTCCAAGCTCTTCAATTTCTTCTGCTTTTGCACCTTCTTTTTCAAGTTGGTTAAACTTACCTGTCAATTTATTTTTTATTGATCTTACTGGATGTCCAGTAGATCTACCAGATACGACTGTGTCTCTATCTTTAGCCTTTATAACAGCTTCTTTATAATTATTATGTACCGTACATTCTTTAGCACAGACAAACCTTGTGCCAATCTGTACCCCTTCTGCTCCAAGGGCAAACGCTGCAATCATTCCTCTTCCATCAGCAATTCCACCTGCTGCAATGACTGGAATATTTACTGCATCAACAATTTGAGGCACAAGAGCCATAGTTGTTAGCTCACCAATATGGCCACCAGCTTCTGTCCCTTCTGCAATTAAAGCATCTACTTTCTGTTTTTCCAGGCGTTTTGCTAAAGCAATAGATGGGACTACAGGGATAACCTTTATATCTGCTTCTTTTAGTTTTTCCATATATTTCCCTGGGTTTCCGGCTCCTGTTGTAACCACAGGCACTTTTTCCTTAACTACAAGGTCCATGATTTCATCTACATGAGGGGATAATAGCATAATATTAACACCAAAAGGCTTATCCGTTTCTTTCTTAACTTTTTTTATCTCTTCTTCAATGACATCCGCAGGTGCATTTCCAGCAGCTATAATACCAAGCCCTCCTGCTAGAGAGACAGCTAAAGCTAGCTCTCCAGTAGAAACCCAGGCCATACCACCCTGCAAAATTGGATAATCAATATTTAAAATATCAGTAATTCTATTTCTACTCAACCTCCACTCCTCCTTTAAACCTTTGAATATTTTTTTAAAATTTTTTAAGTTACCAGACGAGTACACAACTGCCCCATGTTAGTCCGGCTCCAAACCCTACAAGGACTAGCAAATCTCCTCTGGTAATTTTCCCATCGTCTAATGCTTCATCCAAGGCTACAGGTATAGAGGCCGCAGACATATTTCCGTATTTTGCCACATTAAGAAATACTTTATCATAGTCTATGCCGAGTTTTTTGACTGCTGAATCGATAATTCTTAGATTTGCTTGATGAGGTATTAATAGATCTATTTCGTCGGGATTTTTCCCTGCGTCTTCCAGGGTTTTTAGGGCGGACTGCCCTAAAAATTTCACTGCAAATTTATATACTTCATTCCCATTCATCTTTAAATAATGATACCTGTTTTTTACGGTTTCATGGCTTGCAGGAAACAAAGAGCCTCCACCTGGCATTTTAAGTATTTCGCTTTTTCCTCCATCAGCTCCTAGGTCAAAAGATAAAATACCTTGATTGTGATTGTCTGCTTTTCCTAAGAGACATGCCCCTGCACCATCCCCGAACAAAACACATGTAGACCTATCTTCAAAATCCAAAATTTTGCTCATTGTTTCAGCTCCAATAACAAGTACATATCGACAACTTCCAGCGGAAACAAATTGGCTGCCTACTATTAACCCATACAAAAATCCAGAACAAGCTGCTTCTAAATCAAAAGCAAAAGCGTTTTCAGCTCCTATTTTGTCCTGAACCAAACATGCTGTAGAAGGAAAGGGCATATCCGGTGTCATAGTAGTCACCACTATCATCGAAACCTCTTCAGGCTTTACCTCAGCTCTCTTTAGAGCTTCTTTAGCAGCAACTGCAGCAAGATCAGAAGTGGATTCATTATCTGATACAAATCTTCTTTCCTCTATTCCTGTTCTACTGCTTATCCAATTCTCACTCGTTTCTACATAGTTCTCTAACTCTTTATTTGTAACTACCCTTTCAGGTAGATGTTTTCCTGTTGATAGTACTTTTATATTATTCAGCATTTTGAAAAGACCATCCTTTCTCGATCTCTTCTAAAAATAGGGAAATAACATTTTCTTTTATAAAAGGATAAGCCTGCATCACCAGTGCATTTTTCACAGCTTTAGAATTAGAGGACCCATGGCATTTAATGCATAATCCATTAACCCCTAGAAACGGCGCCCCTCCATATTCTGTATAATCAAGCTCTTTCTTCAAATTTTTAAAAGCCGGCTGAAGTAAATATGCTCCCATTTTATTTCTAAGCCCACTTGTAAATTCCTCTTTCATTTTCATCAAAATACTCGAGCCCATACCTTCTGCAAATTTTAACAAGATATTTCCTAGAAAACCATCGCAGACAACTATATCATAAGGACAATCGAGTAAATCCCTTGATTCCAGGTTGCCTTTAAAGTTTAGATGGCTTTTCTCTAAAATCTCGTAAGTCTCTTTTAACAGCTTATTACCTTTACCTGCTTCTTCGCCAACATTTATAAGTCCTACAGAAGGTTCTTCTCGTCCCAATACTTTCTCTGCATACAAACTTCCCATCATGGCAAAATCAGCTAAATTCCTGGACTTTGCATCCATATTCGCACCTACATCTAATATAACAGTACTATTACCATTAAAACTAGGGATTATCGGTGCAAGGGCAGGCCTCGATATACCCTGAAGCCTACCAAGAATCATCAAACCTCCAGCCATGAAGGCTCCAGTATTTCCTGCACTTACAACGGCATCTACCTTGTTTTCTTTAACATATTTCATTGATAAGGGTAAGGATGCTTCTGATTTTTTTCTAATTGCTTTTGTTGGTTGGTCATCATCATGTATTACTTCTTCAGTATGTATTATCTCAAGATTATCCAACGGATAATTTCTATTTTCAAGTACTTTCTTTATTTCTTTTTCATCTCCAACTAAATAAATTCTCATGTCGGACTTTTCTTCAATTGCCGCTATAGCGCCCTCAATCAAAGCATGAGGGGAATTATCTCCGCCCATAACGTCTAATGCAATCTTAACTACCATGCTCTTTCCCTCCAGGTTTAACTAAAGTTAAACTTAATTTTTCACCTTTTTAGCGGCTATTATTCTATAATTTTATGAAAGCCAGTGCATAAATATTAGCTACATAAAAAAAAGTATATCTTATACTAAAAATTTTCGCAAGATAATAAAACAACACCTGCCGGTTCACTATATTTTCAGGTTTCATACCGGCAGGTGTTTGATTTAAACTTCAACTATTTCTTTTCCTTTATAGTACCCACAATTTTGACACACTCTGTGAGGAACCTTCACCTCTCTACACTGAGGACATTCAGCCATTGTTGGGGCTTTAGTTTTTTTGTGTGCTCTTCTTCTGTTTCTTCTAGTTTTTGATGTCTTTCGCTTAGGTACCGCCATATTTTCACACCTCCTACCTCATTTAGTTTTCTTGGATAATTTCTTTAAACTTCTCCAACTTTTTTAGACGGGGATCTACACTTTCTTTTTGACATCCACAATCTGCTATAGACAAGTCCTGCCCACATTCTGGACATAGACCGGGACAGTCTTTTCGACACAGTACTTTATCAGGTATAGAAAGTATTATAACCTGTCTAAAGTAGTCATCAAGCTCAAGGTAATTGCCCGTAAAATAATCTACAGAAAGATCTTCTTTTTCTAATACTATTTCTGTTTCTTCTGGTTGTGGTGGACTACCGCGCCTAAATTCTTCTTCAAATTTTTCACCCACTTTTATACTTGTAGGTTTAATACATCTGCCGCATTGTGTTTTATAAACCATACTCAGATACCCTTTAATCAAAATGCTTTCATCAGTATATTTGGCCGTAAAGGTCACCACAATATCTTCAATCCTATCTTTAAAATCCTCAGGTGCCAAAAGCCCCCACTGAAAACTCATAGTACCGTCTAATTCGTTTCTCAATTCATTAACATTGATACGCATTAAACTTCACCTCAAACATGGATAATTATAAATAAAGCCTTGGTACTTGTCAAGGATTTCTAGTTTTAATCGCATAACCTTTTTGTTTCTCTAGCAATCATCAGCTCCTCATTGGTAGGTATAACAAGCACTCTACAAGATGAGTCTGGGGCAGAAATATCTTTTGTTTCTCCTTTAATTTTATTTTTCTCCCCATCAATCTTTACTTCGGCAAATGTTAAATAATCAGCAATTTTTTGTCTAACATTCGGTGAGTTTTCACCAACCCCGGCAGTAAAGATTAAACCATCAACACCTCCTAATACCATTATATATGATCCTATAAATTTAACCACTCTGTAAACAAAAACATCAAGGGCAACCTTTGCCCTATAATTTCCTTCTATTGCTGCTTTTTCTAAATCTCTAAAATCATTACTGATTCCAGATAAACCAAGTACTCCAGATTTTTTATTTAATAAATCGTTTATATCATTTGTGTCCATTTTTTCTTTTTCTATCAAAAAGGGTACAATAGCAGGGTCTAAGTCTCCTGTTCTAGTTCCCATCACAAGACCTTCTAGGGGGGTAAAACCCATACTAGTATCTACAGACTTTCCTTTATCAATTGCTGCTATGCTCGCTCCGTTTCCCAAATGACAAGAGATCAGTTTTAATTCTTCTACAGGCTTTTTCATTATTTTAGACGCTTTCTCAGAGACATATTTATGAGAAGTTCCATGAAAACCATATTTTCTAATACCATATTTCTGATAAAGCTCATAAGGCAAACCATAAAGATAACTTTTTTCATCCATGGCCTGATGAAAAGCTGTATCAAAAACTCCTACCTGAACACTATTTTTGAATATTTCACCAGCCGCCTCTATCCCTGCAATATTTGGCGGATTATGAAGAGGTGCTAGCTCTTTACATTTATCCAAAGCTTTTAGTACTTCATCATCAATTATCACAGCATCTGAAAACTCTTCTCCTCCATGCACAACCCTGTGGCCGACGGCATAAATTTCACTTAGATCATTTATAACCCCATAATTAATATCCACTAAGTTATCAACTACAACCTTAATTGCTTCTTTGTGATTATTAATCTCTTCTTCTACTAATACTTCTCCTAATCCTTCTTCACCTTTTTCCAAATTTATTTTTTTATGTTTTAGTTTAGAATTTTTCCCTCCAATTCTTTCTACCTCACCTTTTGCTAAAACTTCCTCCTCAGCCATATTAAAAACTTGATACTTTAGTGATGAACTACCACAATTAATTACTAAGACTTTCATTTATTATACCTCCTTGTATTTATATTTATTATTTTACTTCTCCTACTTTCTCATTAATTTAAAAAGATTAATTCTGGTGAAAAAGTCAATGATTAAAGGGTGATTCTGGTGCAAAAAGTCATATGAACAAAGTTTTGTTTTTAACTATAATACATCTTGACAAGGAAATGGGAGAAATAAGGTCTAATGACAGGATGTCATTAGCTAATCGAACTCAGGATGAGTTCATTGATTTGGAAGCCTTATTTCGACCGCTGACGAGTTTTAGATGTATCAATTAAAAACACTTTACTTATGTGAATAGACTTTTTGCACCAGAATCAAGGTTTGCTTTTTACAGTTACATCAATTTTTATTTAATATACTTTTCTTGAAGGATAAAAGCAACTAAAAAAGAAAAGATTAATATATACTTTACAAATGTAACATGTTAACAGATTAAGTATGATTCGGCAAATAACTTCAACCATAGGAGGAATCATTATGAAATGTACTGGAATAGTAGTTGAATATAACCCCTTTCATAATGGACATCTCTATCACATAGAAGAATCAAAAAAGCTTACAAATCCCGATGCAATAATAGCAGTAATGAGTCCCAACTGGGTCCAAAGGGGTGAACCGGCAATTATTAATAAATGGGCAAGGGCAGAAATGGCATTAAAGCAAGGAGTAGATCTTGTATTAGAGCTGCCATTTATCTGGGCTACCCAAAGCGCCAAAGAATTTGCTCAAGGCTCAATTGCTATATTAAATGCAACAGGATTAGTTAAGTATCAAACCTTTGGTAGCGAAAGTGCTGATTCAGACTTTTTAACACAAGCCGCTGAAATATTAGAAAAAGAACCTGATAATTTTAAAATAGAGTTAAAAAAATACCTTAAAGAAGGATATAGCTATCCAAGAGCTTCAGCTAACGCCCTTAACAATTTGACTAATATAGATAAAGAATTAACTCCAAACGACATATTAGGAATCGAATATATAAAATCTCATTTAAATTTAAACACCGGCATTACTCCTATGGTCATAAGGCGAACTGGAAGTAACTATCATGACAAAGAACTAACAAGTAACCTTGCAAGTGCCACAGCTATAAGGAATGCCCTTAAAGAAAATAAAATCATTAATAGCTACGCCCCTGAATCAACCATTGAAATACTTACAAAGCATGATAAAAATTTTGTTTTTTTCAAAGATCTAGAAAAATATCTTATCTATCGTTTGAGAACATCTTCACAAAAAGAGCTGTCAGAATATATCGGTTGGGAAAAGGGACTAGAAGACAGATTTAAAAAATCTGCAATATATAATTCTGACATTGAATCCATATTAAATCAAACTATCACTAAACGTTATACCAGGGGGAGGCTAAATAGATATCTTATTCACCTTTTAGTAGATTTAAAAAAAGATAAAGTTAATTATTTTAACAAAAAAGGTCCTGCTTATCTAAGAGTCCTTGGAATGAACAAAAGGGGACAAGAAGCTTTAAAGAATATGAAAGACACTGCCACTTTACCTGTCTTAACACGACCTGCTAAAGATTTAAGAAAGCTAAGTCCCTACGCAGAAGCATGTTTCAGAGAAGAAGTTAAGGCCACTTCCGTATACAATCTGCTTATCAATAAAGAAGGAAATGATGATTTCACTAAAAATGCAGTCATCACTTCTTCTCCCTGAGTTCTTCTAAAAAATCTAGAGCATCGTCTAAATCTTCGACAATTACAGCATCAAAATCGTCGTAAAACTCCTCCACATAGTGTGCAATCCATTCATTTGCTTTAGGTGCAAAAAAATACCTTACTCCTTCACTCTCGGCAGCTACCATCTTATGCCTTACACCACCTACTGAACCAACTTCTTCATCCATATTAATAGTTCCGGTACCTGCTATTTTTTTACCTGCAGTTAAATCATAATCGGTTAGCTGGTTTTTTATTTCGAGGGCAAACATCAGACCTGCAGAAGGTCCACCAATATCACCTGAATCTATCTCTATGTCAATTGGGAAAACAGGTGTCCACCCAGATGTTTTAACAAATATTTCAAGTGCAGCACTTCCAGGGCTATTCGGACTTTCAACGGTCTTTATGTCTTTTTCGTAGATTTCACCTTCTCTTTCAAACAATAGATTTACAGTATCTCCTATTTGTCTGTCTTTGACTTTTTCAACCATTTCTTCAGCAATTGGGATCTCTTCGCCGTCTACTTTCGTAATCAGGTCACCTTCCTGCAAAATACCATTGGCAGGACTTGTTTCAGGAACTTCCATCACTTTAATACCATCACTTTTTACTTCTATATCATAACCTATTCTTTTTAATGCGATAACTTTCGACATATTTTTACTATCTTCCATGTATTGATTCATCATTTCCCGGTAATCATCAACTTCCATATCTTCAGGAAGGACATCTTCTCGTTCAACCAGTTCTACATACGGGTTAAAATAGCCATAAAGCCAAACCAAAGCATTTGCCCTGGTCTGATTAACAGTGGTTAGATAGAACTCTCCATCAGATATATTTTCACTTCCTTCAACAACAATCAATTCGCTTAAAGGTTCTATTGAGCCAGGCCTAACTAAGTAATAATCAGTCGATATCATAAACATTGTTACAAGCGCAAACGCCAAAATCACTATAAAAACCACAAAGCCTTTAATGATTTTTTTCAATTTTCACCCATCCTTTTTATAAGCCCGCACTCTATCTTTATAGAGCTCTTATCTCTTCAATCATCTCCATACAAGCTTTCTCGCCTATATCAATTGCTTCTTGTACTCTATCAAACTGTCCAGGTTTAATAACACTTAAATCAGGCTGTATAAGTAAATCACAGTCATTTATTTTGTAACTCATTATTTCCTTTTGCATTATACTCATACTTTGTATAATAACATCAAATATATTATTAACTTTAGCATCTTCTACCTTAAAGTCCACATCAACTGCAATCACTTTGCTTGCACCTAATTCACGACAAAGGTTGATTGGTACTCTATTAACAACTGCACCATCAACCAAAACTCTTTCATTTTCATCTTCATAAGGCACGAAAATACCCGGTATCGATGTGCTTGCTCTAATTGCCTCAGCCAAAGACCCTCTTGTAAAGGGTATCTCTATTCCATTTTGTACATCGGTTGCAATACATGCAAAGGGAATTTCTAGTTCTTCTATTTTATAATTCTTTGTTATTAATTTTAGCACATCTAGTATTTTTTTTCCTCTTAATAATCCTTTCCTGGGAACTCCAACATCCATCCATTTTCTATGATTTAGTCCACATGCAAGGGCTTCAATCATATCAATATCCATTCCTCTTGCATATAGCCCCCCGATTAGACTGCCCATACTGCACCCGGTAATACAATGTATTGGAATTTGTTCCCTTTCCAAAAATTTAATTACACCTATGTGGGCAAAACCTCTTGCAGCTCCTGAGCCAAGGGCCAAACCTATCTTCTCGTCCAAATTTACCACTCCTTAAAGTGTATAACACATGAATTAAGCTTATATACATCTTATATATATGTAGTATCAAGTAAAAACCAAATAATTGCTAAGGGGGAATTATATTGCATAATACTATAATAAATAAAATTTTTCATTTCATAATTGCCTCTATTGCAGTTTTTATAACAATTTCAATGGTATTGTATCCTGAAACAGCTTTTGACGGTGCTTATGATGGCTTAACTATTTGGTGGAATGTTGTTTTCCCTGCACTTCTTCCTTTTTTTATAAGTGCTGAAATCTTAATGGGGTTAGGCGTTGTCAGATTTATGGGTACTCTTTTGCAACCTATAATGAGACCAGTTTTTAATGTTCCAGGTGTAGGATCATTTGTCATGGCCGTTGGATTAGCATCTGGATTTCCTCTAGGATCTATTTTGACTGCAAAAATCAGAAGAGAAAAGCTATGCACAAAAACAGAAGCAGAGCGTCTGATATGTTTTACCAATACTGCCGACCCATTATTTATGTTTGGAGCCGTTGCTGTAGGTATGTTAAAAAGCCCGTACCTTGGCACCATCATAGCCATTGCGCATTATCTATCAAGCTTTAGTGTCGGTTTGTTAATGAGGTTTTACAAAAAAAACAGCTCTGACGTTACCCCCGAAGAAAAAAAACATGAGAATATAATAGTTAGAGCTTTTAGATCAATGACTGAAGCCAAAAAATCAGATGGCCGTCCTTTTGGGCAGCTTATGGGCGATGCTATAAAAAATTCAATCAATACACTGCTCTTAATTGGCGGCTTTATAATATTATTTTCCGTAATAATCAATATATTGGACATAATTGGTATTACTGGAGTAATAAACTCTATATTATATAGCATCTTCTATCCATTTGGTGCAACTCCCGAGATTATCGACTCTTTCATAAATGGTTTCTTTGAAGTCTCTCTTGGCTGCGAAAAAGCAGGTACGCTTCCAGATCACATACCCCTTACAAGTAAGTTAATGGCTATCAGTGCTATAATTGCCTGGAGTGGTATATCTGTGCATGCGCAGGTTGCTAGTATCACTAGCGATACCGATATAAATATTATACCTTTTATATGTGCTAGAATAATACACGGCTTCCTAGCAGCTATATATACAATACCTGTATCTAGAGCTCTATTAGACAAATCTGGTCAACCGGTAATCGCTAGCGAAAGTATTGTTACTACTCCTACGGAAATGACTTTTCTTGATACTTGGACTTTTAGTTTAAGTTGGTTCGGGCTTATTTCAGTCATAATAGGAGTTAGCATTGCAGCTTTAGTTATTATATATCTTTTAATTAATGGAGCCAGGTTAAAATCTTTTAAAATCTAAGCTAAAATAATTTCACCTTGTTTGATTTTCTCAGAAATAAATTCATTTACTTCTTCAGGTACAAGTTGATCTATACAGCCTCCAAAATATAAAATCTCTTTAACAACACTAGAACTTAAATAAGAATATTTATCATTTGTCATCATAAAAACAGTTTCTACTTCTGGAGTTAGTTTTCTATTAGTTAAAGCCATTTGAAATTCATTTTCAAAATCAGAAATAGCCCTTAGACCTTTAATAATTATCTGAGCTTGCTTTTTGACTGCATACTCAACCAAAAGACCTTCAAAGTGATCAATCTCAACATTTTCAAGTCCTTTTGTTATTAGATCTAACATTTTTTTTCTATCCTCAATTGAGAACATCGGATTCTTTTTGTGAGGGTTATTTAAGATAGCAACAATTACTTTGTCAGAAACCTTACTTGCTCTTCTTATAATATCCAAATGTCCCATTGTAGGAGGATCAAAGCTTCCAGGATAGATGGCAGTCTTCAATTTATTTCACCTCTTTTATTAAAAATGTTAAATAAGTTCCGCCATATACTTTTTGTTTTATTATACTCCATTTAATAGTTTTTTTGACTTCACAAACTTCTTCTAAATTTGGTAATTCCTTTGAACTGTGTTCTATCATTAACAGTCCATTGGATGTTATTATATCAGGTAAGTAATCATTAGATAAAAGTTCATTAATATGATTTTGTTCATAAGGAGGATCAGCAAATATCAAATCATACTTTTTTTCTTGATTTTTAAGTTTCTTGATGCAATTATACACATCCCCCCTGATAAGTTCACTTTTATTTTCAAATCTGCATACTCTGACATTTTCTTTTAAAGTATTAAATGCTGTCCTGGAAATTTCTACGAAGGTACAATAATTTACTCCACGGCTTAATGCTTCAATACCAAGGTTTCCTGTTCCAGAAAATAAATCTAATACTTTCATGCTACTATTCAAGTTTAACATACTAAATAGTGATTCTTTTATCCTGTCAGAAGTTGGCCTTACCTTCTCGCCTGGTAATGTTTTAATCCTTTTATTTTTTGCACTACCTGCAATTATCCTCATTTTAGCATCACCTTCTATAACAACTTTATTTTACCAAGACTATAAATAAATTTCAATTTTACCTTAAATCTTGTAAATTAATGTATTGATTTTACGAGAATTGTACATAATAACTAGTGAAGAGTTAATCCCCATAAGCTCTTCCTCCGGTTTCTCCTCTCCCAATTCCAGGGACAAATATATTGTCCCTGGTTTATAAAATATATAATATAGAAGTGGCTCTCCATATATGGAGAGCCACCTTTAAAAGGAATATGTTTAACCCTGTTGCTGTCTTATTGCTGTTGGTTTTGCTGATTAGCAAGTTGAGTTTCATAGGCTTGAATCATCTTTCTTACCATGTTCCCGCCTACTGCACCACAATCTCTAGAGGTAAGGTTGCCCCAATAATCGCTTTGAGGCGGCTGGATACCAAGTTCATCAGCAACTTCGTACTTGAATTGATATAATCCTCTCTCTGCTCCTTCAACTAGAGCTTTGTTTCTTTTTTGTCCAGTACCCATTAATTTCACCTCCTTATATCTTTCTTATTCCTAGTATGTCACGACATAGTCCTTTAATACTAGAAGTGTTTTCCTTATATAAAAAAAAGACCATATAGGTGGTCTAAAAAGATGAAAAATCTCGTAAATTGAATGGTACCAGACAGTTATTAATAGATATTTAGTTATACTGCATATATAGCTATCCCAACGGTTCCAGGTCCAGCATGAGTGCCTACGATAGGTCCTAACTCACTTACTATCTTTTCATTATAATCAATTCTTTCTTTTACATTATTTTCTAATTTTTCGATTTCATCGGGGGTATTAGCATGCATAATGGCAACATTAACCTTTTCGTCAGTAAATTCTTTTTCTATTAGTTCAATGATATAGTTTAGACCTTTTTTTCTACCTCTTACTTTTTTTTGAGGAACAACAATTCCTTCTTCTAGAGCCAGGATAGGCTTTACATTTAACAAATTTCCAACTAGAGCCTGAGCTTTACCTATCCTACCACCTTTTTCTAAGTATTCAAGGGTATCAACCATAAAATATGTTTTTATTTTGTTCTTTAATTCATCTATTCTTTTCAAAATGCTATTTATATCTTCATCCTTATCAGCCATTTTGGCAGCTTCTAGCACCATCATTCCTAAAGAAGTACTAGTTATCCTAGAATCAACAGTATAAATATTTATATCTTCTTCAGACTCACTGATCATATTATTTGCTAAAACTGCAGACTGGTAGGTACCGCTAAGTTCAGAAGATATATGAATCGAGATAATATCGTCTCCACTTGAAGCTACTTTTTTATACAAGTTCATAAAGTCTCCCGGCGATGGTTGGGAGGTAGTTGGATGATGTTGGTCAGAGCTTTCCAATAGTTGATAAAAATTTTCAGCCGTTAAGTCAATACCATCTTTGTAAACTTTCTCACCAAAGTGTATATTTAATGGTATAACGTGTATATTGTATTCCTCAATTAACTTTTTTGGCAAATCACAGGTACTATCTGTAATAATTTGAATGCTCACCCTTAGTTTCTCCTCTCTTACAAGTATCTATTCAACCGAAAATATATAATAATACAATGGCTGCCCGCCGTGATACATTTCTATTTCCTGGTCAGCAAAATTTTCTTCAAGCTTATCTTTTAAAGCCATGGAGGATTCCCTCAAAGTATCTTCGCCAGTAAAGATGCTAATAATTTCTATATCATCGTCTTCTACAGCTATATTCAAAGTATTAAAAGCTACTTCTTCCACATCACTTCCAGAAGAAACAATTTGGCCTTCCAAAATACCAATAATATCTCCTTCTTTAACAAATATTTCATCAACCTTTGTCTCTCTTACAGCATATGTTACTTCACCGCTAATTACATCTTTTGCATTATCCTGCATTTTATTCTTCTCATCATGTATATTCTCAGCATAAGGATCAAAATCTATTAGTGCAGATATTCCTTGAGGTATTGTTTTGGTCTTAACTACTTCCACCTCTTTATCGGTCAGATCAACAACTTGCTCACAGGTCATAATAATATTTTTATTGTTAGGAAGTAATATAATTTTATTGCCTTTTGCTTTTTCAACTGCATCTAATATATCCTTTGTACTAGGATTCATGCTTTGTCCACCAGCAATAACTTCTGAAGCTCCCATACTCTCAAAAATTTCCTTCAAGCCATCTCCATTGGCAACAACAATTAATTTTATTAGATCTTCATTTATATCTTCTATATCTTCTGTTATATCTTCTGTCTCTTCCTTTACAGTTTGCTCAGTATTATCTTTATTTATAAATTCTTTATGCTGATTCTTCATATTGTCTATCTTTACATTTGATAACTCCCCAACATCACAGCATTTTTCTAAAACTATGCCCGGGCGGTCAGTGTGAATATGTACTTTTATTAAATTTTTGTCACCTACAACCAGCACAGAGTCTCCTAGTGATGAGAGTTTATCTTTCAAAGGGTTTTCATCTAAATTTTCCCCGCTTACCAGAACTTCTGTACAATATTTAAAGCCAGAAAATACATGGCCGGCTTCTTTACTTTGCAGCTCATAAGGTTCAACTTTGTCTTGATCAATAACTCCAATTACATTATCCCTTTTCACACTACTGTAATCATTTGACAATCTTTTATTTAGCCCTTCCAAAAACCCCTTATAAATTACTAAAAGACCCATTCCGCCGGCATCAACTACTCCAGCTTCTTTAAGTGCTTTTAATTTGTCAGGTGTTTTCTCAAGACTTTCCCTGGCACATTCTATTACATACTCTAACATATCTCTAAGAAATGGGTTTTTATTATTTTTTAGATATTTTTGTGAGCCCACTGCTGCATCTTTGGCAACAGTTAATATAGTACCTTCAACAGGCTTTAATACTGCTTTATATGCAGTATTAACACCATTTATTAATGCCTCACTAAAAACATAAGGATCAAATTCTTTGCGATTACTAAAAGTCTTTGTAAACCCCCTTATCAACTGGCTCAAAATTACTCCTGAGTTCCCTCTAGCACCCATCAGAGAACCCGTAGCAATAACACTAGCAATATCATCCAGGCTTTCTAGCTCTTCGTCCTCAAGCTCCTTGCATGCAGCCTGCAATGTCAAATTCATGTTGGTTCCTGTATCACCATCTGGTACAGGAAATACATTCAAAGCGTCGATACTGGATTTTGAGTGAGAAAGTAGATTTGCTCCTTCTATAAACATAACTTTCAAATCATATCCATCGAACTTTTCTTCAGCCAATTTATTATAGCCTCCTTTATTCCTCAACCCTGATGCCTTGTACATTTATATTTACTTCATCCACTTCCAAACCTGTATTAGTTTCTAAGGTATATTTCACCTTGTCCATAATATTTTGGCAGACCTGGGATATATTAACCCCATAACTGACTATAATAAAAACATCCACAATAAGTTTTTCACCTGACGATTTGATTACTACGCCTTTACTTAAATTTTCTCGCTTTAACAGTTCCCAAATCCCATCTTTAAATCTCTTTGATGCCATTCCAACAATTCCATAACACTCTATAGCAGCAATACCAACTATATCCGCTATCACATCTTCTGAAATAATAATTTGACCATACTCGGTGTTCGAAGTATTTCCCATTATTAGCCCTGGTAAATAACCGGGCTCCACCTCCTTTAGCAAATTCTTTTCAAAATGTTATTTTTTACTAAATATGCTACATTAATTTATTTTTATATCTTAATTTCTAAATATATTTTTCAATGAAAGGTAAAATAATTCCTTCTTTATAGATAAATATTTAAAATACCTTGAAAGTTAAACTTCCCTATGATAACATTGGAACAGTCTTAATTTATTTGTTAAAAAGGAGGTACTAAAAATGGCTAGTGTCTGCGAAATTTGTGGAAAAAGCTCCAAAACAGGGTTTAATGTTTCTCACTCAAATAAAAAGACAAAAAGAAAATGGAACCCAAACATACAAAAAGTTAGAGCTATAGTTGACGGGTCCAAAAAAAGAGTAAACATTTGTACTAGATGCTTAAAGTCAGATAAAGTAACAAGAGCACTCTAAATAAAAAGCGCTTAAGCAAGCGCTTTTTATTTTTTGTCAAAAATCTTTAATACACCTCTAATAACCTTACCAAGAACTTTTGGTAACTTTAAAGTATAAAATTTCATTTAACCCCTCCCTGATGCCTCCTTAATCCTTTATATGCAATTTTCAGTCAGCAACTTCTAAATAAAATCCACCCGCCAAAAATCATCATACAACCGGCCAAAACATACCAAAATTCTTTTGGTATTACCTCATTAATTAAAACAATACCACCAACAGCAAGTAAAATACCTACTAACTTCCATATAATCATATGCCAGCTAAGTAATAAGCGCACTAGCATCCACCCCTCACCATTGAGGTAAATTAACTACTAATTTTGATATATTCTATTATTTAATCATCTAAAACGTGAGAGGTGAAAACGATATTTTTTTAAATTTATGCAAAAAAACAAAAAAAAATGCTGCTATTTCTTAAATTGTATTAGTAGACTTTAGTTGTTTTATTATATCTGCTGGGTCTTCATCTCCTTTAAAGATAGCAGAGCCAGACACTAAAATATCTGCACCAGCCTTTATCACACTTGGAGCAGTCTTGGTATTGATTCCACCATCAACCTGTATCTTCCATTTTCCTCTAAGCTGTTCCCTCATTGTTTTTATTTGCGAAATCTTGTCAATAGAATTAGGCAAGAAACTTTGGCCTCCAAATCCCGGGTTAACACTCATGACAAGAACTAAATCAAGCTTTTCAGATACCCAATTGATAATTTCTGGAGGAGTAGCAGGGTTTAAGGATACCCCCGCTTTTATCCCGTAATTTTTTATCTTTTCAAGGGTTCTATCAAGGTGTAAGCAGGTTTCACTATGTACTGTTATCAAATCCGCACCTGCATCCTTAAAGGCCTCAATATATTCATCTGGTTTTGAAATCATCAAGTGAACATCTAAAAAAATAGAGAATTTACTTTTTATACTTTTAACTACCATTGGACCAACAGTTATATTAGGTACAAAATGCCCGTCCATTACATCAATATGTAACATAGATATCCCTGCATCTTTAATTCTTTTAATTTCCTTTTCAAGACAGATGAAATCTGCAGATAGTAAAGATGGTGCTATTTCAACCATGATATGCTGCTCCTTTCTTTAATTCATTCAAAAACTCAAGGTAATTATTATATCTGTCTTCATATATCTCACTTCCAATTTTTTCTTTAACCTCACACCCAGGCTCCTTATCATGCAAACAATCATTAAACTTACACATTGCTGAATACTCTTTAATTTCCGGGAAAGATCTATCTAGTTCTTGATAATCAATACCTTTAAAATTCAATTTGCTAAACCCCGGTGTGTCAGCCACATAGGTGTTTTCACCCAGCTCAAAAAGAGTTACTTGCCTGGTTGTATGCTTACCTCGACCGGTTTTTTTACTTACTTCATCAGTTTTTAAAGAAAACCCTGGTTCAATGGCATTTATTATGCTAGATTTCCCAACGCCAGATGTTCCTGCTAACACAGAGGTTTTATCTGACAGTTTCTCTCTTAAATTGGATAAACCTGTTTTGTCTTTAACACTTAAAGCTACACAATCATATCCTATACTTTTATATTTATCTTGTATTTCTAACCCTTTATTATTATCTAAATCCAGTTTGTTAACACAAATTAAACTTTTCGCCTTATTAAAATAACTTAATACAAGAATCCTATCTAATAGTTTGTAGTTTGGATCAGGTGCTTTAGCTGCAATAACAACTACTACCTGGTCAATATTTGCCACATATGGCCTTTGCAGTTCATTTTTTCTCGGCATAATTTCTTCAATAACACCCTGATCAGCTGAAATTTTTTTAAAATTGACTCTATCTCCGACTAATGGCCTATACCCCTTTTTTTTGAATAACCCTCTAGCTTTACAAGGCAAAATATCTCCTTCTATAGTTTTTACATAACAAAATTCGCTAGCAATCTTGACTATTTTATTCTCCAAAAACCAATACACCTACCCTTTTAAATGTAGTTAAGAAGCATTGATAACTCACATCATAATTTAATTGGATTGATTTAGGCTGCAAAAGTCATATGAACAAAGTTTTGTTTTAAATTGCAATACATCTTGATAAGGAAGCAGGAGAAATAAGGCCTAATGACAGGATGTCATTAGCTAATTGAACTCAGGATGAGTTCTTGGATTAGGGAGCCATATTTCGACTGCTGACGAATCTTAGATGTATCAATTAAAAACACTTTACTTATGTGAATAGACTTTTGCAGTAAATCCGGTATTTATTGAAATTCTTCTATGGAAAGTTTGATAAAGATTCTCTTAGTAATTGCCCATCCTCGTCAAACTCTTTTATTTCAATTGTACCTGACTCTACACCTTCAAATGTCATGGTACTACCATCAGGTTCTCCTTCAAATACTACTCTTTCTCCTATTTCATCACTAATAATAATTTCTACCTCATTATCCTCTGGAAGATCTTCAATTTCTATCTCTTCGATATCATAATCATCTTCAAGTTCATCAATATCTTCACCTTTAGAAACCCAAAAGTCAGCACTATCACCGGGCCTTACTTCTTCTCCAGGATCAGGCCACTGATCAAGGACCAACCCTCCAGGAGATTCATCACGTTCATATATGTTTCTAATTTCCAGTTCTAAGTCATCTTTTACTTCTTGTTCAATAGATTCAAATTCTCTGTTCACAAAGTCTGGCATCTCTACTGGCTCGCCGCCTCTGCTGACTTCTACTTTAACAGTAGCCCCCTGCTCAACCTGAGACTCTGCTGAAGGGCTTTGTCCAAAAACCTCATCCCTATCTTTATCAGAATTATATTCTCGTTCTACTTCAACCTCAAAACCTGCTTCTTCAAGTTCTATAACCGCTTGCCTTCTTTGCATACCAACAACATCAGGCACTTCTACCTGCTCAGGTCCAAGGCTGATAGTTAAGTTAACTTCTCTTGTTTGTCGTATCACCTCATCAGGAGCAGGGTTTTGGTTAATTACATACCCTGTCTCTACCTCAGGGTGCGAAACTTCATCAGAAACAGTACTAGAAAGTCCTTGTTCTTCAAGTAATTCTTGTGCTTCTGAAAGAGATATACCTTCAACTTCAGGAACACTTACCTCTTCTACTACAAAAAATTCCATAAATCTATTTATTCCTAAGTTAACTCCATAACCTATTATCGCTAGTACAAAAATAACTATAACTGTATTTCTGATTAATACAGTATTTTTAGGCTTTTTTTTCTTACTTCTTCTTTTTGACATAGAATTATTCTCCTTGTCATTTGTCGTCGCATCATCTATTTCACTAATGGTACTATTTGTACTATTAACACTATTACTGCTGCTGTTACTGTCTCTCTTTTTTGGAAATTTGTCAGCTCCAATAGGTATTTCCATTGTAGGACTATCATCAAGGGAGTATGACTCATCAACATGATAAAAATTGTTATTATAATTTTCTAATTGATTATTCCTCTGCCACATTTTTAAATCTTCTAAAAAGGCCTCAATGCCCTGGTAGCGACTTGCTTGTTCTTTTTCTAGAGCTTTTAAAATTATTTTTTCTATACATTGTGGTATTTCAGGATTCAGCTCTTTAGGAAACACAATGTCCTCTTGTAGATGCTTTAAAGCAACAGCAACAGGTGATTCACCAGTAAAAGGAAGCTTACCTGTTAACATCTCGTACATTACAATACCAAGAGAATATATGTCGGATTTTTCCCCGGTAAAACCACCTCTTGCCTGTTCAGGAGAAAAATAATGAGCAGAACCAATTATAGTCCCCGCTTGATGCGTTATAGTAGACTCTGAAGCTGCTCTTGCAATCCCAAAATCGGTTACTTTCACCCTTCCTTCAGAAGTTATTAATATATTATGTGGTTTTATATCTCTGTGAATTATATTATTATTATGGGCATGAATCAAAGCTTCAGAAATCTCTATGACTATATTAACAGCTTCTTCGATTTTAAGTGGAGCCCTCTCACTTATTAGCTGTTTTAATGTTTTTCCATAAACATATTCCATAACAATATAATGATGGTCATCTTCCATCCCTACATCATATATGTTAACAACATTAGGATGAGTAAGGCTAGCAGCGGCTTTAGCTTCCCTTCTAAATCGTTTTATAAAATCTTCATCATCAATAAACTGGCTTCTCAGTATTTTTAGGGCTACATTTCTGTCAAGCAAAGTATCTTCTGCCTTATAAACTGTTGCCATCCCACCGCTTCCGATTTTTTTAATAACCCTATATCGGTTCTTTAATAATCTGCCGGTCATTTAATTTCACCTCTGAAAATTTCTGAAAGCTCTTTTGGAGCAATTAGACATACAGTAATATTATCAAACCCACCGGCTTCATAAGATGATTTAACAAGTCTTTTTGCAGCATTCTCAATACTATTATGACGTTTTATTATAGTTAAAATTTCTTCATCATACAGATGAGACGTCAACCCATCACTACATAACAATAACACTGTCTCGTCACTAAAATCATAATTATAGATGTCCACTTGTATATCTCCAGAAATCCCTAGTGCATTAGTCAAAACATTTTTTTGAGGATGGTTTTCAGCTTCGTAATTGTTTAGTTCTCCACTTCTAAGTAACTCATTAACCAGAGAATGGTCTCTTGTAATCTGTTCCATTTTATTATCTTTAATCAAATAAGCTCTTGAGTCTCCTACATGTCCTATGACTACTCGCTCATCATATATAAAAGCTGCTGTTAAAGTAGTTCCCATCTCTTTAAGTCTAGCCGTATCTTCTTTAGCGGATAATATTTTTTCATTGGATTCTTTAAAAAATTCTTTGTATAAACGTGGGGAATTAGTTTCAATATATTCTTTTTCTAAGTATCTCTCTTTGTTTGTAACGGCCTCTTCTAATCCTTTAATGGCAAGATAGCTAGCCACGTCTCCCCCTTCATGACCACCCATACCATCAGCTACAGCATAAACTACTAACTGTCCCGCTCTCAACCCATCCAAATAATTATCCTCATTCTGTTTTCTCACATATCCCCTATCAGAAAGACAATAAGATATCATATCTTCACCCCATGAAATTCTCTATTTACACCCGTGTGAATATTTACTTCGAAGCTGGCCACATGCACCTTCAATATCTGTCCCGCGCTCTTTTCTAATTGATACCGAAATTTTATTCTGCCTTAAGGTTTCATAAAAATCATTAATTTGTTTTTGCTCTGGTCTATTCATATTAAATTCATCAATTGGATTTACAGGTATTAAATTAACATGACATAATAACCCTTTTAATAATCGTGATAAATCCTTAGCTTTTTTAATACTGTCATTAACCCCTTTTATCAATATATATTCAAAAGTCACACGTCTACCCACTTTATCCATATATATTTTACATGAATCTAAAATATCCTTTATTGAATATTTTTCATTAATTGGCATTATTTTAGACCTTGTCTTATCATCAGGAGCATGTAATGAAATCGCAAGGGTTATAGGAAGCCTTTCCTCAGATAATTTTATTATTTTAGGTACTATGCCGCAAGTTGAAACAGTTACATTTCTATAACTAATACCAAGCCCTTTTTCGCTGTTAACTGTTTTTAAAAAATTTATCAAATTAGAGTAGTTGTATAGAGGTTCTCCCATACCCATCACTACAATATTTTTAATACTTTCATCATCATCTGAATATTTTTCAGAGAGTATAAATTGATCAAGCATCTCTCCAGAGGTTAAATTCCTAACAAAACCACCTTTTGAAGATGCACAAAAAGCACAAGCAAGTCCACATCCAATCTGAGAAGAGACACAAATTGTATTTCCATAATCTTGTTTCATTAAAGCGCACTCTAATAATTCCCCATCTTGAGTCTTATATAAAAATTTTTCTGTTCCATCTTCATTAGAAATCATTTTTTTAACCAGGGTCAATAAATTAGTTTCTAATTCATTTTTTAAATTTTCCCTTAAATTATTAGGCAGGTTTGTCATTTCATCAAACCTGGTTGCCTTTTTCTTATATAGCCAATCAAGTATCTGATCTGCCCTATAAGATGGTTCACCCATCTCTTTTATCAAATATTTTACTTCATCTGTCGATAGGTTTTTTATAGCTTTTTTAGTCTTTGACATTATTCTCACAACCCTTTTAATCTTATAATATCTAGAGTGAGTATATCAGAGGGATTTTTACTAATCAACTTGCAAACAAGTCAGAAAAAATCCATCACCACCATCTATATTAGGTAAAAACAATACACCTTCTTCAGATACTCTATACGCTTTTTCTAAAGCTTTTTGGGGGATAATTTTGTTTGGCTCTTCCACTCTAACTGATGAGTTTTCATCTAAGAATTCACTTATCAAAGTTTCGTTTTCTTCGCTAGAAATCGTACATGTACTATATATTATTTTTCCTCCAGGTTTAACTAGTTTTATTGCTTTTTGGAGCAATTCTTTTTGCAAGCTCTTTAAAGAATCTATTTCTGTTTCATTTAATCTCCATTTTAACTCCGGCTGCTTTCTTAATACCCCAAGTGCTGAACAGGGTGCATCCACCAAAGATATATCAAAATAATTATTATAACTTTCATCTAAAACTGTCCTTGCATCTCCTTCCAAAATTTTTACTATATTAACACCCAACCTTTCACAGTTCTCTTTTACAAGGTTTAATCGGTGAGGATAAAGATCTACAGCTAATATTTCACCTTTATTCTGCATCATCTGCCCCATATGGGTTGTTTTTCCACCAGGTGCACTACACAAATCCACAACTTTTTGTCCGGGCAAAGGAGCTGCAAGATAACTTACCAGCATAGAATTTATATCTTGAATATAAAAAAGCCCCTCCTTAAACAAAGCTAGTTCTTCTATTCCTCTTAGCGAGTCTATTTTTATAGCTTCAACTGGATACAAGGCATTTTCGGCAGGGAGATTATATTCATTAAGATTACCCAGCAATTCTTCTTTGTCAGTTTTTAATGTGTTTGTTCTTATATATGTATCAGATATTTCATTATTTGCTTTACAGATTTCAATTGTCAAATTTTCACCAAACTCATCAAGCCATTTTTCAACCATCCAGGTAGGATGAGAGTACCTGACAGAGATATATTTTACTAGTTGCTTTTTAGAGCTATCTTTAACAGGAAGTTGGATGGTATCTTTTTTCCTAATAAAATTTCTAAGTATTCCGTTTATAAAACCGGCTGCTTTTTTCTGTTTCATCATGTGCGCTACCTTAACAGTTTCGTATACAGCAGCTCTTGATGGTACTCTATCCAAAAATAAAAGTTGATACAATCCAAGCCTCAGTAAAACTAAAACCTCTAAAGAGATTTTATTCAAAGGTTTCTTTGACAATTTTTCTAGATAAAAGTCAATAAGCCCCTGCCACTGTAATACACCATAAATACAGCGAGTAGCAAGGGCTTTATCTTTGACAGATAAAGTATTCTGTTTTAAATATTTATTCAATAAAATATCACTATAGCCCTCTTTAGAGTACACTTCTTTTAAAACTATAGCTGAAATATATCTCGCGTTGCTATTTTGTTTCTTATTATCCATTTAATCTCTACCTCTTAAAATTAGTAGTCTAATCAAATGAGCAAGAGCCATTGCAGTTGCAGCAACATAAGTCATAGCAGCAGCTCTTAATACTTTTTTGGCTCCTCCTAGTTCCTCTCTTTCAAGATAACCTCCACTTTCAAGAACTGCTACTGCCCTAGAACTTGCATTGAACTCTACAGGCAAGGTTATAATCTGAAATAGTACTGCAAAGAAAAATATAGCAATCCCAATATCCATCAAAAATCCTGTATTAAAGATAAAACCAATAATAAAAAGTGGCACCCCAGCTCTAGAGCCTAAATTCGCTGCCGGGAAAACCATATTTCTTATATTAAGAGGAAAATACCCGTGAGCATGCTGAAGTGCATGCCCTGTTTCATGGGCAGCGATACCAAGGGCAGCAATAGAACTACCATTATAAATATCTGACGAAAGCCTAACAGCTTTTTTGATTGGATCATA
Source organism: Natranaerofaba carboxydovora (assembly GCF_022539405.1). Lineage (NCBI taxonomy): Bacteria > Bacillati > Bacillota > Clostridia > Natranaerobiales > Natranaerofabaceae > Natranaerofaba > Natranaerofaba carboxydovora. Next base: position 890,498 of record NZ_CP054394.1, on the reverse strand, counting down.
ATGATCAGATAGCTGACCACCTGTTTGTTCTACCGAAACATCAGATAATCCTGCCTTATTTAACAGCTCTCTTGCAACTTCTGCCCCTCTATAACCTCTTCTGCTTTTTACCTTTGAAAACTTGTTATAAGTACTTTTGACCTTTGACTGGGCATATAATACAAATAAAAATGCTGGAAGAACAAGTACAAAAAATAAAATCATACCTTCTGTAGTGTAGAAGAAAAACATTCTCTAGATTCACCTCCTGAAGTTAACTCTTTAAAGTAAGCTTCAACTTTAGAAACATCAACTGTGGTATCCATACAAGGGCCGTATGGTCTATTATTAACTAAACCTAATACCGGCAAGGGGCTCGCATCCAAAATGCCACTGGTTAAGTCTCTCTCACAAGCTACAGCTACAATCAACTTGGGTCTTAGCTCCTTAACGCATTTTCTTGCTAAAGTACCACCAGTTGCAACTCTTATATTTACATCATATCTGCGAGTCAAGTCTATTAAGTCTGCTATCTTACACCTGCCACATTCAACACAATTACTTATATCGTTAGTTATCCTTTTTGAACAATTTGAATCTTGTAGGCAGTGGGGTAATAATAAAAGTAACTGGTTACCTTTTAAACCACCACTAAACTTTTGCTTTTTTGCTTCTACTAAATGATTATTAACTTCAACAAAAGAACGTTGAATCTTTGCCTGGGTGATTTGAAATAACCTACCAAAATACATAATCACCGGGAAAAATAAATTCAATGTTAATTCTATTAGTCTACTCAAAAAAGGATAATATCTTTTTCTAACAATAGTAAGCGTTATCCCAAGTAGCCCAAAGCCTACTAAAACCACAATCCCAATTATTAAAGCAGCCATTATTATTAATATTGAATTAACGACAAGGCTATCACTATCAGTAAAAGTCAAGTAACCTAGATAAGAAACAAAAAATAGCATTATTATAATTACCATTAAACCAAGTCCAAGAAATAATCTTTTTTTTGCCTGCATTGATACTCCTCCTAGATCAACCTAGTACTTCACCCATCTCCATAGAATACCCTCTCAAAAAATCATTTCCTTTTAACTTTTTCTTGCCTTCTGGCTGCAGACATGTAAGAGTTATTAACCCCTTCTGGCACTGCACGACTGGCCCATCATCATCAATCCGGATAATTTCTCCTGCTACCCCTTTTATTTCACTATCATCAAGATTTTTGCTTTCCCACAGCCTCAACCTTTTATTTTGCCAGTAAGTATACGAAACAGGCCAGGGATTTAAGCCTCTGATTTTGTTGTAAATAGTGCCCGCATCTTCATTTTCCCAATTTATTTTTAAATATTCTTTAGTAAGTTTAGGTGCTATAGTAGCTTTTTTTTCATCCTGTTTAATTTGAGTTATTTCTCCTTGCTCTATTTTCTTAATAGTCTCTAAAAGTATTTTTGGAGATACTTTTTTGAGTTTATCATGAACATCTCCAGTAGTGTCTTCATAATGTATGGGGACTTTTTCCTGGCTTAGTATATCGCCTGTGTCCATTCCTTCATCCATTGACATTATAGTTATGCCTGTTTCCTTTTCTCCATTAATAACAGCCCAGTGAATAGGCGCTGCGCCTCTATACTTTGGCAAAAGAGATGCATGTACGTTAATACAATCTATTTCAGGAAGTTCTAGTATTTTACCTGGAATTAACTTGCCATACGCCATAGTAACAATCAAATCTGGCTTTAACTCTTTTAGTCTATTATATACTAATTCGTCCTTAAGGTCATCAGGTTGATATACGGTTATTTCTCTCTCAAGACAATTTTCTTTAACAGGCGTTGGGGCAGTTTTCTGACCTCTTCCCTTTGGTTTGTCCGGTTGTGTTACAACAAGTTCTAAATTATGCTCGCTATCAATAAGCGCATTTAATGTTGGAACTGCAAATTCTGGAGTCCCCATAAAAATAATATTTAAACTCATACCTATCTCTCCATATCTTCTTCAATTTCTTCTTCAGGCTTTATTCTTAAAGCAATATCAGGCAAAGTAACACCACGAAGATGATCAATTTCGTGCTGCAGTACCCTTGCTAAAAGATCTTTAGCTTCAATCACTATCTTTTCTCCATTCAAATCCATTGCCTCTACTTTTACTTCTTCTGCTCTTTCAACTTCACCCAAAATACCAGGAAAGCTTAAACATCCTTCAGTAGAAATCATTTTTCCTTTCTTCTCAACAATAGTAGGATTTATTAATTTATACACATTATTATTTTCTTCTCTAGTATCAATTACTATAACCTGCTTTGATATCCCTATTTGAGGAGCCGCAAGTCCAACTCCCTGGGCATCATACATCGTATCTAACATATTTTTAACTAATTTTTCTATTCTTGGAGTTATCTCTCCAACTGGCTTAGAAGACTCTTTCAAGACCGGATCATCCTGTGTCCTTATAATTTTTATCGCCATATAGATCAAACCTTTCTTTTATAATAATGAAATAGGATCTACATCAACAATAAGCCTTTCTGACTCTGAAAGTTTATTTTCAAATTCATCCAAGTTATTAATAAATAATCTTTTTTTAAGATCATCAAGATTACTGCCTTTTATAATTACATGCCACCTGAAATCACCCCTTAGCCTGTAAAATGGACATGGGTAAGGGCCTAATATTTCTATTTGTTCACTTTTTGTTTTATTTATTTCACTGACTATCCCTTCTATTATATCAAACATTAACTTTCCCTGTTTCATTATCCAATTTTCAGATGGACCTTTTATTTCAAATTTTATCATACTTTTATATGGTGGATAGCCCAAACTTTTTCTACCATCTAGCTCTTTATCCGCAAATTTTTCATAATCTCCTTCTAAAACAGCTCTTATACTATAATGCTCCGGAGTATAGGTTTGTATTATCACTTTTCCAGGCTTTTCACCCCTGCCCCCACGGCCAGCAACTTGAGATAACAGTTGATAAGTTTTTTCCCCTGCTCTAAAATCAGGTATATTCAGTATCGTATCAGCAGAAACTACCCCAACCAGTGAAATATCAGGAAAGTCCAGGCCTTTTGCAATCATTTGAGTACCAATTAACACATCAGCCTCTTTATTCTTAAAACTATCTAAAATTTCTTCATGAGCACCTTTTCTAGATGTGGTATCTACATCCATTCTGATTGTTTTTAGCCAGGGAAAATATTTTTTTACTTCCCCCTCTATCCTTTCAGTACCGGCACCAAAACTTTTTATCATTTTGCTTTTACACGTAGGGCATTTGGCCATCAAGGGCTCAACATAATCACAATAATGACAGCGTAAGTAATCAGCTTTTTTGTGATAAGTAAGAGAAACTTCACACTCAGGGCACCTAATTACATATCCACAACTTCTACATAAAACAAAAGTAGAATATCCCCTCCTATTTAAGAAAAGAAGTACTCTACCATTATCGTCAATTGCTTCTTTGATACCTTTAACAAGGTGCCTACTAAAAATACTTTTGTTGCCACCTTCTAACTCTTTTCTCATATCTACAAGTTTAAAATTTACTTTATTATCGCTTATTCTCTTTTTTAACTTGGTAATTTCATAATCTTCTTTTTTCACATGATAATAACTTTCTAAAGAAGGAGTCGCACTCCCCAAAATCAAGCTTGCCTTATTTAATTCACATCTTTTCTTTGCAACTTCTCTTGCATGATACCTGGGAGATTCCTCTTGTTTGTATGCATTTTCATGTTCTTCATCAATTATTATCATACCAAGATTTGAAAATGGCGCAAAAACAGCGGATCTTGCCCCTATTACTATATTAACTTCTCCTCTTAAAACTTTTAGCCATTCATCATAGCGTTCTCCAACGCTTAATCTACTATGAATCACCGCAACACTCCGACCAAAGCGACCGACAAACCTTGAAACAGTTTGTGGTGTAAGTGAAATTTCGGGGATCAAAACTATTACTTCTTTCCCTTCTCTGATCATCCTTTCAATCAAATGCAAATAAATTTCAGTTTTTCCACTTCCAGTTACACCATAAATCAAAACAGGTTTTATATTTTTGCCCGAAGTTTCTTTTATATCTCTAAATATAAATTCTAGCACACTTTTTTGCTCTTGTGTAGGAGATTTGACCGGGTAGTCAGGTAGTTCGTTGTAATTTATAGGATTTCTATAAATTACTTTTTTATTTAAATCTATAATTCCACGTTCTTGCAACCTCGTTACAGGTTCTTTTGTGCAATTACAATTATATTTTATATCTTCCAAAGTAATTTCTTCAGATCTACCTTCTAAATATTCTATTATCTCCTTTTGTTTTTTAGCATTACCAGGTATTTTTGCATTTCTAAGATCTTCGTAGTTAAAATTAACTATATACTCATATTTCGAAACATAATTTAGCAGCAGTCCTCGTGGCAGCATTATCTTTAAAATTTTTGATAAAGGGCAAATATAATATTCTTTCATCCAGCTACCCAGTTCAAACAGTTCAGCAGTAATTACAGTTTCATCTATAACAACAGAGCTTACTTTTTTTACTTTGGCATCATCTAAACCATTCAGGTTATTTGTCAAAGAAATGACTATACCATTAACCTTTTGATTCTTAAAATAGACATTGACCAAAGAGCCAATGTCTATTTTGTGTGATAATTCTTCAGGTATCTTGTAGGTAAAAGGCCTGTCTATAGAACTGTGAATAATATCCAAAATCAAAACATTACAGTATTTCATTTTCTCCTCCTACCCTTACCTTATAATAAAGTTTAACCGACCTTACGGCCGGTTTTTTTCTTTAATAATTTTTTCTACGGTTTTTGCTATCTTTTCACCCAATTCAGCCTTTTTCATGGTATCTAGTTCCAACATATTGCCATCTTTAAATATTAACTTTGCAGTATTAATATCCTTGCTAAAGCCTGCATCCTCAGCAGTTATGTCATTAGCCACAATAAGGTCAAGATTTTTCCTGTTTAACTTGTCTTTTGCATTTTGGGTCAAGTCAGAAGTTTCCGCTGCAAATCCAACAAGTATTCTATCTCCTTTTTTATCACCAATTTCTTTCAAAATGTCACGAGTAGAGGTTAGCTCTAAAACCATCTCGTTCTTGCCTTCTTTTTTTAGCTTGTTATCTTTATAGTTCTTTGGTGTGAAGTCACTAACCGCAGCAGCTTTAATAACGATATCACAATCTTCAAGGTTCTCCATCACCTTCTCATACATCTCTTTGGCACTAAACGCCCTAATAACTTTGTGTAAATCATCAGGAGGTTTCTCATCTGTACTAGCAGCAATTAAAGTTACAATAGCGCCCCTGTTAATAAAAGCCCTTGCTACAGCATAACCCATTTTGCCACTGCTTGGATTTGTTATATATCTAACTGGATCAATATTTTCTCTAGTTGCTCCGGCTGTCACAATCACTTTTTTCCCTTTTAAAAGAGAGTTGTCGATATTCTGGTCAACTGTTTTTTTGATCCTGTCATCAACCTCATCACATATAATTTGCGAATCAGGTAATCTTCCTGCCCCTTCTTCACCACATGCAAGCATTCCTTCATCAGGTTTTATAAAATAATATCCATGATTCTTAAGCTTGTTTATATTTTCCTCTACTATGGGATTCTTGTACATACTAGAGTTCATTGCTGGTGCTATAATAACTTGACTTTCTACAGCTAAAAGCATAGTACTTAAAAAATCATCTGCGATTCCATTAGCTAGTTTCCCTATAATATTTGCAGTTGCAGGACATATCAAATAAATATCTCCCCACCTGGCAAGACTAATATGTTCAGTATCCAGATAAGGCTTGTTTTGTGAAAACATTTCAGTAGTTACTGAGTTTTGACTGATAGTTTCAAATGTAAGTGGACGAATAAATTCCGCAGCAGATTTAGTCATTACAACTTTAACCTGGTAACCTCTTTTTTTTAACTTACTACAAACATCTGCAGACTTATATGCAGAAATTCCACCAGTCACACCTAAAACAACTTTATTATTTTCACCCATCCGTAAAAAGCCCCTTTTTATGTAACCACATTATTTAATTCCCTGACCAGGCTCTCTATAAATATCAAGCTTTTTGTTTTTAATCTCTTCTAAGGCTATACTTACACTTTTTTTAGCATCTGTATCAACTAAAACTTCTGATCCATCTACTATTTGCCTTGCTCTTTTTGCCGATGCTATCACCAATGTATATTTACTATCAACCATCCCAACAAGTTCATCGACTGACGGTTCTTTCATTTTTTTATCACCTCTTTAATTAATTCTTCTCCATATCTATTAAACTTGCATTTTTCGGCTTGAATAATTGAATTAATGGTTGAAGCAGAGCTATTTACTTCTTTGTTAACAATGACATAGTGGTACTCTCTGGCAATATATATCTCCTCTTTTGCAGCACCAAGCCTTTTATCCAGGTCTTCCTTAGCCTCTGTCCCCCGCCTTTTTATCCTTTCTTTAAGTTCGGATATAGATGGAGGCAGAAGAAATATAAAGACACCTTCAGGGAAACTATCTTGTACCTGCAAAGCTCCCTGAATGTCTAGTTCTAATATTACGTCTTTGCCATTTTCAAGATTTTTCTCAACAAACTGCCTTGGAGTGCCATAATAGTTACCATATACTTCTGCCCATTCTAAAAGTTCATTATTCTCTATCATTTTGAAAAAGTTGTTTTTAGACGAAAAAAAATAGTCTTTCCCATCTGTTTCACCTTTTCTAGGTTGTCTTGTGGTAATAGATACCGAATATATTATATTATCATTAACTCTAAAAAGTTCATCCCGAACCGTACCTTTCCCCACTCCAGACGGCCCTGATAATACAATTAATAATCCGTTGCTTCCATTATCTACGCTCATATCAATCTCCCTTTGCTGGTCTATTCGTTATCATCATCGTCAGATGAAGTATTTTTACCATGAAGGCGTTGTTTTACTGTTTCTGGTTGAACCGCAGACAATACTACATGATCACTATCTGTTACTATTACAGCTCTGGTTCTTCTGCCATAAGTAGCATCAATTAACATACCTCTGTCTCTACCTTCAGACACAATCCTCTTGATTGGAGCTGATTCCGGGCTAACTATAGCTACGATTCTGTTAGCAGAGATTATGTTGCCAAAACCTACATTAACAAGCTTAATAGTCACTATGAATCCTCCTTAACATATTATTATTTATTTACATTAACTACAACTACATACAGTATAGCTTATATTGTCAATATAAGCAAATATAATAGATTATTTACACTATTCTACGTTTTGGGCCTGTTCTCTCACTTTTTCAACCTGACTTTTTACTTCAATAACTTTTTTTGATATCTCTTCATCGCTAGATTTTGCCGCAATAGTATTTATTTCCCTGTTTATCTCCTGCAATAAAAAATCTAGTTTCCTACCTAAGGCATCATCTTCTTCTAGGATCTCTTCTAGTTGATCAAAATGGCTTTCTAGCCTAACAATTTCTTCGTCAATAACCGTTTTTTCAGCAAATAACGCTGCTTCACCTATCATTCTCTCTTTCTCAAGTTTTCCCTCTTTAACTAACTCATCAAATTTGCTGACAAATCGATCTTTGATTTGTTCATACATAATTGGACTTTTCCCTTTTATCTCCCCAACTAACTCTTTTAAAGTCTTTTGCTTTTCCAATATATCATTTTTCATAGCCTGTCCTTCAGAAGTTTTCATCTTATTTAACTCAAAAACAGCCTTACCCACTGCTTTTTCTATAGTAGGCCAGTAATCACCTGCATCAATTTCTTTCTTTTCTAGAGAAAATACTTCAGGCATTTTCGCTAATATCTGTACAAAGTTTATATTATCTTCTTCCCCTGTCATTTTTTTTAGCTCTTTCAAACCTTCGTAATAATTTGCTGCCACCGCTTGATTAAATACTGGGTTTAGCTGATCTTCACCAAAAAATTTGCAATAAATTCGAACTTCTATCCTTCCTCTGTCTAGGTATTCATTAACTTTTTGTCTGACTTTCTCTTCAAGAGAAAAAAATTCTTTTGGTGCCTTAACCAAAATATTTAAGTACCTATGATTTACAGATTTTATTTCTACTTTACACTCAAAGTCAGGTTTTGTTTCAACAGCACTCCCAAATCCTGTCATACTTTTCATATTATATCGTCTCCTCCAAGGATCTATTTTGCGATTTCGTTTCCAAACACTTTGAACAAAATGTAAACAAGTTATTTACACATGATTGTATTTTAATTTAACAATTCTGTCAAAATATTTTTAGTTTTAAATAAAATCCATTCCCCTATGCCGGGTAAAATTGATAAGAATATTACTATAATCCACTCTTTGCTATTAAGTGGATATGTGTCAAATATATTAGCAAAAAACGGCTGGTATATCACAAGAAGTAACATTAAAAAAGATATTATTATTGATATAGGCACTGCCGGATTTTTTATAATTTTATCAAGGGAAATATGCTTTTTGGTAGATTGGCATTCAAATACAAAGAACAACTGACAAACAACTAAAGTAGATAAAGCCATAGTTCTTGCAAAGTGTATATCAGGATTTATTTGTAGTGAGCGATAAAAAGCAAAAAGCGTAACTAAGCTAATTAAAAATCCTCGTCTTATAATCGCACTACTAAAGTTTTTAGTAAAAATACCTTCAGAAGGGTCCCTCGGAGGACGGTCCATAATATCCTTGTCTTTAGAGTCTAGACCTAATGCAATAGCAGGAAAACCGTCAGTCACAAGATTAACCCACAAAATCTGGATTGGTTTTAATGGCAGTGGCAGAGCCAAAAGCATACTCCAAAACATCACTAGAATCTCCCCTATGTTACAGGCGAGTAAAAACTTAATAAACTTTTTAATATTGTCAAAAATACCCCTACCCTCTTCAATAGCAGCCTTAATAGTAGCAAAATTATCATCTGACAATATTAAATCTGCAGCATTTTTTGTAACATCTGTCCCTGTTTTCCCCATAGAAATTCCAATGTCAGATGCTTTCACAGCCGGAGCATCATTTATTCCATCCCCTGTCATTGCAACTATATGACCAAGCTCTTGAAATGCTCTCACAATTCTTAATTTGTGATGAGGAGATACTCTAGCAAAAACATAAGCTTTTTTTAATTTTTCTTTTAAGTCTCTCTCAGGAAGGTTCTCTATATCTTTACCTTCTATAACTTCTCCTCCAGATGGCATTATATTTATTTTTCTTGCTATAGTCAAAGCAGTATTCTTATGATCTCCCGTAATCATTATAGGTCTAATGCCAGCTTTTTTGCAGGAAGAAACAGCACTAGCTGCCTCTTCTCTTGGAGGGTCAAAGAGCCCAAAAATAGCTACAAAAACCAATTTTTCTTCTTGCTTTTCTCTTGGCTTTTCTATCTCATCTTCAAGTATATACTTATAAGCAACAGCAATATTTCTATAGGCCTTAGAGGCTAATACCTCATTATTCTTTAATAATTCTTCTTTTTTATTACCGTCTAATTTCACTCTTCCATTTACAGTTAATATTTCATCACACTTTTCTATCATAGTTTCTGGAGCACCTTTAACATAAAGCTTATATTCATTTTTTGTGGCGTTATGGTATAAAACACTCATCATTTTATGTTCACTATCAAATGAGTTTTCTTTAACAAAAAATTCATCTTCCAAAATTTTTCCTTTGTTTAGTCCTTCTTTTATCCCTGCCTCCATCAAAGCTTTCTCTGTTGGATCACCAATTAAATAATTCGAATTTTTTTTGCCATTTGCTACTCTTGTATTGTTACAAACCACTCCTATCTCAAGAGCTTTTTGATATAATTCTTTATTATTTGGCTCAAAGGTAAAACACTCAGCTAATTTCATTTTGTTTTTAGTTAATGTTCCTGTCTTATCAGAACATATAACGGTAGCACATCCTAAGGTTTCAACAGCAGGGAGCTTTTTGACAAGAGCATTCCTATCCATCATTCGCTGTACTCCAATGGCAAGAGCAATTGTAACAATTGCCGGCAAACCTTCGGGAATTGCCGCCACAGCAAGGCTTACCCCTGCCATGAACATGTTATAAGTTGACTCACCTCGCCAAATACCCATCAAAACTACCAGAGCACAAACAACTAAACACGCAAGAACCAATACTTTCCCGAGGGAAGCGAGTCTCTTTTGAAGGGGAGTCTCTACTTTAATATCTTCCTGCTGCATTAGATCTGCTATCTTACCCATCTCAGCATTCATGCCCGTCTGCAAAACAATCCCTTTCCCTCTACCGTTTACAACAACTGTACCCATCAAAGCAAGATTCAAATAATCCCCTAATGAATTTATTTTCCCAAATATTCTATCAGTTATTTTGCTTACAGCATCAGATTCACCGGTTAATGAAGCCTCATTACATTCTAGCCCACTTACTTCAACAAGTCTAAGATCAGCTGGCACTCTATCACCTGACTCCAAATACACCAAATCTCCTGGAACTAAGTCTTCCGCTGCAATCTCTTTCATTTCGCCGTATCTGATCACTTTTGTTTTTGGAGCAGTTATCTTTTTTAATTCTTCAAGGGACTTCTCAGCCTTAAATTCCTGATAAAACCCCAGAACAGCATTTAATACAACTATAGCAATGATTGTTATTGCATCAGTATACTCCCCAAGAAGACCTGATAATAAGGTCGCACCTAAAAGCACAAGTACCATAAAATCTCTAAATTGATCAAGTAGTATTAGATACCATTTATTATCCTCTTGCGCCTCGATTTCATTTTTCCCATAGTTTTCTTGTCTTTTTTTAGCTTCATTTTCGCTAATACCATTATGAACATCCGTTTTAAAAACTTCTGATACTTCAGCTATATCACTGCCATAGTACAACTCTTTCAATTTTGATTCTCCTTTCGGCTGTCTTGTTTTCTCATAAAATTGATATTCAAGACATGCCAAAAAAATACGAGTTGTTTACAACTCTTTGACCTATTAAGCCAAAAGAATTATACTAGGGCAGGAGGTGATTAAAATGCCATTTGACGGATTTGTAACCAAATCTATAGAAATAGATTTAAATAAACATATAAAAGATGCTAAAATCAACAATGTTTATCAGCATAATAACCATGATATATCTTTACACCTAAGAAATTTCGGAAAAAATTCAACCCTTTTTATTAGTACACATCCTAACTTCTGTAGAGTCCATCTTACTGATATAAGACATGAAAACCCGGATCATCCTCCATCATTTTGTATGCTTTTAAGAAAATATTTAAAAGGCGGGACCATTAGGGATATTAAGCAATATGAAGGTGATAGAATATTAGATATTTATATTACTCATCAGGATGAATTTGGATTAGAAAAAGAATTGATTTTAACTGTTGAAATAATGGGAAAGCACAGTAATTTAATTCTTGTTAATAAAAAAAATAAAAGAATATTAGATGGGATAAAGAGGATCAAAAGAGAATTTTCTAATATGAGGGAAATAATACCTGGCAATCTCTTCGAAAGACCACCAGGTCAAAACAAAGAAAACCCCTGGAATGATGATTTAAATCCAGAAACTTTATTAAACACCATAGATGACGAAATTAAAACAGAAAATTTGTTGTTTAATCATTTTCAAGGGGTAAGTCCTCTACTGTCAAGAGAACTAGCTTATAGAGCTAATTTAGCAAATAAGGCTGCAGCCGAGCTTACAAAAAGCCAGTTAGATATTCTAATTATTCAACTAAATAAACTAAAAACTCAAATCTTATCTAATGAGATAGATCCTATTTTTTTATGGGATGTAAAAAAGAAAAATTAATTGATTTCTATTTAATACCCTTAAATCATATTAGCTTCCCCAAAGAATATAAAAAAACTCAAACTTCATTAATGAAAGCGATTGATAAATATTATTACACTAAAGCAACAGAAGAGAAAAAAATTTCCCTTGAAAATGAGTTAAATAAAAAAACAAACCATTTGCTAAAAAAGTCTAGAAAGAAGCTAAAAAAGCAGCAAAAAGAGTACAATGAAAGTGAGAATGCTGAAAAGTACAAAATTTTTGGGGAGCTTTTAACTGCAAATTTATATAGGTTTTCAAAAGAAAAACTTGAAAGTGATAATATTGAGGTTACTAATTACTATGAAGACCCTCCAAAAACAATAAAAATAAACTTAGACAAATCTTTGTCTCCTAGTGAAAATGCACAACGTTACTTTAAAAAATACCAAAAAGCCAAAACCAGAAATAAAAAACTAAAAAAAGAGATAAAAAATACAGAGGCAGAGATAAAGTATTTGGAAAACATAAGTTTTCAATTAGAAAGTGCTGAAGATTTAGAAGAACTTGATACTATCAAAGAAGAGTTAATAAAAGAAGGCTATTTGAGTGAGAAAAAGCAAGACATTAAAAAGAAGAAAAAGACAGATCCAACTAAAAAAAGTTCTTTAGAATTTATTTCTAAAGATGGTTTTAAAATATTAGTTGGTAAAAATAATAAGCAAAATGATTATCTTACATTAAAAGAAGCATCTTCTGAAGATATTTGGCTTCATACTAAAGAAATTGCGGGTTCACATGTTGTGATAAAAGGTAAGGATGCGCCATTATCAACTATAGAGGAAGCAGCCTCTATCGCCGCCTATTACTCTAAAGGGAAAAATTCAAGTAATGTACCAGTAGACTATACTCGTATTAAACATGTTAGAAAACCAAAAGGTGCTAAACCTGGAATGGTGTTTTATGATAATTACAAAACCTTATTTGTTGATCCTGTTAAGCCTGCGGACTAAATTCATCATATCAAATGGAAGTGGTGTCCTAAAAACCACTTCTTTTTTTTTATATGGATGATAGAAGCGCAGCTTAAAAGCGTGTAAAACTTGTCCTGATATAAATTTTATTTCATTAAGATTAATATCCTTTCTTCCTTTGTATATCTCATCACCTATAATTGGATAACCTAAATGACTTAAATGCACTCTTATTTGGTGAGTTCTTCCTGTTATTGGCGTCACTTTTAAATAGCTAATAGTATTGTTATTAATATAAAACTTTGATAATATTTTTATTTTGGTAATTGATTCCCGCCCCTCGCCTGTAATAGACATCCTTTTCCTATCTACAGGGTGTCTTCCTATGGGAGCATCAATAAGGGCCTTTTCCTCTGGAAAATCTCCGTAACAAAGGGTAAGATAATCTTTGTTTATTTCACGGGACTTAAATTTTTCCTTAAAATAAGCATGGGTAGTATCATTTTTGGCAATCAACATAATTCCTGATGTATCTTTGTCTAGCCTGTGAACTATACCAGGACGAAACTTGCCACCTAAATTGGACAGCTTATCTGTATAATTTAACAAGGCATTTACAAGTGTTCCACTAACATTCCCTGGAGCAGGATGTACAACCATACCTTTAGGTTTGTTAACTATAATTATGTTTTCATCTTCATATACTATATTAAGCTCTAATGGCTCAGGAGCTAAAGACTCTTCTAACATGGTATCATTTTGTAATGCCTTTTCATAATCTACTTTGACTATATCTCCTTTTTTCACTTTATAACCTGGCTTTTTTATCTCCTCATTTACAAGTATATTTCCTTCATCAATTATCCTTTTGATTTGACTTCTGCTTTTATCAACAAAACCTAATACTATCTTATCAAGTCTTTTTCCTTCTTCTCTTTGGTCTATTTTATGCTCAAACATTAAAAGAGCCCTCACCCCCAGTTAGTAAACATTTTTCTCCTCTTCTTTATAAGGCTCAAATATTATATAAAAGATAAGGATTATAACACCAGAAACTATTGCTATGTCAGCTATATTAAAAATTGGCCAAAAATTAAAATCAAAAAAATCTACTACATAACCTGTTCTCAATCTATCTATAAAATTACCAACAGCTCCTCCAAACTGAAGGGCAAGTCCAACTTTTAATAATCTATATTCTTTGCCAAGCTTTATCATTAATGCACCAATAACAACCAATAAAATTAAAGTAACAATAATAAAAAAGTTTGTCCTATAAGCCATTATTCCAAAAGCTGCACCAGGATTTTCAGAATAGGTTATGTGGAAAAGTCCAGGTAAAATAGATATACTTTCTCCTAGATTCATATTAGCCACTACTAAAATTTTGGAAATTTGATCAGCTATTATTATTATTACAGCTAAAATCCATACCCCCACAACAATTCCCCCCAAACAAAACTATAATTGATTCTAGTGCAAAAAGTCAATGAACAAAGTTTTGTTTTTATTTATTCATCATCACTCTCTTCCCTATCAATATCCTGAACAATTCCATCCTCTCTTCCATCATCTATCTTTGTTTTATACTCACTATCCTGTTCTTTTATATCACCAGAACTGCCATACACTTTCATTTGGTCCCATATGTCGCCTCTTGAGTCACTTCTTTCAAAATCTTCTCTTATAGGCCTTATTTTAGGATCAAATCCGTCATCACTATCTAGTTTTTCTGCACAATTCTTACAATACCTTACGTAAGGAACAGCTTCTAATCTTTCTTCCATAATCTTCTCGTCGCATTCTTCGCAATCTCCATAACTTCCAGCTTCAATTTTTGACAAAGCATTATCTATTTCATCTATCTTTTTCTTATCCTCATTTTCCATAACCTGATCTTTTAGCTGTTCCCATGAAATATCAGATGTATCTGCCGGATGATTATCAATAAAAGAAAGTTCAGTAGATTTGTTAGTATCTTTACTAAGCCGTAAAATTAGCTTTTTCTTGATATCTTGCAACCTTTGCTTCATAATCTGTTGTTTTCTTTCATCCAATATTATACTACCTCCATTTAATATTATTATTACAAGTGATTCTGTACTATTCTAACTATTTCTGCAATAAAGTCTCCAATAAGTGGTAAATTCAACACCACCAACCGCTGCAAAAAATATATTAAAATTGCACCAAGAATTGTCATACCGACTGCAATTCCAAGCCCTCTTATAACACCCGCTAGAAAGTTAACCCAAAAATATTTTTTAGGGTCATTTAGCAGCTGTATATATTCCGCGATGTTGTATTTTTCCATGCTCTGGACTAGCTCCTCTATTTTTTCAATCAAGAGCTTTTGCTGATCTTTTAATTCTTTATCGTTATTATCATTATCCTCCTTAAAACGCATAAAGATCCTCCTTAAAATAATCTTCCCTTAGAAAGATATTTTTATAAAAAAATCCCCGATTGTTTATAAACCGGGGATTTTCCTGCGATTTTTTATACCGATGCCATCACATCTACACAGCGAGGACAAATGCCTGAATCTTTGTCTATTTCATCATACTTCCAGCATCTAGGGCACTTATCTCCGCTAGCAGGTTTTACCAATATCTTTGCTCCATCAATTTCATGCTTTACAAGTACATCCTCTTCCTCTGTAGATTCTTCACTTTTAGTGATTTTCGCCCGAGAAACCAAAAATAGATCATCTAGTTGGTTTTCAAACTCTTTAAATTCATTATACAAACCTGTATCTGCAACAATTGTTACCGAAGCTTCTAAAGAATTACCTATCTTCTTATCTACTCTAGCTTCCTCTAGTGCTTTTGTGACTTCGTCTCTAAACTGCAAGAAGCTTTCCCATTTTTCTTTTAATTTATCGTCACGATATTTATCTAGATTATCATTAAATACAGCAATTTGTACAGATTCTTCTCTTTCACCAGGCAAGTGCTTCCATACCTCTTCTGCGGTAAAGGTAAGTACAGGAGAAAGAATCCTGACTAAATTTTCGATTATTATATACATGGCAGTTTGCGATGAACGGCGAGTCAATGAATCAGCCGGCATGGTATAAAGCCTATCTTTAATTATATCTAGATAAAACTGACTCATATCAACTACACAGAAGTTATGCACCATATGGTAGAATATATGGAAATCAAATTTTTCATAAGCATCTATTACTTTCCTGGTTACCTCCTCACATTTTGCCAGGGCAAAACGGTCTAATTCATTCATGTCCTCATAGGCTACCATGTCTTTTTGTGGATCAAAATCATACAGATTTCCAAGAATGAATCTACAGGTATTTCTAATTTTTCTATACCCTTCTGTTATCTGTTTTAATATATTATTTGAAACTCGAACATCTTCTTTAAAGTCAGACGAAGCAACCCACAACCTCAATATATCCGCACCATACTGGTCAATTATTTCAGTCGGATACATAACATTACCAAGAGACTTGCTCATTTTTCTTCCATCACCATCTACAACCCAACCATTTGTAAGTACAGCTTTATAAGGTGCTCTATCTCTTGTTGCAACAGAAGTCAAAAGTGACGACTGAAACCATCCTCTATATTGATCACTTCCCTCAAGGTATAAATCTACAGGTGAAGTTAAATCTTCTCTCTTTTCGCATACGGCTCTATGAGTGGAACCAGAGTCAAACCACACATCCATTATGTCGGTTTCTTTATCAAAATCACTTTCCCCACATTGGCCACAAGTAAATCCATCGGGTAAGATTTCAGCAGCACTTCTTTCAAACCATGCATCCGAACCTTCTTTTTCAAACAGTGTAGACACAGCCTCAATAGTCTCTTTGTTAATCACTTCTGTCCCACATGAATTACAATAAAAGATAGGAATAGGAACTCCCCAAACTCTTTGTCTTGAGATGCACCAGTCGCCTCGATTTTCTACCATACCTTTTATTCTCATTTTTCCCCAAGATGGGACCCATTTGACATTTTCGATTTCATCAAGGGCATCTTTTCTAAACCCATCTATAGAGGCAAACCACTGCTTTGTTGCTCTAAATAATATAGGTTCTTTACAGCGCCAGCAAACTGGATACTGGTGGGTTACAAAGTCTAGCTTCAAAAGAGCATTTTCTTTTTCTAAAGCTTTTGTGACCGCCTTATTCCCTTCTACATAACTTAATAATCCCTCAAATTGGCCAGCTTCTTCTGTAAATACTCCTTTGCTATCTAAAGGCGAAAGAACTTCCAGATCGTACTTTTTCCCTATCTCATAGTCTTCTTGACCATGACCAGGAGCTGTATGAACACAACCTGTACCCTGATCAAGTCCCACATGATCTCCTAAGATAACAACCGAATCCCGTTCATATAGTGGATGTTTGGTAATCACACCTTCCAAATCTTTACCCTGATACTTTTTAAGCTCTTCGTAATCACTAATTTCTATTTCTTTCATCACATTTTCAACTAATTCTGATGCCAGAATATAGCTTCTATTATTTTCGTTATCTTTAACAAGGGAATATTCCAAATCAGGGTGAAGAGCAATTGCCATATTAGCAGGAATAGTCCAGGGTGTAGTAGTCCATATTACAATTTCACATTCATCCTGTCCAATTAAACCTTTATCATCTGTCACTTTAAAAGCCACGTATATAGAAGGCGATCGTTTATCTTGATAATCAACTTCAGCCTCAGCAAGTGCTGTTTCACATGTTGTACACCAATAAACAGGTTTTAAACCCTTATAAATATAACCTTTTTCTGCCATCTCGCCAAAAACTCTAATCTGTTCTGCTTCAAATTCAGGAGATAATGTTAAATATGGATTTTCCCAGTCTCCTCTTACTCCAAGCCTTTTAAACTGTTCTTTTTGTACTTTTACGTAATCCATTGCATAGTCATGACATTTTTTCCTAAATTCTATATCACTCATACTATGACGATCAACTTTTTGAGTTTTAATAATTTGATGTTCTATTGGTAGTCCATGGGTATCCCATCCTGGTATATAAGGAGAATCATAGCCCTGCAATGTTTTAAATTTTACTACAATATCTTTTAACACTTTGTTTAGAGCTGTTCCCATATGTATGTCTCCATTTGCGTATGGAGGACCATCATGAAGAATATATTTTGGCTTATCCTCTCTTTTTTTCCTGACTTTTTCGTAAATATTTACTTTTTCCCACTCGTCTAAAATTTCCGGTTCTCTTTTAGGAAGTTTCGCTCGCATTGGAAATTCTGTTTGGGGTAGGTTTAAAGTATCTTTATAATTCATATATACACCTCCAATAAATTGGTTATATTTGTTATAGCAAAGTCTGAAATATAATAAAAAAAGAACCCCACCTCTGGGGCAAGAGCTCGAAGGTTCTATAAAAACAGTCGATTATAGTCCATACTCTAGCATTCTGCTACAAATCACTTAACCTTATTCAGACACGTAAATTGCTACGAAGATTATAACACAAACCAATTATAATAGCAAACTTATTAATTAACCTCTTCTTTTTTCTCTATTTCTTCTTGTCCTTGTTCTTCTCTTTCATTTTCATCACTTTCATTTTCTTTCTTTTGTGAATCAAAGCTTTCGACTTCTTGTCCAGTCAACATTCTTCTAGATATTTTTCCTACCAGTGTTTTTGGTAACTCATCCATAAATTCAACAACTTTAGGCACTTTATATGGGGCTAGCTGTTCTTTGCAAAATTTTCTTATTTCTTCTTTAGTTACTTCTTCCCCTTCTTTCACAGATATACAAGCTTTTACTGTCTCGCCTTTGTATTCATCAGAGACACCAACAACAGCAGCTTCTTCAATTGCCGGATGTTGATATAAAACCTCCTCTACATCCCTTGGAAAAACAGAAAAGCCTCCAGTTAAAATCACATCTTTTTTCCTATCTACAATATAAAAATACCCTTCCTCATCCATGACGGCAATATCTCCTGTATACAGCCACCTGCTAGATAAAACATTAGAAGTTTCTCCAGGCATATTCCAGTATCCTTTCATAACCTGAGGCCCGCTTACAACAAGCTCACCACGCTCACCAAGAGTAACCTCTTCTCCACTATCTGCATCTATCAACTTACATTCGGTGTCTGGCATTGGAAAACCTATACTGCCTTCTTTTCTAACACCATAAAGAGGGTTGGCGTGTGTAACAGGGGAGGCCTCAGACAAGCCATAACCCTCAACTAATTTACCACCAGTTAAAGATTCAAACTGCTTTTGCACCTCAACAGGTAAAGGCGCAGCACCACTTATACACGCTTTAATAGAAGATAGGTCATAATTTTTAACTTTCGGATGATTAATTACTGCTACATACATAGTTGGAGCTCCAGGAAACAAAGTAACTTTATATTTTTGAATTTGTTTCATAACCTGATCAACATCAAAACGTGGTACTAAAACAAGGGGCGAACTGTTATAAACCGCTAGGTTCATCCCTACAGTCATACCGTATACATGAAAGAAAGGCAGCGCACCCATCAAAACTTCTTTTCCTTCTTCAATATCCGGAACCCAAGAACTAACCTGCATAGTATTAGAAACCAAGTTTTTATGAGTTAACATCGTACCCTTTGGAAGACCTGTTGTTCCACCAGTATACTGAAGTAAAGCAACATCTTCATCAGGGTCAATATTAGCTTTATCAGCACTCTTTTCCAAGTTGATTAGATCTTTAAACCAGAAAAAATCATCATTCTTCGGAACATCAGGTTTTTGACCTTCCTTTTTCTGCTTAAGTGGATATATTAAATTTAAAGGAAAAGGCAAGTAGTCTTTAATTGCAGTTACAATAATATTTTTCAATTTTGTATTAGGTAAAACTTTCTTAACATTGTTATAAACTAAATCAAGACATACTATAGTCTCTGCACCACTATCTTCTAACTGATGTGATAATTCTTTTTCTTTATAAAGAGGGTTTGTTTGCACAACTATAGCACCAATCTTCAGAGCTGCATAGTAGGCTATTACCATCTGAGGAGAGTTAGGAAGCATTATTGATAACCTATCTCCTTTAGATAAACCAAGGTTTTTTAGGGCTCCTGCAAAAGCATCCACAGATTTAAGTAAGTCCCTGTATTTTATTTTATTTCCAAAGAAAATCAAAGCATTATTATTTGGAAATTTTGAAGCACTTCTTTCCAAAAACTCATACAAAGATATTTGTGGATAATCTATCGAGGGCGGAACACCTTCCGGATAGTTATTTAACCATAGTTTTGCATTATCATTCAATTGTCAATCTCCCCTTTTTATATAAAAATTTGCCAATTTTCCGATAATTCTGGTCGCGTCATTAACTCTATTGTTAGCGCTCTTTTTGCCAATGACTGAACGATCATTCAGCCGCTGGCATAAAAATACAAGGGCAGATTCTCGAACTAATTTTTGAGAACTGCCCTATTTAGTTATATCACCCTTTTATTTCAGCCTAGATTACCCGGCTTCTTTTCCTAAAGCCTTTTGCAATTCAGCTTTTAATATAGGAATGACTTCGTATAGATCACCTACTATACCATAATCAGCAACTTCAAAGATCGGTGCTTCAGGATCTTTGTTAATTGCTACAATTGTATCTGAAGTCTGCATACCAGCTAGGTGCTGAATAGCTCCTGAAATACCACAGGCGATATAAAGCTTAGGCTTAACAGTTTTTCCTGTCTGGCCAACCTGATGATGGTGAGGTATCCAACCAGCGTCAACTGTAGCCCTTGAAGCTCCCATAGCTCCACCTATTGTTTGAGCAAGATCCTTAATAGTCTCAAATCCATCAGGATTACCTAATCCACGACCACCTGAAACAATTATATCTGCATCTTCTAGCTTTTCCGTCTCAACTGCATATTCAACAATATCCAAAATCTTTGTTCTCAAGTCACTTTCTGAAGCACTTGAGTTAAATTCTATAACTTCACCCTCTCTACTGCTATCAGGCTCTATTGCATCCATTACTTTTGGTCTAACTGTAGCCATCTGAGGGCGACGGGTCGGACACAGGATTGTAGCCATAATGTTTCCGCCAAATGCAGGTCTTGTTTGTTCTAAGTTTCTTGTCTCTGGGTCTATTGATAGCTCTGTACAGTCCGCTGTAAGTCCTGTATCTATTCTTACAGCTATTCTTGAAGCAAAATCTCTGCCATCAAAGGTGGCACCAAATAATAATATTTCTGGTTTATACTCTTGAATCAATTCAACCATTGCTTTAGTATATGGGTCTGTATTGTAATTTTCAAAGACGCTATCTTCTACTTTGTAAACTTTATCTGCTCCATAAGAAATTATTTCGTCAGTTAAATGGGAAACCTCACTACCAATAACTACCGCCCCTACATGTGTCCCAAGCTGATCAGCAAGTCTTCTCGCTTCCCCAAGTATTTCATAAGAAGTAGGATTAACTTTCCCTCCACGCTGCTCAATATAAGCCCAGATACCTTCATAGTCTTCTAGATTTACTGCTTTAGTGTCCTCTACCTTCTCAACAGTGATAGCTCCTGTAGGACATTCTTCTTCACATGCTCCACAGCTAGTACATTTTTCTGTTATCTTTGCTACATCATCTTCCATTACTATCGCGCCCGGATAAGGGCAAGAATCAATACACATTTCGCAACCCGTACATTCTTCTTCATTAATCCAAACAGACATATACGTCCCTCCTTGATGTTTATAAAATTAAAGAGTTATATTTTTATTTAAACTATATTTGCATCCTGAAGCTTTTTAACAAGTGTCTGTACAGCTTCTTTTGGCTCTCCTTCTATTATTTCACCGCCTGTTTTCTTTTCCGGGGCAAATACACGCTTAACTTTAGTAGGAGAACCTTTTAACCCTATACATTCAGGATCTGCCTTGATGTCTTGTGCTGAATATTCAGGAATTTCTTTCTTATTTGCTTTCATAGTACCTTTTATAGTTGCATACCTCGGCTCGTTCATGCTCTTTTCACAAGTCATTAACGCTGGCAGAGGTACCTCTACTGTCTCTGCTCCACCATCAATAACTCTTTCAACTTGCATTTTTTCATCTTCTACTTTAACGATTTTTTGTAGATAGGTCACCTGAGGAATTCCAAGGTGTTCTGCAATGCCTGGACCTGTTTGGGCAGTATCCCCATCAATTGCCTCTTTTCCACATAAAACTAGATCGTAATTTCCGAGAGCTTCCACCGATTTTGCCAGGGTATAAGAAGTAGCCCAAGTGTCTGCCCCTGCAAAGTCTTTGTCAGAAATTAAGACCGCTTCATCTGCCCCCATGGCAAGACATTCTTTTAAAGCATCTTTAGCCTGAGGTGGTCCCATTGTTATAACAGTTACCGTGCCACCATGTTCTTCTTTTAGCTGCAGCGCAGCCTCTACAGCATTTAAATCAAATGGGTTAACTATACTTGGAACACCTTCCCTAACTAGCGTTCCAGTTTCCGGGTCGATCTGAACTTCCGTAGTATCGGGCACCTGTTTTACACATACGATAATATCCATCTTGATACCTCCCTAATCATTGATGTTGATTAAAATTTTTTAATTGAATGAGATTTCACAACATTCATTATACCATTATATAAAAAAAAGTAGATTTTTTAAAGAGCCGGCTCTAAATTTAAATTAGAACCGGCTAAAATTTTTGGTCAAAGCTTACTTTCTTCCTTTTATTTCTTTATTTCTTTATTGATAAGAAAACGGATACCCTTTAGCTTCATAAACTCCTTTAGCTATTCCTCTCTGTAACTTTACGATATTTTCTTCCTCGTAATAAGAATATTTTTTAAGAGCAGCCAACATGGTAGCAAGATTGTCTCCTTCTTCAGTTGCTTTTAAAGCTTCCTTAGCATTTGCAATAAACAATGGCCACTTATCATTGATATACAACTGGGTCATTCCAGCCATTAACTGACCTTTTTCTTTGTCTTTTTTACCTGATTTAATAGCACGTAATAAACTGCTTTCTATCATGTATACTTCAATCATAAGGTTCGCTATTCTAGAAAGGATTTCCTGTTGGTCACGAAGTTTTTCACCGAATTTTTCAACTGCAGCACCAGACACCATCATGCAGATTTTCTTTGCATTTTCTAATAACTTAATTTCTGGATAAGGAAATTCATTACTTTCTGGCGCTTCCATAGGCAACGCTAATTCTTTTCTTAGTTTTTGTGCTGCTCCCATTAAAGGAAGTTCGCCTTTTTGAGCTTTTCTCATAATAGTTGCAGGAATTATCATCCTATTTACTTCATTTGTTCCTTCGAAAATTTTATTAATTCTTGAATCCCTATACATCCTTTCAATTGGATATTCTGAGCTAAATCCATATCCACCATGAACCTGAACACCTTCATCTACAACAAAGTCAAGCATTTCTGACGCGTCAGTTTTCGCAATAGAACATTCAATTGCATATTCTTCAATTGCTTTAGAAATTTCTTTTCCTGCATCTTCAGCATTTTTATCTACATTTTCTAGATTTGCTTCAATATCCCCTGCTATACGATACAGCATACTTTCAGAAGCATAAATTCTGCTGGTCATTTTTGCTATTTTTTCCATTATCATTGGGAACTTACAAATTGGCGTCTTAAACTGTTCTCTTTCCATCGAATAATTCACTGATTCTCTTAAAGCTTCTTTAGCAGAACCAAGGCATCCAACCCCTAGCTTGAATCTACCTATATTTAACACATTGAACGCCACAATATGACCTTTACCTTCATGAAATAATAGGTTTTCTTTTGGAACTTTTACGTCATCAAAGTTTATTGTTCTAGTTGAAGAACCTTTAATCCCCATTTTTTCTTCTTCTTCACCTGTTGATACGCCTTCCCAGTCTCTCTCAACAATAAAGGCTGAGAACTTTTCGCCATCTACTTTAGCAAATACCACATACACATCTGCCCATCCACCGTTTGTTATCCACTGCTTTGATCCGTTTAAGATATAATGATTACCATCGTCGCTTAATTGAGCCTTAGTTTTAATATTCATAGCATCTGAACCAGCACCAGGCTCTGTCAAAGCATAAGCAGCCATTTTTTCTCCTGAAGCCAAAGCTGGGAGATAACGCTTTTTCTGATCTTCGTTACCAAAATAAATTATCGGCAAGGTTCCGATTCCTGTATGGGCACCATAGGTAAGAGCAAATGAACCACCTTTAGAGAACACTTCAGCAATCAAAAAGCTGCTAACTTTATCTGTTTCTGTTCCTTCATAAGCCTCAGGAACATCAGCACCAACTAGCCCCAGCTCACCTGCTTTTTGTACAAGGGACTTTGCAAGCCCTTCTTCCTGCTTTTCAAGTTCTTCAATTTTTGGTGCAACTTCTCCTTCAGCAAAGTCTTTAGCCATTTTATAAATCATCTTTTGTTCATCAGTAAAATCTTCCGGTGTAAAAACCTGCTCCGGGTCAATCTTTTCTATTAAATAAGCTCCACCTTTAATCAATTCTTTTTTTGCCACAAATATTCACCCCTTTTATCAAATTCTAAAAAATTAATTACAGTTTTCAAATACACCAGCAGCACCCATGCCGCCGCCTATACACATAGAAACTATTCCGTAACGACCGCCTCTTCTCTTTAACTCGTGAAGTAATGTCAAAGTTAATTTTGAACCAGTACAGCCAAGAGGATGGCCAAGGGCTATAGCCCCTCCATTAACATTTACTTTATCCTTATCAAGACCGAGCTCGTTGATACAATATAGTGCCTGAGAAGCAAATGCCTCATTTAGCTCGAATAAATCTATATCATCTTTAGAAAGTCCTGTAAGTTCTAATGCTTTTGGTATAGCTTTCGCCGGTCCTATCCCCATTACATCTGGATCAACTCCAGCAATTCCGAAGCCTTTAAAAATCGCCAGTGGAGTAAGTCCAAGTTCTTCAGCCTTTTCTCTAGTGGTCACCAATACTGCAGCAGCAGCATCATTGATCTGAGATGAATTACCAGGTGTAACCGAACCATCCTTAGCAAAAACAGGTTTCAATTGACCTAACTTCTCTAAAGTCGTATTCGGTCTCACTCCTTCATCCTTATCAAAAACAATTTTTTCTTCTTTGATCTTACCATTTTTAACAGTTCTTTTATTTACCTCAACGGGCACACATTCTTCTTCGAATTTTCCCTCTTCAATTGCTTTTGCCGCTTTTTGGTGACTGGCTAAGGCAAATTCGTCCTGTTCTTCACGGCTGATATTATATCTTTTTGCTACTTCTTCTGCTGTAAGTCCCATAGTAATATAAGCTTCAGGCATATTATCTATCAGTCCCGGATTTGGAGCTATCTTGTTTCCACCCATAGGGACCATACTCATGCTTTCTACTCCTCCTGCTATGATCACATCGGCAAATCCAGCCATAATTCTTTCAGCAGCCATCGAAATGGACTGAAGTCCAGAAGAACAAAATCTATTAACCGTTTGACCGGGAACATCATTTGGTAGGCCTGCCCTCGTGCTAGCTACACGACCTATATTCATGCCCTGCTCCCCTTCAGGAAAGGAACAGCCCAATATCACATCTTCTACTTGCACAGGATCTATGCCCGATCTATTAACAACTTCCTTGATAACAAGGGCAGCCAAGTCTTCTGGACGCTCCCTCGACAGGGTTCCTTTAGGAGCTCTTCCTACAGGAGTTCTGGCTCCCGTTGCAATAACAACTTCTGTCATATTCTCCCCTCCTTAATTCCTCTTAGGTTTACCCGTGTTTATCATGCTAATCATTCTCTCCTGAGTTTTTGGTTCACCAAGTAAAGATAAGAATGCTTCTCTTTCAAGATCTAATATAAATTGCTCACTAACTTCTGTACCATCTTGTACTCTTCCACCACTTAAGACATAAGCTAGCTTTTCTGCTATATGCTTATCATAATCAGATATATATCCACCTTTGTGCAGAATGTATATCCCCTGTTTCATTGCCGCAAATCCACCATCTCCAACAGCTTTTATACGTGCTGGTTTTGGAGGTCTATACCCTCTCTCAGCCATTGAAATTGCAGCCTGCTTAGCATGATAAAGCTGATGATCACCATTAATGCTTATACCATCTGACAACCTATGATAGCCGTGATCTTTTGCTTCTTCGGCACTTGTAGCTACTGTTGCCATGGCAATTGTTTCAAAGGCTTTATTAACGCCTTTAGTTAGATCAGCATCCTTTGGCATATTTTCTGCTCTTCTAATAAGCTGTTCTTTACAACCTCCAGCAGCAGGGATAACACCTACTCCAACTTCTACAAGACCGGTATAAGTTTCTGCCGCAGCCTGTATATAATCACAGTGAGCAGTTATTTCATAGCCTCCGCCAACTGTGACACTATAAGGAGCTGCAACCACAGGGATTTGAGAGTATTTAAGGGTCATCATCGCTTTTTGGAACCTATCTATCATCCTATCAAGTAGATCCCACTCTTTGTTTTGAGCTTCTAAAAGTACCATCATTAGGTTAGCTCCAACGCAGAAGTTACTACCCCTACTACCAAGAACCATACCCCTGAAGTCTTTTTCAATATCTTCCATATTCTCTAATATTACATTAATTATATCTACTCCAATTGCATTTTGAGGTGAGTGCATTTCAAAACATGCTATCCCATCGCCCATGTCTAGTATTGTTGCACCAGCGCTTTTTTTGTAAATTTTCTGTTCATCTTTTTTGATATTTGCAATATTTATTATTTTCCTGTCAATTTCAACAGTCTTGTGTTTTTTTGTATCAACATCAAAGTAGTAGGTTTGATTATCTTCTTCAAAATAAAAACTCTTTTTTTCTGTAGCAAGAACATCTTTTACAATCTGGGGTACTTCTTCACCTTCAGCTTCCATCTTTTTCACAGAGTCTTCTACACCTATAATATCCCAAAGTTCAAAGGGTCCATAATCCCAGTTAAAGCCCCAGCGCATTGCTCTATCTATACTAACTATGTCATCTGAAATTTCAGGAATTTTATTTGCACTATAAAGTAGCAGGTCTTTTGTTATATCCCAGGCGAATTTTCCAGCTTTATCTTCGGAATAAACTAGCCCTTTTATTTTCTTCTTTCTTGAAGGAAGCATCTCAAGTTGCGCTAAAGAAGAGAACTTTGCTTTTTTCTGTTCTCTATACTCCAAAGTTTCTAAGTCTAAAGTTAGTATTTCTTTTTTCCCATCTTTTTTAGTTTTCTTATATGCACCTTCTCCAGACTTAGAGCCCAATCTGCCTTTTTCGACAAGTTTTTCAATGTAATCAGGTGCCCTAAAAGCCTCTTTTTCCTTTTCGTCACTAACCCTATCTACAACGTTTTTAGCCACATGATAGAATACATCAATTCCAACAAGATCAAGTGTTCTAAAAGTAGCACTCTTTGGCCTACCGAGAGGTCTTCCTGTCAGGGTATCAACTTCCTCTATTGTTAGACCATGCTCATCCATTCTTTTAGTCGTAGATAACATGCTAAATACACCTATACGATTACCAATAAAGTTTGGTGTATCCTTTGCCAAAACTACCCCTTTTCCAAGACGTTCTGTAGCAAAGTCTTTCATAAATTCCACTAATTTGGGGTCAGTCTTAGGAGTCGGAATAACCTCAAACAGCTTCATATATCTTGGCGGATTAAAAAAGTGTGTCCCCATAAAATGCTTTTGAAATTCTTCACTACATTCAGAAACCATCTCGTTTATTGATAGCCCTGAAGTGTTTGACGAAACAATCGTTCCTTTGTTCCAGTTTTCTTCTACCTGTTTGAACAGCTTCTTTTTGATATCCATCTTTTCGACTACAACTTCAACTACCCAGTCAACGCCTTGAAGTTTATCCAAATCATCTTCCAAGTTCCCAGTTTCAACCAATGCAGCATCATTTTTGCTATAAAATGCCGCCGGCGAAGCTTTCGTCGCCTGCTTAAGACCTTTATCGGCCAAGGCATTTCGCTTTGACTTATCTTCACTATCTTTTGCTTCATCCGGTACAATGTCTAATAATAATGTCTTAATTCCCGTGCTAGCTAATAAAGCAGCAATTGATGCCCCCATTACACCTGCACCGATAACTGCTGCACTTTTTATATGTTTCACATAACCACCCTCCTTTTAGAGTTTAACTATTTAATTTCTCCTTTTAAACCATTTGTTAAAAGGCTATAAACAGGATCTACCCTTGCTAAAATATCAAACTTACCATCAGCCATAACCCAAGAAGTTACTGTTTCATCTAAAGTTCCAAAAATCATACTTGCAGCGGCTCGTTTGTTCAAATTTTCTGAAAACACCTTTTCTTCAATCCCTTGCTCCAATACTTGCAAAATAATGTTGTAATATGTCTTAAGCGAAGGCTCTATGCCTGCCCTTATTTCTTTGTTTGCCTGCCTTAATTCAACCTGAGTAAAAAGGGCAAGGTTAAAATCTTCTGCCAAAAAATTAAAATGGGTATCAACTAACAAGTATAATTTATCCAAACTGCTACTTTTGGTTTTAAGTCTTTTTTCTAATAAATTCAAGAAGTTCCCCATTTTTTCTTCCATTACCGAAATCAGTATATCTTGTTTGTTTTTAAAGTATAAATAAACTGTACCATCACCAAGTTCTGCTTCTTTTGCTATTTGCGAAACTTTTGCTTCATAATAACCATTTTGTGCAATAACCTTGGTTGCGGCTTCTATTATAGCTTCATACTTTTCACCTTTTTTGATTGCCACTTTTCAACTCTCCTTTACTTTACAATAACTTTTTAACTCATCCCCTCCTTTATGAATGACTATTCATTCATAATAATATATTAACATACCGTATGTGTCAACATATTTAGAGCAAATTAAAATTTTCACAAACTTGCCCAATCAAAAAAGGCCCATTATTATGGGCCTTCTAAGATTTTATCCTTAAAATAAAATTAAGTCTGATTCAACTGCAAAAATTCATATTAGCAAAATTTTGTTTTTAATAGACTTTTTGGGTTGAATCAATGTAATGTTATATTATAATTCTTTTTTATCGCTTTTTTCTTCATTATCTTTATCTGTCTCTTCTTCCTCTTTGTCATTTTCTTTAATTACATCTTTTTCTTCTATACTGTTGTCTTTATTTTCTTCTGATGTACTACCAACTTCATAATAACTTCGGTCAAATTCACTTATACTAACTTCGTTTAGATCGTTTTCACCTAAATCCCTTTCACTTTCTTTATGATCTTTTAAATCCACGTCTTTCTCATCCATTTCTTCAGCTAGTTCCCACGAATCCTTTTCTAACATTTCAAGCTGTGTGTTAAGAATAGATTTTAATTTTGTTCTATAAGAATAAGCTTTATTCTTCAAATCATGCAATTCCCGTTCTATTTTTTGTACTTCTTTTTTAGCCTCACTTATCATTTTATCACTTTCTTCTTTAGCTTCTTTTATCATTCTTTCACTTTCCTCTTTAGCCTTTTCCTTTGTCAACTCCGCTTCTTTGTCTGCATTTTCTTTTACTTTTTCTGCAGTTTCCTGGGCAACAACTATAGCATTATGCAAAGTATTTTCCATGTTTTGATAATGTTCAATTTTATTATTTAGCTGTTCTAATTTTTCTTTAAGTTCTATATTATTTTTTATTGTGCCTTCATAATCTTTCACTACTTTTTCTAGAAAATTATTTACTTCATTTCTGTTATAACCCCTAAAACTTTTACTAAACTCTTTATTATGAATATCAAGGGGAGTAAGAGTCATCAGAAAACACCTCCATTCTATTTGTAGCGCCTTATAAGGATATGCCTGCGACCTTTTCTGCTCTTTTTACCTACACTTGCAATTTGAATTCTACCTTTTCCTTGAAGGGATATCACATCATCTTCGTTTATTTCACACTTTGGATCTAAAGCTTGCTTCCAATTAAGTTTCACCCTTTGAGCCTTAATAAGTTCCTTCATTTTATTTCTTGATGCACCAAATCCTACACTTGCTACAGAATCTAATCTTAAGCTAGCTACGGTACCTTTTATTTCTTTAACATAATCTTCGCTTGAATCTATCTCTTGTTCATCAACCACTTGTATATTTACAGTAGTCTTCTTAATCATGTTTAAGTTCTGAATGATATAATCTGAAATTTGACTGTCTACCGCAACGTTAATAGTATCATTATTTATTATTATATCACCAATCTTTTCTCTTTTGAGACCCAGACTTAATATAGCACCAAGTACATCTCTATGACTAATTGGCTCAAATTCAAAATTTCCATCTATAGATAGAATATTGACCCCAACCATTTCTTTGGTTATATTCCACGCTGAAGGAGCTAATAACACCTTCTTTCTTTCACAATCTTTAAAACCACCGTAAGCTAAGGTGTCTACACCAGAAAATATATTTGAAATATTTTCAACGATCTGTAGCTTATGGGGATCAAGGAAGTTGGTCTCTTTTTTGATGTTATTTTCAGAAACCTTTTCTATTTGTTCAAAGTAGTAATTAACGAGTTCTTTATCTGATGGGTCCTGGTAATGTTCTAAAACTTTTGCCTTTTTGTCATCCACTGGTATTAGCCAAGCCTCCTTCTAAGTATTTACATTAACCCAATTAAAAGCCTTTGTATGATAAATCTTTGGATTAAATTAAGTACTATCAATGCAACAATTGGAGAAAAATCTACATAGCTTCCTCCACCAACTGTTGTTGGGGGAATCAAACGTCTAAAAGGTTTTAAAACTGGCTCTGTTACCAGCCAAATTATCTCTGTAATTTTTTTCAGAGTTGGGTTGCCATGTACATTAACTGATACAAAAGACAAAATCACTCTGATTATAAACAAATAGTAAAAAATAGTTATAAGCATATCTACTAAGCTAATTAGATAAAAACTAAACATAAAAAACATCTCCCTTTAGAAAAATTATCCGTCATAACTATTCAAATCATTTTCATTTACTTGTGTTTCTATATTTCCCATGACTTCAACTCCTGGTGGGGAAAACAAAAAAATTTGTTTTCCTATTTTATGTACTGTGCCATCTAGCCCAAAAACTGTTCCACTTACAAAATCAATCAGCTGCTTTCCTTCTTCTAATCCTAGTTTCTCCAAATTTACTATAACTGGCATGGCGTTTTTTAAAAATTCTCCTATCCTTTGAGCTTCCTCATATTCTGTAGGAGACATGATCATTATATTAAAGCCTTTTGTTTTGGATGGAAAAGCCACTACTGATTTTTTGTTATATGATTTTTTTGATGATTTAGATTTATTTTCTTCAACAGGTGCAGGTGTATTATCTTCCTCATCCTCTTCAGTGGTTTCCTCTGCTAGCCCCAGAGTGACTAGTATTTTTTCAAAGAAATTCATTTATAGCTACTCCTCCTTTTATTTTATAAATTATATTTTTCATTTAAACAGCGAAGAACCTATCCTAATCATGTTTGAACCCTCTTCTAATGCTATTTGATAGTCATTACTCATACCCATAGACAATATATTAAAATCATCTTTTAAGTCAAATTTTTCACCAGTTTCTTCAAATAATTGCCTCATACGTGTAAAATAAGGCCTTAAAGATTCAGGTTTTTCATCAAAGGGGGCTATTGTCATAAGACCTCTTATTCTAATAAAAGGATAATTTTCTAAAACTTCTTCAACAAAATTCAGAACATAATCTGGTGCTAGGCCATATTTAGTTTCTTCTAAAGCAATATTTACTTGTACCAAAGTATCTATCTTCCTGGCTAGGTTTTTTGCCCTGTTATTTATCTCGCTTGCCAAAGAGTGACGATCTAAGGATTGTATCAAATGGACTTTATCTATTATGTATTTAACTTTATTGCTTTGCAAATGACCAATAAAATGCCAATTAATATTTAAGCCTTCTAGTTCATTCATTTGGGGAAGAGCTTTTTGAACTTTATTTTCACCAATATCCTTTAAACCTAACTCATTAGCTTCTTTTATTTGTTCAATAGTAGCATTTTTTGTCACAGTAACAAGGGTTATATCGTCAAGCTCATAGGAGGAAGTAGACAACGAATTATTTATTTTTTCTAATATTTCATTTAAATTTTCATTTAGTCTTGACAAAAGCTTTCACCTCATCTGACTTTGTCTCCATCTTCAATAAACCTTGGGTTTTTTATCAAGTTATCCCCGTCTTCAATGCCTTCAATATATATTTTATCATTTTTTCTAAACAAAATCTCTACCGGATAAAAGCGAACTATTCCTCTTTTTACCAAAAACACGCCTTCTTCACCATCTTTTTCTACAAGTGCCTGAGGAGGTATTTCAAAACCTTCCCTGGTTTCAGTTACTATAGATACATCCTTTGTACGATCATTCCAAAATTCCCCTAAATCCCTTCTTACTTCTAAGAATAAGGCCCCTTTATCTTTTTCAAATTTATAATCTATAATACCAGCATGATACCATTCATCATCCTCTTTAAGTGAAAACTTCGCTACACTTTTTCCATCTACAGTTTTCTCTAATTCTGATTGATCCATTACTAATACCATTATCCAGGTGTAATTGTCTACAATTCTAAAAAGGGATTGTCCACTAAATATAATTTCTCCATCTGACAACTCACTTAACCCTTCATATTCTTTTGAAATAAACCTTTCAAGCTCATCTACCGAAAAATCTAATATTTTTTCGGGTTTTAGTATATTTTCATAACCATCATAAAAAAAACTTACTATCCCAGGTTTGGGGCTTTTTATTGTATCATCTTCTTTTGTATCATCTTCTTTAGCATCCCCCGATTCTTCTGTATCTTCGTCATTTATATCATCGTAAGCCTGTTTAATTGCATATGCATTTCTAATACCAGATTTAAGATCTCCTGTTTTAATTTTGTTTCGCCTAAGTTCTTGAATTTTGGTATCAATCTCAGTAAGCTTTGATTCTAGGCTATTCTTCAAATTATTATTATCATCTGTAAGACTATAATCAAAATAATCATCCTCTCTTTCTTCTTTGCCCATCTCCTGATTATTGTATGATAAAACAGGCTCACCTCTAGCAACTCTAGTGCCGTCTTTTATTAATTTATCAGCTCTGCCCGACAAAGGCGCATATCTTACACTTTCGTCTCTAACTATTAATCCTTTATACTCTTCCTTAAACTCCACTCTTTCTTTTTCCATAATCTCTATATCAGCTAATCTTGGAAAAATAAATCCTCTAAGACCAGAAAAAATGATCACCAGCATCAATAATAATATAAATAAAGCAGCAATAGGAAATAATGAAAAGCTTTCTTTTTCCCATTTTTTCTCAAAAAAATTATATACTTTTGTCCCATACTTATTTGTTGTATCTTTTTCCTTTTTTTTCATAAACCCCATCTCCATCCACTTTTACAATTTCTTTTTTGATCCCTATTTTCCTCCTTAATTTTCCTTAATAATATACTCAAAATTATATAATTTTAATAAGACCCATCATTCTGCCAGTATTCCCTTTTTCTTTTCTATAAGAAAAGAAAAAATCATTATTACAATGTGTACATATTTCACTAACTAGAATATTTTCACTTAACACTCCTGCCTGTTCTAGTTGAATACTATTAGCTAGCCACAGATCAAGATATAGTCTCTGGTTTTTCACCCTACAGATATTTTCATAAAAAGAATAATCTTTAAAAGCATCATGAAGTTCTGCTCCCACTTCATAACAACAACTTCCTATTGATGGTCCAATTATTACTTTTATGTCGCTAACTTTTCCTCCGGTTTCTTTTATTATATTATCTATGGTTTTTTTTGCAATATTTTCTTTAGTACCCCTCCAACCAGCATGACTTATTGCAACCACTTTTTTTACATTATCATAGAAAAACAGCGGAACACAATCTGCAAAAGTTCCTACCAAAGGTAAATTCTTAGAAGTTGTTATCAATCCATCTGTATTTTCGACACTAACACCAGGAAGCAGTATCCCAAATTCACTAATCTTTTCCTTTACGAATTCTATCCTATCACCGTGAACCTGTCCTGCAAGTACTCCCGCAAAAACATCTATATTAAGTGCCTCTAAAAAGCTAATCCTATTCTTTAAAACATTCTTATATTCATCTCCAGAAAGATAACTAAGGTTCAAGCTATTATAAGGAGATAAGCTATGCCCTCCAAATCTTGTTGAAAAAGCCATTATTACATCATCACCAAAAAAACCTGGATCGGTTAAATAGACACTTTTATTTTTGCCTTCTCGTAGTTTAAGTTTAATAGATCTTACCTCCTTGTACACTTTATAACTTATATCATATAATAACAACTTATTTTTAAAAGTACAACTTAATTAATTTCTTTCACCCGTTATGACTAGGTCTACTAATATAACATCGCTTCCTATTTTTACTATATCGTCCCATTTTATTATATAGTCTTTATCTTTACCAAAAAATCCTAGTAATTTATTAGGCCCAGGTACAATCAAGGCTCTGATTTCTCCATGGTATAGATCAATGTCAAAATCCTGGACAAACCCAAGCCTTTTACCATCCTGGATATTAATAACCTCTCTTTTTTTTAATTCTGATGAAGTAATCAAGATAACCCCTCCTAAGTTATCCTATGCTTCTTTTTTTAAAAACTGAATAAAAAAATTCCCAGACAGCCTGGGAATATAAATTCAATTCTATTTGACATTTTGTTCTAACTGTTTTAAAGCCCCTTTTTCTAGTCTAGATACTTGGGCCTGACTTATATTAATTTCTTCTGCCACTTCCATCTGTGTTTTCCCTTTAAAAAATCTCATAGTTAATATCATTTTTTCTCTTGGGTCTAATTTTTGGAGGGCCTCCTTAATTGCAATATCCTCAAGCCAATTTTTATCTTGGTTCTTTTCATCACTTATCTGATCCATAACAAATATTGGATCTCCTCCATCATGGTATATAGGCTCAAAAAGAGAGATTGGTTCTTGTATCGCATCTAAGGCAAAGACTATTTGTTCCCTACTAATATCAAGTTTGTTTGCAATTTCTTGAAGGGTTGGTTCCTTAGAATTCTTATCTACCAACTCATCTCTTACCTGTAATGCTTTATAAGCAATATCCCTTAAAGATCTACTAACTCTTATAGGATTATTATCTCGTAAATACCTTCTAATTTCACCTATTATCATAGGGACAGCATAAGTAGAAAATTTGACATTCTGATTTAAATCAAAATTATCTATGGCTTTAATTAGTCCAACACATCCAATTTGAAATAAATCATCGACATATTCTCCTCGATTATTAAACCTTTGAATAACGCTTAAAACAAGCCTTAAGTTACCATTTATCAACTCTCTTCTTGCCGATTCATCCCCATCTCTTAATCGCTTAAACAGTTCTGTCATCTCTTCGCTAGATAGAACAGGCAACTTGGATGTATTAACACCGCAAATCTCAACTTTATTTGCTGTCATTAACTATGCCCCCTGAAAGACTATTTTGTTATATTAAGTATCTCCAAGCTACCTGTTTTTATACTTTTATAAAAAAGCTCGTTCTTTGTAAATCTATTCCATTTTTTTGATCTCCTTTTGCATCCTCCTTATTATTCTTTTTTCTAGTCTCGAAATATAAGATTGAGAAATTCCAAGTAAATCTGCCACTTCTTTTTGTGTTTTACTTTTCCCACTTCCAAGCCCAAACCTAAGCCTCATTATCTCTTTTTCTCTATCTGAGAGCTTTTTCATAGCCTGACTTAACAAACTTTTGTTGACTTCTTTTTCAAGTCTTTTATGAATAATATCATTATCAGTTCCAAGAACATCTGAAAGTAATAGTTCATTGCCATCCCAATCAACATTTAATGGTTCATCTAAAGATACTTCATGACGCACTTTATTATTTCTTCTTAAATACATCAATATTTCATTTTCAATACATTTTGAAGCATACGTGGCTAACTTAATATTTTTTTGAGGTTTGAATGTATTAACCGCTTTTATTAGTCCTATTGTGCCAATTGATATCAAATCTTCTATGTTTATCCCTGTATTTTCAAATTTTCTTGCTATATATACTACTAATCTAAGATTTCGTTCTATTAACTCACTTTTAACGTGTGTATCACCATTTTTAAGCTTTTCCAAAATTTCGGTTTCTTCTTCTTTTGTAAGTGGCGGTGGTAAAGCTTCGCTACTACCAATATAATGTACTGGATCAACTTTCACCCCTAGTTTTTCCAGGAGCTTCATAACAAAAATCCTTATAGCTAGCTTACTTTTATACCATGACTTAATCAAATAATCCCTCCTATTTTTTGATAACTACTAACTCAAACTAGCCCAGGAGGCAGCAAGCCGTTATAACCTTCTGGCAAATTTAATTTTCTTTTAGATATTGCAATCATCATATCTACTTCTTTTAATGACTCACTATTCAATTCACCAATTAAAACTTTATCTGGTCTCATAGCAATTAAAGCTTCTTTTGCGTTACCTACTGTATTAAAAAATACTGGTTGTAATTTTAATTGTTTCAAAAGCCTGGGGTCTATTCTGTCATAAATATCAAAAATATCATCTTCCTCAAATATTATGTTTGTAAGATCATAAGGAAGTATTTTTTTTACTGCTTCACCTTCAACCACACAACATGGAGTTCCAGTTGAAGTTTTTAATAAATTCCCACTATCCACCAGTACTTTTAACGAAGAGCTATTATTATTTAACTGTATTTCAACGATCGCCTCATAGTTTTTACATCTTATTTTCTTTTCAACGGTTTTAATCCCCCATAAAAAACCTCCCCCAATAACTATTGATAAAATTAAATACATCCAAGATACTTTACCAATAGCTAAATTATCTAAAGAGTTGAATAAAAAGATTGTTCCAAATAGTCCTCCTCCAATAAAAAAAGACATACCATAAAAGACCATAAGAGCTACTATACTCTCTTTTATTTTTTTCGGAAAAAAAACCAGCATAACTATAATCCAGGAAAAAAGTATCTTAAATAGAGCCTCATACACACTATTTTGAAAAGGCAAAATAAAATACCAAGATGATATAAATGCACCTATTAGCCATCTATGTTTGTATAACCTATAGCTTAAAACCTTGGCTGTTAACCAAATAATAAAAGCATTCATTAAGAAGTTAATTAATATTAAAAATTCAGCCACAACATACACAATTTTGCCTGCCTCCTTAGAGCTAGCCCCCTAGACAAACTCTGCCACCGTATGAATATGCCTCTAATAAACAACTTATGCAAAGTATACCAAGTTAAACTTAAGAAATTTGTCACTTTCTCACTTAACTTCGAAAACAATTATTTTAAAAAATATGCAAAAATAAAGAAAAGATGACACTTCTAAAACAAGCGCCATCTTAACCAATAGTCATATGAAATATGTTGATTCTGGTGCAAAAAGTCATATGAGCAAAGTTTTGTTTTTAATTGCAATACATCTTGATGAGGAAGCTGGAGAAATAAGGTCTAATGACAGGATGTCATTAGCTAATCTGACTCACGATGAGTTCTTGGGTTAGGTAGCCTTATTTCGACTGCTGACGAATCTTAGATGTATCAATTAAAAACATTTTATTTATGTGAATAGACTTTTTACACCAGAATCAATGTTTAGTTAGTCATTTTTCTTTTTGCGCCTCAAAAAGGCAGGAATATTAATATCTTCGCCAACAAACGACTTATCCGCAAGATCACCTGATCTATTATCATCTAACCTATTGTTATTTTGTGTATTCATATTATATTTTTCACCCTCTTTTTTTTCATCAAAGCCTGTAGCTATAACGGTGACTTTAACTTCGTCATCTCCCATATCCTCATTAATCACTGCCCCAAAGATTATGTTAGCATCTTCATCTGCAGATTCAGCTATAATATCTGCCGCTTCATTTGCTTCATGAAGTCCAAGGTTCGAGCCTCCTGTAATATTAAGCAGCACACCTTTTGCACCATCTATACTTGTTTCTAACAAAGGACTCATTATGGCTTCCCTTGCTGCTTCAACAGCACGACTTTCTCCACTACTTCTACCTATCCCCATCAAGGCTGTACCTGTGTTATTCATGATCGTTTTAACGTCTGCAAAATCCAGGTTAATAAGTCCAGGAACAGCTATTAAGTCCGAAATCCCCTGTACACCTTGCCTTAACACTTCATCTGCCACCTTAAAAGCTTCAGTAATCGAAGTGTTCTTTTCTACCACTTGAAGCAAATTATCATTAGGGATAACTATAAGCGAGTCTACTTTTTCCTTCAAAGCTTGTATCCCTTCTTCAGCCTGCTTTTTTCTCTTTCTACCTTCAAAAGTAAATGGTTTAGTGCAAACTCCTACTGTCAAAGCACCAACTTCCCTGGCCATTTCCGCCATTACAGGGGCAGCACCTGTACCAGTACCACCACCCATACCAGCAGTCACAAATATCATATCGGCACCTTTTAAATTTTCCTGTATTTCTTCTCTACTTTCTTCGCCTGCTTTTTTCCCTATTTCGGGATCGGCACCAGCACCTAAACCTTTAGTTAGTTTTTGACCTAACTGTATTTTAACATTTGCCCTAGATGTATTCAGCGCTTGTGCATCTGTATTAACAGCTATGAATTCAACACCCTTAAGACCTGAATCAATCATCCCATTAACGGCATTACTACCACCACCACCAACACCAACAACTTTAATATGTGCCACCTGTTCGGAATTAAGATCAAATTCCAACATCACTAATATACCTCCTTTTTGCTAACCCTATTTTCCTACGCCTATTCAAAAAAGTCTAAGAACCAATTTTTAATCCTATTAAATAAACCAGATACATTACCACTGCTTGCTTCTTCGTAATATTCGCTTTCATAGTTGTTATTTACTACATATTGTATCATTCCAACACCTGTTGAATAAATTGGATTATTAACACCTAATAACCTTGGTTTCACTATTCTTACATTAGCATCAAGTTCCTGTTCTGCTATCTCTTGTAAGCCTTTTAACTCTGTGACACCACCAGTAATTACAATACCGGCAGCCAGTTTTTCCCTATAACCATACTCATCAAGACGTGAATTAATAAAATCAAAAATTTCCCTGATTCTTGGCTCAATTATCGACCCAACCTCTTCTATGCTAACTTGTCTAGGTTCTTTATCTCCTATACTAAAAATCTCCACAGAACCATCCTCGGCCAATTCAGGGCTTGCTACACCAAATTTAATTTTTAACTTTTCCGCTTCATCTTGAGAAATCTTAAGCCCAACAGCAAGGTCATTAGTTATGTAATCTCCACCTATATTAATACTATCAAGACATTCCATAAAACCATCTTTAAAAATACCAATCTCTACTGTGCCCCCACCTATATCAATAATGCCAACACCAAGCTTCCTCTCTTCTTCAGATAACAAAGTCTCAGCATTAGCCATGATACTTAAAATAAGATCATTGACTTCAAGACCTGCCCTTTGAACGCATCTTAACAAGTTATGTATTGTAGTGCTCTTACCAGCAACAATTAGTGCATCTACTTCTAGCCTTACTCCTAACATTCCTACCGGATCTTTAATCCCATCATATCCATCTACAATAAATTGATGGGGTATAACATCAATAATTTCTTTATCAGGAGGAAGGTTAACGACTTTTGCAGCCTGAGTAACCCTTTCTACATCTTCTGCTGTTATTTCTCTATCTTCATTGTTAACTGCTACAACACCTTTATTATTTATCAAGTTCACATGTGATGCCACAACGTTAACAAAAACTTCATGAACTTCTACTCCTGACATCCTTTCAGCTTGTTCAACAGCATGCTCTATTGCTTCTATTGTTTTCTCTAAATCTATTATGCCTCCTTCTTTCATTCCTTTAGAAGGCGAAGTACCGATTCCAATTATGTTTATTTCATTAGGAGATCTTTCTTCTCCTATAATAGCCCTAACATAGGTTGTCCCAACATCTAAGCTTGTTATCAAGGATTTTCTAGTCAATCACAGCACCTCCTGATATAAAAAGACCCTTATATAATTTCAACATTGATTACTAATTTTCCTCTTCTTTCCTACTATTGTTTTCATCTAATTCTTTAAGAACAGGATATTTGGGAACTCTTAGGTCCAAATGCCTAAAATTTTGTTGACCTTTTTTTTCTTCTACTTCAGGTATAATTTTCTCTATAAGAGCATATTTTGTCTCCAATTCTTCGGGTTTGCCCATTTTTACTTTTAAACCTTTTTCTGTAAATAAATTTATTTCACTGTCTGATACTATCACAATCTCACTAATAAATACAGATGTAGATGATGTTAGTTTATCCAAAACGTTAGACAACACTTCTATTTCTTCATCTTTTGATGTTAATTTCTTTAGAGAATCTCCTGGTTCATATGATTCAACCACAGCATCCAAGTTGATTCCATTAATTATAGGGAGCCCTTCTCTACTGGCATATTCGTCAAGTATAACTAGATCACTCGACAAAACTAACTTATCACTATCTTCTATTTCATAAACAGCAATAGGAGTCCTTTCAGCAATATCAACTTCTACTTTATTTGGCAAGATAGTATTAATTTCGACTTTTTTAATCCATTTGTTTTCTAAAATCCTCTCTTCAGTGGTTTTTTCACCAAAAAAAAGTATGTTTTCGCCTTTTAATTCCATATCATTAATTAATCTTTCTGAGCTAACTTTTTCATTTCCAGAAATTTTAACATTTTTAATCTCAAAATACCTAGAATTCGACATAAAAACAAGGGTAAAAAGACCTAGACAAAGCAGTAAAAGGACCCAAATTCTTATTTTTTTGATTTTAAATTTGTGATTTTTGTTTGATTCGCCTATTTTTTTACTTCTTTTGTTCTTTAATTTTACAACCTGCTTGTCCATTTTAACCCTCCAAAGAAAACGCCTAATTAGGCGTTTTCATATTTATCCTCAAACCATTTAACTCTTTCTACTTTTGCTCCTAATCTTCTAAGCTGGTTTTCAATCTGTTCGTAACCTCTATCAATATGCTCTAATCCTTCTACTACACTTACACCTTCTGCGCCTAGAGCTGCTATAACCAGTGAAGCACCCGCTCTAAGATCGGAAGCTTTTATTTTTGTGCCTGTAAGCTTTGTAGGGCCTCTAACAAGTGCAATCCCATCACCTAACATAATGTCTGCGCCCATCTTTTTTAGTTCTTCCACATGTCTAAACCTGCTTTCAAATATATTTTCAACAATTAACGATGAGCCATTTAAAACCGTACATAATGCAAGTATTTGAGGCTGTAAATCTGTAGGAAAACCAGGATATGGACTAGTCTTTATTAATTCTATTTTATTAAATTTTTCTGGCGCAATAATAGTTAAGCTCCTGTCCCCTTCAATGATATTTACACCTGCTTCTCTAAGTTTATCAGTCAAGGAACTTACATGTTCTGGAATAACATTTTTGAGGGTTACGTTACCTCCCGTAATTGCCCCGGCAATCATATAAGTTCCAGCAACTATTCTGTCAGGATTAATCCTATGTTTCGTTCCTTTGAGTCTATTAACACCAATTATTTTTATATTATTTGTGCCTGCTCCTTCAATCTTTGCTCCCATTGCATTTAAGAAATTCTGCAAATCAACAATCTCTGGTTCTTTTGCCGGGTTAATAATATTAGTTATGCCTTGTGCAAAAACCGATGACATCATTAAATTTTCAGTTGCTCCAACACTTGGATAATCTAACTCAATATCAGTTCCTTTAAGGCCTAGGGGGGCTTTTGCAATTATCTTATTTTCCTTTTCTTCTACTTCACAACCTAATCTTTGAAAGTTCATTAAATGAAGTTCTATTGGTCTTTCTCCAATAGCACACCCACCGGGATAAGACACCATCGCTTTATTCTTTTTCGCCAAAAGTGCCCCTAAAAGAACAATACTTGACCTCATCTCTTTCATTAAATCCTCAGGCACAGTAACTGAGGTTAACGTTCTGTTATCAATCAAAAGAACATTCCCGCGTTCTACAACTTTACATCCAAGTCTTTTTAATATTTCAAGCATAGTTGTTACATCTTTTAATTTTGGGACATCTATAAGCTCTACTTCATCTTCAGCCATTATAGCAGCAGCTATCAAAGGTAGAGCAGAATTTTTTGCTCCCTGTACATTAAGCGTTCCATTTAACTTCTTGTTTCCTGAAATAACCAGTTTGTCATTCATCATTTCATCTCACCCAACACATTTAATTCTAGGGCTAAATTTATACCATAAAGTTCTTTAACTTTTTCTTTTGCTATTTCAATCAATTTCCAGGCATCTTTTGCTTTACCATTATTGGTGTTAACAATAAAATTAGCATGCTTTTCGGAAAATTTAACTTCACCAATTTGATAACCTTTCATACCGCATTCCTCCAGAAGACGGCCCGCATAATCACCGGGAGGATTTTTAAATACGCTTCCTGCATTTGGTAAAGTAGGTTGCTTATTTTTTCTTTGTTCTTGATATTTTTTTATCTTTTCTGTGATTTTTTTAATGTCACCCTGGTTTAAGGTTAAACATATCGAAGTTATTATTACTTCTTTCTCTCCAGTATTTAGACCCCGATATTCAAATTTTAAGTCATCTTCTGTCAAAACGACTTTTTTACCACTATTTATATCAACACCTTCAACCCTACTAACTACATGTGATATTTCTCCTCCATGTGCACCCGCATTCATAATAGCTGCTCCTCCCATAGTGCCAGGTATCATACATCCCCATTCTATTCCACTAATGCTTTCTTTTGATAATTCTCTAGTTAAAGTAGGGAAAGTTTTGGATGCACCAACATTTACTAAGCATTTACCATTTTTTCTGTTTTCAAACCTAATAAAGTCATACTTTTTCCCCAATTTTATTACAACACCATTAAAACCCTCGTCACTCACTAATAAGTTAGAACCATTACCTATCAAAAAGTAAGGAATACTTTTTTCCCTAAAATAATTCAAAGCTTTTATTAAATCGTTATCGTTTTCGACTTCTATAAATAATTTACACGGGCCTCCTATTTTCAAGGTGGTATGGTTTCTTAGATTGGTATTATATTCAAAAGAACTTTTAATATTATCTGTTAACTCTCTAAATAGTTCCTTTTTCATGTTATTAGCCCCTTTTTTATATTCCATTCTATGCAATTAAACAAATTTCGTGAAAAAAGCTTGTCCGTTTACAAAATAAAAAACATAACATTGTTCATATGATTTTTTGCACCAGAACACGCTTATTTTTTGGTTTTTGCAATATCTTTTAGTACATTGTAT
The DNA here is from genome assembly GCF_022539405.1 of Natranaerofaba carboxydovora. Lineage (NCBI taxonomy): Bacteria > Bacillati > Bacillota > Clostridia > Natranaerobiales > Natranaerofabaceae > Natranaerofaba > Natranaerofaba carboxydovora. Next base: position 847,565 of record NZ_CP054394.1, on the reverse strand, counting down.
ACCTTACAAGAAGCATCTAGGTAACCCAGTTCTCTACTATTGCTTTTCATATTAATTAAAAGTTGATCATCCAACAATAACTTAATTATTTTTTCCATTAAAACTTCTGGCTTTAAATCCTTTTCTTCAATCATTTCTGCTGCATCTCTTTTAACTAAAGTCATAGCATTTTTCCGCTGGTGATCATTGGTTACATTAGGAGATGGTACCAAAATAGAAGGTATCCCAAATCCAGTAATTTCGGCAAGAGTAGTAGCCCCAGCTCTACTTAATACAAGATCTGCTAGACTTAATGCCATTGGCATCTCATTTAAATATGAAAAAACTTTTATATTACTCTTATCATAGCTTGATATTTTTTTATTAACTTCATTGTAGTACCTATCGCCGGTTACATATATTATTTGCAGCCATTTATTTTTTATAAGATCTTCAATTATTTTTATAAAATTATGATTTATAATCTCTGCACCTTGACTTCCACTTACTACTAATAAAGTTTTTTTATCTTTGTCCAAACCGAGGGTAAGAGCTGCCTTATCTAGGCTTAGTTCATTTACTTCAGATGCCCTAGGATTACCTGTAACTATTAGATTCTTAGTGTTAAAAAAATCCTTTGAATCTTCAAAGCTAACCATAGTTTTTTTTGCTAGTTTTGACAAAAATTTATTCGTGATTCCAGGTACTACATTTTGTTCGTGAATCGCTGTAGGAATACCAGATAACCATGCCATAAGAATAACCGGACCACAAACATAACCTCCTGTGCCAAGCACAACATTCGGGTTAAATTCGCTTATTATTTTTCTTGCTTGATAGCACCCCTTTGCAAAATTCGACGAAAAATAAATCATTTCTTTGCCTATCTTCCTTGGTAATCCCTGTATATCTATCGTTTTAAAAGGTATATTCTCTTTTGGAATCACTTTACATTCTAGGCCTCGGGAAGTCCCTACATACATAACCTCAGCATTTTCGTTATTTTTATAAATTTCTCTTACTACAGAAAGTGCTGGATATATATGCCCGCCTGTTCCTCCTCCGGTAAGTAAAAATTTCATATTTATCCTCCAGGAAAACAATTTATTTTGTTATATGTTTTGAAATATTTAGCAATATTCCTATTCCCGTTAGGGTAAAAAAGAGAGATGACCCTCCTGCGCTAACAAGTGGTAAGTTAATCCCTGTAACAGGGATCGAAGCAGTAACAACTCCAATATTCATAAGCGCCTGAATCCCTACAATAGATGTGATCCCAGCCGCAAGCAAACTTCCCAAAAGATCGGGCGAATAAGCTGCTATCCTGAATCCTCGCCATATAAATATAAAAAACAATATTAACACAAAAGAGGCGCCCAAAAAACCTAGCTCTTCACCTATAATTGCAAATATAAAATCGTTGTGGGGCTCAGGAAGGTAGAAAAACTTTTGTCTTGATTGACCAAGACCAACACCTGCTAGACCGCCCGGGCCAAGAGCATATAAGGATTGAATTATCTGGTATCCAGTTTCCATGTGATCTTCCCAGGGATTAACAAATGATAATAATCGTTCCCTTCTATAATCACTTTGTAATATTAAAGCTAAACCAACCGGAACCGTAGCAGCTAAAAATCCTACCAAGTGAGTTATTCTCATCCCTGCTACAAAAAGCATGATAATAATACATGCCGATATTGCAACAGCAGTACCCATATCAGGCTGCCTCAAAATCAAAATAAAGCTTAAACCCAAGAAGAATATCGGAGGTAATATTCCTTTAGTAAAGCTTTTTACAATTCCTCCTTTAGACACATGTGCAGCAGTAAAAATTATCAAAGCCAATTTAGTAAATTCTGTTGGTTGAAAATTTATCCCACCGATTTGTATCCATCTGTAAGCCCCATATACTTGCCTCCCAAGACCCGGAACAAAAACCAAAGCTAAAAATACAAAATTTAATATCAAGAAGGCAACTGCTAATTTTTCCCATTTCCAATAGTTAATTTTGTTAGCTAACAACAAACCCAGTAAACCAACAAAAGCCCAGAAGGTTTGTCGTTTTAGGAAGAAGTATGAATCACCATATTGAACCTGTGATATAATGGTGCTCGCACTAAATACCATGATAATTCCTATGCCAAGTAAAAGTGCTGTTACAATAAGCAAAATATAATCAGGGGACTTATTTTCTTTCTCCAATGTCTAATCCCTCCCCCACTTAATCACTTCCCCCTTGAAAATTCTTCCTCTTTCTTCATAGCTTGAAAACATATCCCAACTAGCACACCCCGGTGAAAACAAAACTGTTTTGCCAAGGCTAAATGCATTTTTTACCGCTTCTTCTAAAGTGTCCACACTTGTATATTCTTCAAAGTTATTTTTATTCATGGATTCTATCCACCTGGATTTTGTTTCTCCTAATATTATTGCTTTAGCATTAAACTGTTTCAAATTCTGCACAAATTCATCAAAGTCTTCACCCTTATCCATACCGCCTAAGATTAATACTAATGGTTCTTTAAAACCTGTTGACTTTACAGCTTCTAAAGCTGTAAAAGAAGCTTCAATATTTGTTGCTTTAGAGTCATTGTAGAATGTGACCCCCTTATATTCACCAACTTTCTCTAGCCTGTGTTCTACCCCATAAAAATTTGCTATTGTACTACTAATTGTATCTGGTGATATGTCTAAAGTTTTAGCCACACAAATTGATGCTAGAATATTTTCAATATTATGCTCGCCAGGTATTTTAATTTCATCTTTCTTTATAACTTCTATGCTATTACCCTTCTGTTTCATTACTAATTTATCCTTAATAACATTTGCACCGTCATCTAAACTTTCTTTTGTACTAAAAAATAATTTAGTACCTGACAATTTCTTTGAAATATCCTTACAATTTTCATTATCATAATTTATAACTTTTATGTCTTCCTCACTTTGATTTTCAAAAATCCTTAATTTTGCGTTTATATAGTTTTCAAAAGTTTTATGTCTATCTAAGTGATCAGGAGCAATATTTAATAAAAGCGCTATATCAGGCTTAAAATTTACTATCCCTTCAAGTTGAAAACTAGAAACTTCACATACAACTATATCACCTTTTTTGACCCGACTAATCAAACTGCTAATAGGGTTACCGATATTTCCAACCACGTGACAAAAGTAACCTGCAGATTTAATTATCTCCCCTATCAAAGTGGTTGTTGTAGTTTTTCCATTAGTTCCTGTAATTGCAATCAAACACGATATGTAAGGTTTTAGATAATTATAGGTAAGTTCAATTTCATCAATTATCTGTATTTTTTTTGATAGCCCTGCTTCGATAATTTCATTTTCATAAGAAATTCCTGGACTTTTAACAATGGTATCAAACTCATGTATTTTTTCTTTCACTTTATCTTCTTTAATAATAGATTCCTTCAATCTTGCTATATCCTCTTTAGTTTCATTTCCGAAATCTATTTCATCTATAGAACGTTTGTCTGTACCTACAACATCTTTACTTAGTTCCTGTAATGCTTTTAGTGTGGAAAGGCCACTTTTCCCTAAGCCTAAAACTAGATATTTTCCCATGTTTAACTCTCCTTATGATACAATATTGTTTATCGAGATAACTCCAACAAATGCAGCAATTAAGCTTACTAACCAAAAGGTGGTAACAACTTTCCACTCACTCCATCCGCTTAATTCAAAATGATGGTGTAATGGACTCATCAATAATATTCTTTTTCCTGTTAATTGATAAAATAATACCTGCAAAATAACGCTAACAGTTTCAGTTATTAATACTATCCCGACAATGATAAGAGTCAATTCAGTTTTTGTCAAAATAGCCATCACTGCCAATGCACTTCCTAAGCTTAAACTGCCAACATCACCCATAAATATCTTAGCCGGATGAAGGTTAAAGATTAAAAATCCAGCAACTCCACCCATTAAAGAACTGCCGAAATAAGCAATGTTATTTAACCCCATCATGTGAGCAACTATAATATAAGCTGTCAAACCAATAATAACTATGCCACCAGCAAGGCCATCTAACCCGTCAGTTAAATTAACAGCATTAGCAGTACCAAGAATCATCATTGCCACCAGTAAAAAATAAAAAAATCCAATTTCAATTGTTATATCAGTAAAAGGAATAAATAACTTAGTAGAATGATCTATACTTAATAAATAAAAACCAAATATAGCTACGACTAATAATTGACCAATTATTTTTTGCCTCGCTCTTAACCCAAGGCTTTGTTTTTTAACAACTTTTATATAATCATCTACAAATCCAATTAACCCCATAGCTATTGTTACAAATATCAAAATCGCTACACCGGAAAATTCTTCAATAGGAACTAAGATTATTAATGATATAACAGATGCCAAAAGAAAAACCAGACCACCCATTGTAGGCGTCCCTGACTTTTCCATGTGACGCCTGGGCCCCAAATTTCTAATCTGCTGACCAAATTTCAACCTTGTAAGCAGCGGAATTAAAAGTGGGGTCAAAGCAATACTTATTATAAAACTTACAATAATAAGGATATATATTAAATCCATAAAGCTTCCCCTCCTACCCTTCTTCGTCTATTATCGCATAGACTACATCTTCTAAAGCCATACCTCTAGATCCTTTTACCAAAATTGTATCACCTGGTTTCAAAATACCCTGAATTTGTTTAATCAGTTCCTCTTTATTATTATAAAATAGTACATTGTCGTTATTTAGACCTGCATTTAAGGCTCCATCTTTTATTAATTTAGCTTTGTCCCCAACAGCTATGATAACTTCAACCTCCTTACTTGCTACGTATTCTCCAACTTCAAGATGTGCGTCATCAGTATAATCTCCAAGCTCATACATATCCCCTAAGATAGCTACTTTTCGGTTAGTTGCCACATCGGACAAAATATCTAAGGCTGCTTTAGTTGATTTGACATTTGCATTATAAGTATCATTAATCACTGTTATATCTTTCTTACCTGTAAATATTTGATTTCTCATATCTGTAGGGTAAAAGTTTTTTAGGTTTTCTACTCCTTTAGTTAAAGAAACATTAAGCTCTACACCGGCTAGCAAAGCAGCCATTGCATTCATTAGATTATGCTTTCCGGGAAAGTTTAAGCTCATTTTTACTTTTTCATTTTCCTCACCCTTTGGCCTGTGCTCCAACAAACATTCAATTCTTTCCTGACGTGGCTTTATATCCTTTATTACCAAATTAGCATCTACCCCTGTGCCATAACTTACCACCCTATTAGGCGCCTTTGACTGTAGCCTGACAACTCTTTCATCATCTCCATTAATTATTGCAACACCATCGTTAGCTAAGCCTTCTAACAGCTCTCCTTTTGCTTTTGCTATATTTTCAATAGTTTTCAAATTTTCCAAATGTGATTCTGCGACATTTGTAATAATACCTATGTCAGGTCTTGCAATCCGGCAAAGTTCAGCAATTTCTCCCATTTGCCTCATACCCATCTCTAATACAATAACTTCATGCAGTTCGTTTAAATTTAGCAATGTTAGCGGCAACCCAATCCCAGTATTTAAATTACCCTCTGTTTTTAACACTTTATAATTTTGTCTTAAAACTTCTGCTACCATATCCTTTGTAGTCGTCTTTCCTACACTTCCTGTAATTCCAATCACTTTTACATTATATTGTTCTCTATGTTTCATTGCAATCATTTTTAGTGCTTCTAAGGAATTATTTACTTCAATAATTGCCTGACCAGTCTCCAAATCCTCCTGGTTATATTTCTCATTTTCAACTAAGCAGGCAGATGCACCTTTTTTCAAAGCGTCCTTCAAAAAATAATGCCCATCAGTTCTTTCACCTTTGAGGGCAATAAATAAGTCTCCATCTTTTACCATTCTTGAGTCAATTGAAAATCCCTTAACTTCTATTTCACCATAACCATTTATTAATTTTCCACCCGAGTAATCGGCCAATTTATTTAGTGTCCACATTTTTACCCCTCTTAACTATTTTCTTTTTATTTTTGCCTTACTATTTCTTCCCAGGCAACTTCACGATCATCAAAGTTTACTGTTTTATCTTTAAAAACCTGATAAGTTTCGTGCCCTTTGCCAGCAATTAACAAAGAGTCGCCTTCTTTGGCCCACTCAACAGCCAATGAAATAGCTTTCTTCCTATCAGGTTCAATTAAAAATGATGTCTCATCACCAAGTCCTTTTTTAATATCTTTGATGATCTCTTCTGGGTCTTCAGTCCTAGGGTTGTCAGAAGTAATAAACAACTTATCACCATATGAAGCTGCCACTTTCCCCATTAGCGGTCTTTTTTCCTTGTCTCTATCTCCTCCACATCCAAATACTACTCCTATTCTACCTGGAGTAAACTCTTTCAATGTACTTAATACATTTTCAAGAGAGTCAGAGGTGTGGGCATAATCAACTATTACTAAAAAATTCTGTCCAGCATCTACTTTTTCAAACCTACCAGGAACCTTTTCTACTTTTTCAAGGACTTCTTTTATAAAATTAGGGTTAAAACCTTCTAATAATGCAACACTAACAGCAGCAAGGGCATTATATATACTAAACCTTCCCGTAAGTTTTATGTTTAAGTTAAAGTTACCCCAGGGACTTTCAACATCAAATTGACATCCTTCTGGAAATATTTCTATATTTTTGGCCATTATGTCCGCATCATTATATATTCCATATGTTATCACCTGAACGGCAGACTGTTCCATCATGTACTGTGCACTTTCATCATCTATGTTTATTACAGAAGCCTTTGGAATATTATTTTTTTTATGTGATAATCCTAAAAAAGAAAACAAGCGACCTTTAGCCGCTCTATAATCATCCATGCTGGGATGATAGTCCAAATGGTCCTGTGTTAGGTTTGTAAAAACACAAATATTAAAATCACATCCAAGGATTCTCTTCTGTTTAATTGCATGAGAACTCACTTCAATAACACAATCTCTAACAGCTTTCTTAACCATTGAAGCCATCATTTGCTGCAAGTCAAAGGATTCAGGAGTAGTAGTCTTAACAGGGTATTCCTCGTCTCCTATCTTGTACCTTACAGTACCTATTAATCCAGTTTTGTCATAACTTGCTGAATAAATTGAATTAATCAAATGCGTTACAGTAGTTTTTCCATTTGTTCCTGTAACCCCAATCAAATTTAAATCCTTCGATGGACAGTTATAAAATTGGGCAGCTAAAATTGCAAGGGCCTCTCTAGAGTTAGAAACCTTAACCTGAGTAACAGTTTTGACATCTAGCCACTCCTCCACGATTAAAGCTTTGGCACCTTTCACCACAGCATCATTAGCATAATCATGACCATCAAATTTATAGCCCGGTATACAAACAAACAGGTCACCTTCTTTTACATCTCTAGAGTCATAGCTGATACCCGTAATTTCAGTGTTTATTTCACCTTTTATTTCCTTTATTAACAAGGGTTCTATCAAGTATCCAAGTGTTATCATAACCAAAAGCCTCCTCTCCGGGCTTCTTTTAATATTATTAACTATTCTCTTCAATTTTATTTTATTCTAAGTATACTGTTATTTCGCTTCTTGGCGAGACAGTTGTGCCTGGTTCTGGTAACTGTTCATAAATTTGCTCTCCTTCTCCTGAAAACTGAATTTCTAAACCTTTCTGCTCTATCAGTGTCCTTGCCTCATCTATTTCCAAATTAATAAGGTTTGGAACCGCGACTTCTTCTGTTGCAGCTCTATCATCTTCTTCTGGCAAGTAACTTGGAGGAATTTCCTTGTACTCTATAACATCTTCCATAATATTTCTAAATACCGGAGCAGCTACCTGACCTCCCCACGCAGGTCCTTTAGCCGGATTGTCAACAGCCACATATATCAGAATTTCTGGGTCTTCCACAGGGCCAAAACCTATAAAGGAAGCTATATGTTCATCGGGTATATATCCTCCATCCGGACCAACCTTTTGAGCAGTACCAGTTTTGCCTGCAATTCTATATCCCTCTATAAAAGCATTCTGTCCACTTCCTTCTTCGACGACACCTTCCATTATTTCCTTTACCTGCTGCGAAGCGCTCTCAGATATAACTTGTCGTATATTTTCTCCTTCTTCAAGCTCTTCTGCTTCGTCTTCTAGTTCTTTCGAGTGCTCATTTTCAAAGTATTCCTCGGCTATATAGGGCCTCACAAGATTACCGCCATTAGCCATGGCGCTTACAGCTACGGCTTGTTGTATAGGGGTAACAGATACCCCCTGACCAAAAGAAGTTGTAGCAAGTTCTGTAGGGCCCATCTGTTCTTCAGTAAATATCAAGCCTGTGGTTTCACCGGGGAGGTCTATCCCCGTTCTTGTATCAAAACCAAAGCCATTTATATATCTAAGAAGAGTTTCTTTGCCTATTTCCTGACCTAATGTTACAAAACCAGGATTACAAGATCCATAAACTACTTCCAAGAAATCAATAGAACCATGACCTCCTGACCAACACCCAATAGAAGTACCGGCTACATCAATTGATCCATCACAGTGAAAACCTCTATCTGGATTATATTTATTTTCTTCTATGCTAGCAGATAAAGTAACTAGCTTAAAGGTTGAGCCAGGTTCAAAAGTACTGTTAATTACAGGAATGTTCATTTTTTCTGAACTAAATTCGGCATATTCGCCAGGGTAATAATCTGGCTTTGCACCCATAGCCAAAACCTCTCCTGTATAGGGGTCCATTGCCATTGCCATAATTTGGTTAGCTTCATATTGAACCATTGCCCTCTCTAGTTCTCTCTCAAGAATGTACTGTATATTCAAATCAATGGTAGTCTTTAAGTCAGAACCATCTTCAGGCGGTATGAAGCGCTGTACTCCGTGAGGTAATTGGTCACCCCTCATAGTTCCATCAGCTTGAAATTCCATCCAACCATCTTTTCCAGCAAGTATATCCTCATATTGGAACTCTAATCCTCCCCAACCTTGATCAACCCCAACAAATCCCAATATCTGGGATGCAAGTCGACCATGAGGATAGTATCTTTCAGATTCTGTGGTGATCTCTATTCCAGGGATAGCCAGTGCTCTTAAATGCTGTGCTTTACTTCTACTAACAGTTCTTGCTAACCTAACCTGGGAAGTATCCTGTTCTATCTTTTCCATAATTTCGTCATAATCTAATTCAAGGATCCTGCTTAATTCGCGGGCTGTAGCTTCTTTAGATTCTATTTGATTTGGAATAGCTATCACACTATCTGCTGTTACACTTCCAACCAAAACCTCACCGTTTCGATCTAATATTTGCCCCCGTGGAGAACTAACAGGAAGACTCCTGTTCCACTGTTCCCATGCCTGCTGATGCAGTTCTTCACCTCTTACCAATTGAAGCCATCCAAGACGTCCTAACAAAGAAACCATTGCCAATAGTATTATAAAAAATAAAAACACTAGCCTTTTGCGGGTGGTTAACATTTCCTGCTTTTTCAAAGCCAAGGCTTTACCTCCCAAGTTAAATAAATTTCTTAATTCCTTAATCTATATTTATTACTTGTTGTCTTCCTGGATTACTCATTTCTAGTTCATCTACCGCAATCCGCTCAATTCTTTCTGGTGTTTTTTGTTCTAAGACTTTCATTTCAAGAAGAACTTTTTCATTATGTAAAGATTCCAGTTGGTTTTCTTTTTGAATCATTTGATAGTTCAACTGTGAAATTATTGCAGATTGGGCAACCAAAATCAGTGCTGTAGCTACAAAAGTTACATACAAGATAGCAGGTTTAGATTTATTTAATTTTTGTAATATACCACGACGCTGTTCTTCTTCTTTTCTTTTTTCTGGTTTTTTAACAGGCTTGATATTAGGACTTTTTGGTTGGTTTTTATATTTTCTTTTTCTATAAGGTCCATATGGTCTTTTCTTAGGTATGCTTTTTCTATTAGGAAGAGGAACATTATATTCTTTTAAAGGTCGCTCACTATTAAACAAAATATTCACCCTTTCTATTGTTTAGAACCTTCTTTCAAAAAAGCCCTTAATTTTGAACTTCTTGCTCTATGGTTTATCTCTAACTCTTCTTTTGTTGGCTGTACTGGTTTTCGTGTCAGCACTTTACCTAATGGAGTTGCCCCACAAATACATTTCGGTATTTTGGGAGGACAAAAGCAATTTTTTTCAAATTCTTTGAATTTATTTTTCACGACCCTATCTTCTAGTGAATGAAAACTGATTACAACAAATCGTCCCCCAGGATTAAGAAGTTTCACACCTTTATCTAGTACCGTTTCTATTTTTTCTATTTCCTGATTAACATATATCCTTAGGGCCTGAAAGGTTCTTTTTGCCGGGTGAGGCCCTTTCTGCCTTGCCTTTGCAGGTATCGCTTTTTTTATAATTTGAGTAAGTTCAGAGGTTTTTTCTATTCTTTTTCCTTTTCTATTTTCGACAATTTTTTCAGCAATTCTCTTAGACCAGCGTTCTTCTCCATATTTCCAAATTATATTGGCTAATTCTTGAGCGCTAAGTTCATTAACTGCATCTTTAGCACTATATTGCTGTTCTCTATCCATTCTCATATCAAGAGGCCCATCATGTTGATAGCTAAATCCTCTTTCACCTTGATCTAACTGATAGGAGGATACACCAAGGTCTAAGAGTATCCCATCAAGGCCCTCAACACCTAATTGGTTACAAGTTTTGTCTATTTCTACAAAGTCAGCTTTTATTAGTTTAATTTTACACTCACTATCATTTAAGACTTTCTTAGCTTCCTTTATTGCCCTCTCATCCTTGTCCAAAGCTATTAAAAAACCCGAAGGTGAAATGTGCTTCGCAATTTCTTTTGCATGAGTTGCTCCTCCGACAGTTCCATCCAATATTATCTTGTCAGGTTTTGGCTCGAGTTTTTTAATCACTTCTTCAACTAGTACCCCTTTGTGATATCCCAAAAAATCCCTCCGGAATTAAATGTCAAAATCAACTATTTCTTCTGCTATATTTTCAAAAGACTCTTCAGCTTCTGATTGATAGTCTTTCCAGTTTTCTTTGCTCCATATTTCGACCCTACTTGACACTCCAATAACAACAACTTCTTTTTTTAAATCTGCATGGAAGCGAAGATTCTCAGGTATTTGTATTCTCCCCTGGTTATCTAAAGCACATTCAGTAGCTCCAGATAGAAAAAATCTACTAAATGCTCTTGCATCTCCTTTGGTAAGTGGTAGAGCTTTTAGTTTTTGCTCTAATTGTTTCCACTCGCTCTGGGGATAAATAAATATACAACTATCAAGACCTCTGGTGAGAACAAAGCTCTCCCCTAGGTCTTTTCTAAATTTGGCCGGAACAATAATTCTTCCTTTATTATCGATTGTATGATTATACTCGCCCATAAACATAGCATCCACCACTTTTTACCCCATATTAACCACTTGCCTCCACTTTTCACCACTCATTAACTTCTACTTCTCCACGTAATATCCTTCCACTTTTACAAAAAAAAATAAAAAAACAACCTCGAAAGAGGTTGTTTTTTTATTTTTTTGTCATTATATTTTATTTTGCACTACTTTGCATATTTTGATATCAATTCACTTAATTCTTTTATTAGTTTATCCTGTTCTTCATGCGTTATCGCTTCATTCAAGCAATTTTTAAGGTGATTTTCTAATATAAGAGTTCCAACATTATTAACTGCAGACCTAACTGCATTCACCTGCATTAAGATATCAGAACAAGTTTTTTCTTCTTCAACCATTTTTTGTATTCCTTTTATCTGACCTTCTATTCTTTTAAGTCGATTAAGAACCAAATATCTTTCATCTTCCATATTATAAGACCCTCCCTGCAGTTAAAAGCAGCCAAGAACTAAACATAAAAACCCCACTGTGCCGTATCTTTTTCGCATGCTTTGATCCTCTTTTCTTCAGGTGGGTGCCCTCCTGTTCGCTTCGTATGTCCCTCGTAAGGCTTATACTACACGAACAGAGTCCAGGCTCCCATTGTGGTTAGTGTTGGGTCAAAACATGACGAACAATACGGACACAGCAGGGATTTTCTTCACTTTTGATTTGCAAGTTCATATTAACATACATAATCCAATAAAGCAAATAAACAAATCACCACTTCAAAGCTATGTCTTACTCTTTTTTGCTTTTAGTTTTGGGGGAAATATTTAACTCTTTAAGCTGCTTAATCTCAACTTCGCTAGGCGCACCTGTCATTAAACAGCTTGCGTTTGCTGTTTTCGGGAATGGAATAACTTCCCTTATACTACCTGCACCTGCCATTAACATGATTAATCGATCTAAACCAAAGGCAATACCACCATGGGGAGGGGCCCCATATTCTAGCGCTTCTAATAAAAACCCAAATTTTTCTCTTGCTTCTTCTTTATTTATACCCAGGATTTCAAACATTTTCTCCTGTACATCTTTTCTGTGATTTCTTATACTTCCACCACCTATTTCTACTCCATTCAACACTAGATCATAAGCTTTGGCTCTAATTTTCTCAGGTTCATCCTCATAGTTTTCCAGGTCGTTTTCATAAGGTGAAGTAAATGGATGATGTGCCGCTTTGTATCGCTTTTCTTCCGGGTCATATTCAAGTAATGGAAATTTCACAATCCAGCATAATTCAAATTTATTTTCAGGTATTAAATCAAGTTTTCTAGCTAAAGTTTGTCTTAGATTTGACAAGCTCTCATTCACTACTGAGGTATTATCAGCAACAAAAAGTAACAAATCTCCAGTTTTGGCGTTCATTTCTTCTGTTAATTGATTTAACTGCTCCTCAGTAAAGAACTTGGCAATTGGGCTTTTTACGCCATTTTCTTCCAATATCATCCAGGCTAGGCCCTTGGCACCAAACTCCTTGACATACTCTGTAAGATCATCAAGCTCTTTTCTGCTAAAATCCCCTCCACCAGGAACAACAATGCCTTTTACCATTCCTTGTTTTTCTAATGCTGATTTAAAAACTTTAAATTCTGAGTCTTTTACTATTTCGCTTACATCAACTAGCTCCATCCCAAACCTCAAATCAGGAGCATCCGAACCATATTTTGATATTGCATCGCTATAGGAAAGACGATTGAAAGAAGTCTCCATTTTTATATCTAGATTCTTTTCAAATACATAAACTATCATTCTTTCTACCAGATTGATCAGTTCTTCTTCCTCAATAAATGACAGCTCCATATCTAGCTGGGTAAACTCAGGCTGCCTGTCAGCTCTTAAATCTTCGTCTCTAAAGCATCTTGCAATCTGAAAGTATCTATCAAATCCAGACACCATCAATAACTGTTTAAAAAGTTGAGGGGATTGAGGCAAGGCATAAAATTTATTTTCCTGAAGTCTACTAGGAACCAGGAAATCTCTTGCACCCTCAGGTGTACTTTTTGTAAGAATCGGCGTTTCTATTTCAAGAAAGTTTTCACCGTCCAAAAAGTCTCTCATCGATTTAATAACTTTATGTCTTAACTCTAAATTCTTTTGCATATCAGGGCGTCTTAGGTCTAAATATCTGTACTTTAGTCTTAAGTTTTCGTCTGTCTCTATATCCTCTTCTATAAGAAAAGGAGGTGTTTTAGAAGGATTTAAAACTTCTATAGTTTCACATTCTATTTCAATCTCACCTGTATGTAAGTCTGGATTGACGGTTTCTTCACTTCTTGCTTGTACCTTTCCAGTTATTGACAAGACATATTCGCCTCGAACTGAATCAGCAATTTCTAAAGCTTCTTTATTTCTTTCAAAATCACATACAACCTGAACTAAACCGGTTAAATCTCTTAGATCAATAAAAATCAACTTCCCATGATCTCTCCTATTATCAGCCCAACCCATCAAACTAACCTTTTTACCGATATCATTAGTTGTTATTTTTCCACAGTAATGAGACCTTTGCATTATATCTCCTCCTATATTGTCAGACTATCTATTGTCAGACTATCTAATTAATTCTTGTATCTTATCCAAAAAACTATTCATAGGAATTTTTTCTTGATTCCCATCTTTCATATTCCTTAATAATACATGCTCTTCACTCAATTCCTCTTCTCCAATTATCACAGCATATTTGGCATTTAATTTATCTGCTTTTTTTAATTGAGCTCTAAAACTTTTATCTTCAAAATCCATTAATGCCAAGTACCCAAGGCTGCGAATCTTATCTAACATTCTAAAACACTCTTTTTTTGCCTCACTTCCTCCATAAACCAAATATGCATCAGCTTCATTATCTTCTGGAATCTTTACCCCTTGGTTTTCAAGTGCTAATAACACTCTTTCAATCCCTACAGCAAAACCAACTGCTGGCGTTTCTGGGCCTCCACATTCTTTTACAAGACCATCATACCTGCCGCCCCCTCCTATAGAGCTCTGGGCTCCAATATCATCAACTATAACCTCAAAGGCAGTTTTTGTATAATAGTCTAGCCCTCTAACCATTTTGGGATTAACCTCAAAGTCTAGACCTACATATGTAAGTAATTCTTTAACATTATAAAAATGTTCATCACATTCACTACACAGGTTATCTAACAGCAACGGCATATCATCTTTTAACAAATCATTACACTTTTTATTTTTACAATCTAATATTCTCATAGGATTAGTTTCATATCTTGATCTGCAGTCCTTACAAAGTTCATCCAAATTATTTGCCAAATACTTTTTTAACTCTTCTTGAAATTTTTGACGACAGTTAGGGCATCCTACACTATTTATTTCAAGGGAAAGGTTTTTTAATCCAAGCTCTTTAAATATATTTATACAAAGTTGGATAGTTTCCACATCTGCTTCAGGAGCAATACTACCAAAATATTCTACCCCAAACTGATGAAATTGCCTATACCTTCCAGCCTGAGGGTTTTCATATCTAAACATAGGCCCTAGATAATACATTTTAACCGGCTGAGGCTGATTAAACATTTTGTACTCTATAAAAGCTCTAACTGTAGAAGCAGTCCCTTCAGGGCGAAGAGTTATACTTCGCGCAGCTTTATCCTCAAAAGTATACATTTGCTTTGTTACAATATCTGTGCTTTCGCCTACCCCACGGGCAAACAAATCAGTATGTTCGAATATGGGCACCCTAAGCTCATTAAACCCGTAATTTTCTGCTAATTTAGACACAACTCTTTCAAAGTACTGCCATTTCGAAGTTTCACCTGGTAAAATGTCCCTGGTACCTTTTGGCGCTTTTGTTAACATTACTATCCCCATCCTCCTTGTTTGGACTTGGTACCAATATATTAATAAAAAACTCCCGTCTCCGACTTTACTTCGCCGGGGACGAGAGTTAAACTCTCGTAAAAACCCCATGAAAAGTTACATAAAAAAGTTCCTGAAATTCCTTTCAATTGTATTATAATCTTACATCAATGTCAATCAACCTTCAGTCAACAGCAAAAAGTTGATTCTGGTGCAAAAAGTCTATTCACAAAAGTAAAATGTTTTAAATTGATACATCTAAGGTTCGTCAGCAATCGAGATAAGCCTTCCAAATCTATGAACTCATCCTGAGTTCGATTAGCTAATGACTTCCTGTCATTAGACCTTATTTCTCCTGCTGCCTCACCAAGATGTATTGCAATTAAAAACTAAACTTTGTTCATATAACTTTTTGCACCAGATTAAAAGTTTTGTTTTTAAAAAGTTATAACATCAAAAATGGATTGTTCTTTTTCTCGTGCTTAACACTAGTTGCTTCTCCGTGGCCAGGATATATGACAGTATCATCATCTAATTTGTCAAGAACTGTTTTGATTGAGTTCAGAAGAGTGTTTTGATTCCCTCCGGGAAGGTCTGGCCTTCCAATTCCTTCTCTAAAGATTGTATCCCCGGAGAATAAAACATCATCTTTTAATAGACATATACATCCCGGAGAATGACCAGGCGTATGTAGAACTTTTAGCGATATATTCCCAAATTCAATAACATCTCCATCAACAACTTTTCTGTCAGGTTCAGGCCCTTCTATATGATCTCCCGTAAATGAAGAAAGGTTAAGATTTGGACTCATAAGAAACTTTTCGTCATCTTCATGTATAACAAGCTTCGCACCAGTATGATCTAAAACATATTCATTTCCTGCTATGTGGTCACTATGTGCATGGGTATTAATAACCCATTTTATTTCTAGTCCTTCTTTTTCTACTTGATCTATTATTTCTTTATCTCTACCACCCGGGTCTATTATAGCTCCTTCTTTAGTTTCTTCACATCCAATAACATAACAGTTTGCCCCAAGGGGGCCAGCCATAATTCTTTTAATTATCACATAAATCACTCCTTCGTTGTCAAAAGTTTTTGTTGCTATCTAATAATAATGTAACAGGACCATCGTTAATAATTTCAACTTCCATATATTCTTGAAATGTTCCTGTTTTTACAGGCAAATTATATTTTTCTCTAATCGTCTCACAAAACACCTGGTATATTTTTTCAGATTCATCAGGACTTAAAGCTTTCATAAAGTTAGGTCTTCTACCTTTTCTAGCATCTCCTAGCAAAGTAAACTGACTTATTACAAGTAGCTCACCTTCAACATCAAGGACAGATAAGTTCATTTTTCCATTCTCATCTTCAAAAATTCTCAGGTTGACTACTTTGTCTACCATATACTCAATATCCTCTTTATCATCCCCCTCTTCTATACCTAACAGTACATTTAACCCATATCCTACTTCTCCAACTTCTTCATCGTTAACCTTTACAGAAGATCTTTTAACACGCTGTAATACTGCTCTCATGGTAAATTTCCTCCTTTATCCTAAGGCACCACTCTTTGTACTTTATAGACATTTTTTACTTCACTTAATTTATCTATTACAAGCTGCAGGTGAGAATGATTTCTTACAATAACAGTCAAACTTACAGTTACGGCTCCATTACTGTTAGATTTACCTTGGATAGCTGTCACAGGCACTTTAAGGCTTCCTAACATATCCATTATATCTCTAATCAAATGCGGTCGATCCATAGAAAATGCCATTATATCAACAGGGAAATTACCTTCTTCCTCTTCATTATCCCAATAGACAGGAACTGTAGTCTCGTTTTTTGATAATCTATTTTTAGCATTAGGACAGTTCTTTTTGTGAACAGATATCCCTCTTCCCCTTGTTATAAAACCTACGATTTCCTCACCGGGTAGAGGGCAGCAGCATTTCGCGAATCTTGTCACAATATTATCTAGACCCTCAACAGATACTGAATTCCTGGTTTTTCGCCTCGGTTTTTCTTCTGTTAAGACATCTTGAATAACTTTTTCTTCTGTCTTTTCTTCTTTTTGATCTTCTCCTTCTTCTCTTTCTATTATATCTTCAAGCCTTCCTATAACATAATTAACAGTAATCCCACCATAACCAACAGCAGCTAGTAGATCCTCTGAAGACTTGAAATTATACCTGGTACCTATCTCTTCTAAATAGGATTCTTTTAGAACCTTAGATGGCGTATAGTTCAGTCTTTTTAGCTCTTTTTCTAACATCTCTTTACCTTTTTGGATATTTTCATCTCTTTTTTCTCGTTTAAACCACTGTCTTATTTTGTTCCTTGCCTGAGATGATTTAACAATATTTAACCAGTCTCTACTGGGCGAAGCCTGTTTAGATGTCAAAACTTCTACAATATCACCATTTTTTAACTGATAATCAAGGGGCACTATCCTCTCATTTACTTTAGCTCCAATACATGAGTTGCCAACCTCTGTATGAATCCTATACGCAAAATCTAAAGGCGTAGATCCAAGGGGTAGGTTTATAACATCGCCTTTGGGGGTAAAAACAAAAACCTCATCCGAAAAGAAATCTATCTTTAGGTTCTCCATAAATTCTTTGGCGTCTTTCATATCCTTTTGCCATTCAAGAAGCTGACGTAACCAGGATAACTTTTCCGCAAACTTTTGATCCCCTTCTTGTTCGTCTTTGTATAACCAGTGTGCTGCTATACCATATTCAGCAACTTTATGCATTTCCCAGGTCCTTATCTGAATTTCTAATAGCTGCCCTTCAGGGCAGATCAGAGTCGTATGAAGAGATTGGTACATGTTTGGCTTTGGGACTGCTATATAATCTTTAAAGCGTCCTGGTACAGGTTTCCACATATTATGAAGTGACCCTAACACTTCGTAACATTCTTTTATGTTGTTTACTATAATTCTTACAGCAGTAAGGTCATAAATCTCATCAAGGTCTTTTTCCTGGCGCTTCATCTTTGTATAAATACTGTATAAATGCTTGGGCCTTCCCTGGATCTCAGCTTCAATTCCCATTTCATCTAGTTTTTCTTTCAAGATACCTTGGATCTTTTTAAGATATTCTTCTCTTGATTGCCTTTTGTGAGCGATCTGCCTTGCAAGATGAAAATACTGCTGCGGTTCTAAATATCTAAAAGCCTTATCCTCTAACTCCCATTTGATCATTGATATACCTAATCTGTGCGCCAAAGGAGCATATATTTCAAGCGTTTCTTTAGCTATTTTTTTCTGTTTACGTTTTGGTAGATGGTCCAAAGTCCGCATATTATGAGTTCTATCTGCCAGCTTTATAAGTATGACCCGGATATCTTCTGCCATAGCCAAAAACATTTTTCGCAAATTTTCTGCCTGTCTTTCTTCCTTGGATTTAAATTCTAGTTTACTTAATTTGGTAACACCATCCACCAGAAGGGCTATCTCGCTTCCGAATTTTTCCTCTACCTCTTCCTTCGTCACTTCTGTATCTTCAATCACATCATGTAACAATCCAGCGCAAACAGTAGGCAAATCAAGTTCTAATTCTGCCAATATAAAGGCAACTTCCAAAGGATGATAAAAGTAGTCAATGCCAGATACTCTTTTTTGACCACTATGAGCATTTTCAGCAAATTCATACGCATCATCAAGTAACTCCAAACCGGAGTCAGAGGTATAATTCTTTTTAATTTTTCTTCTTAGCCTTCGATACTTTTTTACTGTCAATTTTATCATCCTTTAATATTAAGCTTGCCAAGCTAATGTTAATTACATTCCAAACAGAACTAACTAAGTAAGTAAGTCTAAACTCATGTCATCAAAAAATATTTGGTATATTAAAGCAGCAGGTGAGTTCAAAAATTTGTCTTCCCACCAATTTATCTTTGTAAGCCTATTTTTTTCTTGTTTATACGTCTTTGACACATTAAAATCAATTTGTTCTAGACTTTCACTTTTTCTTTTTCTTTTTATCATATAAGAATTATTATTTTCTTTTAAAACATCAAGTTCTGTGAAAATATCTAAACACTTATTAATGAGCCTCCAGGTAGTACCTGGAAATGAGCTTTCGATAAATAATTTTTTTATTTCTTCTATGTCTATTTCACTACTATTGTTTAAGTGAAAAATTCTGTTGTATACCCAAATAAGTTTATCCTTTGTCGGAATAGAAGCCTTCCATAAATAATCATTTTTGTTCTTATCTTCATTGCAGTACAGCAAATATATTTTTTTAATCTGCATTTTTCTCAAATTTTTTCTCAAAGCTTCCCCATCAAATGGAAGATCAAATAAAATTAAGGTATCTGATTTAATAACTGTATTAGACAAATTATTAAACTTCACAATATTGGTATTTTCCTTTTTATTTTTAATTTTATTAAGGTTGCTTCTTAATACTTTCTCAGTCTCTTTCGTGTTCACAAGAAATGTTGACCCTTCTTTTAACTTCTCTAAAACTTTTCTTTTATCACAGTTTCTATAGTCTTCAATAATTTTTTCACATTCATCATGCTTTATGTCTACAATTTGTAAGTCTACTGATTTTTTTTGATTGAAATTATTAATTTTGGGGGTATAAGCAACATTTATATAAGAATCTTTTTTAACATTAGGAAGTTTTGTTACAGCATTAAACCATATCCCATCATAGTTGTACTGTCCATCATATAGAGAAAGTTTAACATGCTCTTTGTTTTTACCGACTCTTTGTAAATGATCAACTTTCATAACAGAACTTAACACCGGCTTTGGATTTCCTATTCCAAAGGGCGCAAGCAGATCTATCTCTTCAACTAGTTTGTCAGTAATATAACACGCAGGAACAGAGATGTCTACATTTATCGAAGGTATCAAGTCATTGCTAGAGAGTTTCTCTCTTGCGTAATCATTTAACTTTTCTCTAAAAATGTCAATTTTGCAAGTTTCTAAAGTAAGACCTGCCGCAAGCTTATGTCCTCCATACTTTTTTAATAAATCCTCACATTTAGAAAGTCCTTCAACCATATTAAACGAAGATATACTACGACAAGAACCTTTAGCTTCATCACCGTCTATAGTAAGTAAAACAACAGGTTGATAAAATTCTTCCAATATTTTTGAAGCGGCTATCCCAATAACACCTTCATGCCAATCCTCTTTGCCAACTACAATTACATAGTCTTCTCTATGATAGTCATTTTTAAGTATTTCTTCCCTTGCTTCTTCAAAGACTTTTTTCTCTAACTCCCGCCTTTCATCATTTTCTTTAGATAAATAATCTGCTCTTTCATAAGCCTTATCATAAGATGATTCCTCTAACAAAAGTTTAACAGCCAGTTCCCCGCTCTCAAGTCTTCCCGCAGCATTTATTCTAGGCGCAATTACAAAGGCAATATTCCCTACATTAAGGTTTTGATCATTGAGCCCCGCTATATCTGTTAGAGCTTTAAGGCCTGTTCTATTTTGTCCAAAGTTTTTCAAGCCTCTAATAACAAAAAACCTGTTTTCGTCAACCAGGGGGACGAGGTCTGCTATGGTACCAAGGGCTACAAGATCAAGGTAAAATTCTAGTTCTTCCCTTATAGAAGAATTATTTTGATAAACCAGCACAGCCCAGACCAGTTTTAAACAAACACCGACTCCACTAAGTTCTTTAAAAGGGTAGTCTGATTCTTTTCTTTTGGGATTAATAACTGCAATAGCCGGAGGTAGATCGCCAAGTTGCTCGTGATGATCTGTTATTATAACATCAGTACCATTTTCATTTAACCACTCAACTTCTTCTACAGAATTTATGCCACAATCAACCGTTATTAATAAATCTGGAAATTCACTGGTTCTATTCAGGGCATCAAAGGTGAGCCCGTACCCTTCAGAAAATCTATCTGGAATCAAATAACGTGCCTTACCACCATTTTTATTTATAAAACTACATAGTAAAGACGTGGCACTCACACCATCTGCGTCATAATCTCCATAAACCAGAACATCTTCTTTATTTTCTAGTGCCTGCTTTAACCTTTTTGCCCCTTTGTCAAGATCTATTAATAAAAAAGGATCATGGAGGTTTTCCCAGGCAGGATTCAAAAATTTTTCTATTTCGTTTTCATCAAGCATATTTCTATTTTCCAGTAATTTATTAAGAATTCTAGAATAACCATTTTTGTCTGACATTTCTATGGTTTTATCCAATAATTCATTGCTAAATTCCCATTTGGAATAAGGTCTTCCTGGTTGTTGCAAAGTAATAACTCCTCTCCCCTACTAATCCCTTAAGCTTATCTTCTATGCTTCAGAATGTGAAGAAGCATTAAATTTCTTCTTACTGCCTAACCTATCCTGTAAAATCAACCAAACATTTGGCGCTAGAAAAATTGATGAATAAGTCCCAATTATTACACCAAATAATAAAGCCGCAACAAAAGGCCTAATAGTAATTCCACCAAATATAAATAAGCTTCCAAGTACAATTAAGGTCGTAAATGATGTATTAATTGATCTAGTTAAAGTTCGTTTAAGACTCATTTTAACGACTTCTTCTTTTTTATAATTTTTATATAGATTCAAATTCTCGCGTATTCTATCAAAAATCACAATAGTATCGTTTATTGAATAACCCATAATTGTTAAGAGGGCAGCAACAAATGCAGTTTCAATTTCAAATTGAAAAATTGAAAATAATAAAAGTACAAAGAAAACATCATTAATTAAAGCAATTATCGCACTTACAGCAAAATTAAACTCAAATCTAAAGGTTATATATAAGATTATAGCTACCACAGCAATGCTTAAGGCTATAATCGCCTGCTGCCTTAACTCTGCACCAATAACCCCACCAACATTGTCACTTCTCAATATAGAATCTTCAGTCATCTGGGGCCAAACCTGCTGCATACTGTTAAAAATTTCATTTCTTTCATCTTCATCCAAAGAAACTGTCCTTATTACCACTTCGCTTTCTTCACCTTCGCCTCCGGCTTTTTGAATTACACTGTCCTCTAAGCCATGATTTTGAAGTACTTCTCTTATCTCTTGTGTTTCAAACTCTTCACCTATCTCAAAGTGCAAAATACTTCCACCGGTAAAATCAATCCCGAAGTTAAGCCCCCTAATCAAAAACATAATCAAAGTAAGAACAATAATTACACCCGAAATAGAAATCCAGTTTTTTCTTTTATCTATAACCTGATCTATAAAATTCATTGTAAAACTCCTTTACACACCAAAATATTTTGTGTTTTTTACCATTCTTGTTTGAACAAGTGTTTTTAAAATAAACTTCGAAAATATTATAGCAGTGAACATGCTGGCCAATATTCCTATTGTTAATGTAACTGCAAAACCTCTTACCGGACCTGTACCAAAATAAAATAGTATAGAAGCACCGATAAGGGTTGTAACATTAGAATCCAATATAGTTGAAAGTGCCTTTTTAAATCCAGAGTCAACAGATGTCCTCAAAGTCTTTTTATCCCGAAGTTCTTCTTTAATACGTTCAAAAATAATAACGTTTGCATCAACCGCCATCCCAATTGATAACACAAGTCCAGCTATGCCGGGTAGAGTAAAGGTTGCACCTATACCTATCAGAACCATAAATAATATTATTAAATATAATCCCAGGGCAAAACAGGACATTATACCTGGTAGGCGATAAAAAGCCACCATGAATAAAAGCACAAGGCCAAGGCCAATACTTGCAGCAACAACACTATTGTCAAGTAATTCAGCACCAAGGGTAGGGCCTACCGTTCTTGTTTCTAGTTCATTTAATGTTACAGGAAGGGCTCCTGTCCTTAGCATCAGTGCAATATTACTTGCTTCACTGATATCACCTACATTCTCTATTGAAGCATTACCACCTGTTATAGGCTCATTAACATTAGGAGCAGATATAACTTCATTGTCAAGTACCATTAATATAGGTTGGTTAACATATTGAGTAGTTGCCTCAGCAAATTTATCTCTGCCTTCTGAAGTAAATTCTATCCCCACAAAAGGCCTACCCTGAGGATCATAAGACGCAGATGCATCCGCCAAGTCATCTCCAGTAAGAAGGGGCTCGTGTCTATCTAATACTTCCTGTGAAATAACTTCTGTTTGCTCTTCTTCCTCCACTTCTCTAATCACATCTGCATCAAAGTCAGGATCGTCCAAAATTTCTGGACCAAAAAATTTTAACTGAGCAGTCCTTCCAATAACTTCCATAGCTTCATCTCTGTCCAAATCCTCGCCTGCAAGCTCGATCCTAATCCTGTTTCTACCTTCTCTTTGTAGAACAGGCTCACTTACACCGAGTTCATCCACTCTACTTCTAATTACAGTCATAGCCCTTTCAACAGCATCGTCCTCATCTACTTCATCATCTACGTCTTCTGCTTCAAGAAGTACATATACCCCACCAGCTAGATCAAGACCAAGATTAGCATTATCCCTCACATAAGATGACGTAGGATATAAAAGACCTACTACCAAAGCTAAAATAACGATTAAAAGAAAAAACTTATTCCACTTGATCATATTTACACCTCATTACAAATTAATTTTTAATCTAAAACTAGCTATTGATTCTGGTGCAAAAAGTCTATTCACATAAGCTATAGTGTTTTTAATTGATACATCTAAGATTCGTAAGCAGTCGAAATAAGGTTCCCTAATCAAAGAACTCGTCCTGAGTTCGATTAGCTAATGACATCCTGTCATTAGACCTTATTTCTCCTGCTTTTCATCAAGATGTATTGCAATTAAAAACAAAACTTTGTTCATATGACTTTTTGCACCAGAATCACTATTATTTTAGTGTTTTCACAGAGAAGCTTCTAAGCCTGTTTAGAGCAGAAGCAATTTCAAAAGGGCGAAATCTGGCATACTCCCCTGGATGTTCTCCTCCTTTAAACTCCGATATAATATCTAAACCTTTGTTATCAATATCTTCCATTATTTTATCAATAGATTCTTTTAGCGACCATCCATTTTTTAAATAATTTTTATAAAGATAATAAATAGCTTCTCCTATGGCTCTGGTCTGGCTCTCATCCACCAGTTGCTCTACATCTTGAAGAAGTATCTCTTCTATACCATATTGAATCTGGTGAAGTCCCCTTTGCTTTATTTTCTTCTTTTTACCTTTTCTTGGATCAAGACCGCCTGCTGCAGGTGTTCTAAATAATACCTCACCAAAATTATCTCCACCTTCTAAAGATCTTTTAGTTTCGTAATCTTTAGCAATATCTTTTGCCTCTTTAGTAACTTCGTATGCTTCATAATTATCCATCATTATAACACTATCAGAAACATCAAAGTAGTCCCCTGAACCACCTACAACAAGCACAGTACTAACACCCAGGTCAGCATACATTGAACGAATTTTGTCAATAAAGGGAGTAATAGGCTCTTTATCCTTAGCTACTAGGTTTTGCATCCTTACATCTCTAATCATAAAATTTGTTGCTGAGGTATCCTCATCCAATAGTAAAGCTTTAGCTCCCATCTCAAGGGCTTCCATAATGTTTGCGGCCTGAGAGGTTGAGCCACTTGCATCTTCGCTTGAGAAGCTTTTGGTATCTGCACCATGAGGCAAATTGTTTATAAAAGGACTTATATTTACTTTTTCAACTTTGCGTCCATCTTCAGCTCTTATTTTTACAGATTCCTCTAAAGATACCACAAGTTCTCGTCCATCACCGGGAAGGTGATTATATATTCCCCTTTCGATAGCTTTCAAAAGTGTGGATTTGCCGTGATAACCTCCACCTACTATCAAAGTAACTCCTTCTTTAACACCCATTCCTTTCACTTTGCCACGATTTGGCAGTTCTATTTCAACTTCCAAATTAGAAGGGGATTGAAATTTGACAGCGCCTTTAGTTAATGGCCTATCATCTACTCCACTTCTTCTTGGCAAAATTGCGCCATTACCAACAAAAGCTATATATCCACTATTCTTTAGATAATCTCTCAGGTAATCTTGATCTTCTACAACTGCTACGTGCTCTTCAAGTTTTTGAGGTTCAAAAGATTCATAAAGCAAAGATTCTTTAACTATATCGGTAATCTCTTTTTCAAACATCTCGGCACATACTTTACCTAGAATTTTCCTGCCTTTGGCAGGCAGTCCAACTACAAATCTTGCTTCCACATATTCATTTGTCACAACCATTGAAGTTCTCTCCAAAACTTCCTGTTTCCCAGAATCAATAGCGATCATGCCGCTTTTACCAGTACCTTTTCCTCCTTTTGATTTGTTACACGCTTTAGAAAAAGCCCTGGTCAAATAATCTTCAAGGGCAACTTTTCTGGATTTGTTGGCAAAAAGCTTCTCAGGAAAATTAGCTATACTCATAGGAACCCTGAAACGTAACTTGGATGGGCTAGCAAAAGGATCCCCCTGGACATAATCTATATATAACGTGCCTTCAAGGTAATCATACTGACCTTGGATATCCTTATAAGCTTTATACCCTTTTCCATCTATCCGATTAAGTGTTTTAAGTAAGTATTCTAAATCAGCCATAAATAGCACCTCCTTACAGCTTTTTCATAGCTTACTTTAATCATCTACCACAGATATAGCATCTGATATAGCTATCTCTTTAAAAATTTCCGCTTTACCAATTTCCAAAGGCAGGATAAAAGGAATTACACTACCCCGTCTTTTTTTATCAGTAGCAAAATATCTTTCCATATCTTGGGGTACAAATTTCTCTGGCAAAGGAGGAGGGTTAAGTTCATTGATAATTTCATAGATCTCATTTTTATCATTTTCTGATAATATACCCTGTTCAAAAGAAAGCCTTGAAGCAAATATTATCCCCCACATTACAGCCTCTCCATGCTTAAAATAAGAGTACCCTGTCATCCCTTCTAAGGCATGACCAAAAGTATGACCAAGATTTAGAAGCTGTCTTATACCATGGTCTTTTTCGTCCTGCTTTACTATCTCTGCCTTAATCTCACAAGCCCTACCAATTATCTTTACAAGGTCCTGTTTGCTTTTTTTACTTTCTAAAGAAGAAAATTTGTCTAAGTAGTCCTTAACAAAATAAAAATAATCCCGGTCTCTTAGTATAGCAGATTTAACCACCTCAGCCAAACCGGCATTAAACTCTCTCTCTGGCAGGGTTAACAAAAAGTTTAGATCCATTAAAACAGCTTCAGGATGATAAAAACTTCCTATTAAGTTCTTTTGCATAGGATGATTGATAGCAACTTTTCCACCTACGCTGCTATCGACCTGAGCTAATAGTGTAGTTGGCAGTTGTAAAAATCTTGTTCCCCGCATATAAGTACTAGCCACAAATCCGCACAAATCACCTATCACACCACCGCCAAAAGCTACAAAAAATGAATCCCTGTCCATCTGAAAATCACAGGCTTCATCATATAATTCACTAGCATTTTTTAGGTTTTTTGTTTCTTCTCCGCCGGTAAGTACCTTCCACCTAAATTCTAAACCTTTCTTCTCTTTAATCTTATAAAAAATCTCTTCTACTTTTTTATAATACAACCCGTATACATTTTCATCAGTAACAATTATGGCCTTAGAAGCACCTTCTAATAATTCTTCAAGTAAATATAAATTATCAAAGCCTATCTTAATCGGATAGGTTTTTTCAGGTGTTTTTACATTAATCTCCATTTATTAAACCTCCCTTAAATAGGCCAGATAAGCTTCATAAGAGCGCTTAAGTTCTTCAAATGAATCTCCACCAAACTTTTCTTTAATTGCCTTACATATTTCCCAGGCTATAACATTCTCTGCGATTACGCTGCATGCAGGTACAGCACAGCAGTCTGATCTCTCAACACTTGCTTCAAAAGCTTCTTTGGTATCTAAAGAAACACTTTTAAGTGGGGTATAAAGAGTTGGTATGGGTTTCATTGCACCTCTTATAATAAGAGGTGCCCCATTAGTTACTCCTCCTTCTAATCCTCCAGCATTGTTTGTCTTCCTACGAAAAGATTTTTCGCTTTTAGAATAATATATTTCATCATGTACTTTAGAACCAAAAAGCCTACTGCTTTCAAATCCTAAACCAATCTCTACTCCTTTAACTCCTTGAATACTCATAATAGCACTACTTAGTCTTCCATCTAGTTTTTTATCCCAGTGCACATAATCTCCAATTCCAGGTGGCAGACCATTTACTATAACTTCAAAAGTACCTCCAAGGGATTCCCCTCGTTCTTTTGCTGTATCTATTTCTTTTTTCATCTTTTCAGTAACATTTTTATCAAGACATCTGGTTTCAGAATCATCTGCTGATTCATAAAAGCTGTCACCAGCTATATCATTAATAGAAACAGATCCTATCGACAACACATGACTTGAAATGCTTATATTTAATTTATTTAGAAGCTCTTTAGAAAGCCCTCCAATGGCAACTCTTACTGCTGTTTCCCTGGCACTTGCTCTTTCTAGGACATTTCTAATATCTTTATGACCATATTTCAAAGCCCCGGAAAGATCAACATGACCGGGCCTTGGTTTTGTCACACTTTTTTCTTCTATTAAACTTCTACTCTTATCATCCTCTTCTCCTTCGGGGTCCATAACTTCCTTCCAGTTTTCATAATCTTTGTTTTTTATCTGAAGGGTAATGGGAGTCCCAAGGGTCTTTTTAAGCCTAACACCGGATAGTATGTCTACTTCGTCACTTTCTATTTTCATTCGTCCGCCTCTGCCGTAACCCTGCTGTCTTCTTTTTAGCTCATTATTTATATTTTCCGGTGATATTTCCACCCCTGACCAAAACCCTTCTATTATCGCTGTCAAGCACGGACCGTGGGATTCCCCTCCACTAAGGTATCTTAAGCTCATACTTTTGTCCTCCTAATATTAATCATCTTATTTGCATTATAACTAAAATCTATACCCTTCAAAACTTAATATTTTTCTTTTTAACTCTACTCCGCTGGAAAATCCTCCTAAACTTCCATCTGTTTTGACCACCCTATGACAGGGGATTACTAAAGGTAGTGGGTTTTTACCCACAGCGTTTCCTACGGCACGAGAGTAATAAGACTTTCCTTTTAACTTCAGAGAAAGCTCTTTGTACGTGGTTAGCTCTCCTAGAGATATTTTCTTTAACTCTAACAATACTTCCCTTGTAAAATCAGACGTCCCATCAAAGGCTAATTCAATAGTAAAAGTTTTTTCCCTTTTGTTAAAATAATCTTCTAGCTGTTTTTCTAATTGTGGAAAACCTGCTTCATCAAGCTCTTCACAAGAAAAACATCCTGCAGGTCTTTGACCAGGCAGGATTACTTCATACAAGACATTTTTATCATGGATAAAACTAATCACCCCAAAGGGGCTGTTATAAGTTAACTTATACATATATGACCTCACCCACCATCACTAGTGAATATAATATATTCTTAAATATAATACATAAAACCATCCTGCTTTTTATTTTGGTAGTCCTCACATAATTTATTAAGATCGAGCTTTTCTAGCGATTTTTTCATTTCCTCCTGCAGATCATAGTACATCTCTTCAACCACCTGTCTTATTTCTGGGTCTTTTTCCTCTTCCTTTTTGGCTTCACTATTTTTCTCCACGAAAGCATCCGAAGTCTCAAAAGGAGCAACTATTTCCCATACAGAGATCTTTCCAGGCGGCCTATTTAGTTGATAGCCACCGCTAGCACCTCTAGAGCTTCTAATTAGATTTTCCTTTTTTAAGGGAATAACTAACTGTTCTAAGTATTTTTCGGAGATACCAAGAACATTAGAAGCCTTTTTCAGAGGAACAATCCCCTCTTCAAAATTAATCGCTAGATAAAGAAGAAATTTCACAGCCCAGTATGATCTGAGAGTTAGTTTCAATTTATCTTATCCCTCCTAAATCTTCTACACAAAAAGGTTTTCTTTTACTAAAACCATAAATTATATTTGTTTCTAGTCCCAAACGTTTTAGCTCTTTAAAAACATTGCTAAAATTATAAGCCACATCATCAGGGCTATGGGCATCTGAGCCAAATGTCAAAGGAACGTTTCTTTTAACAAGTTCTTTAATAAAAGTTAATGAAGGATACTGCTCTTTCACAGGGTGCCTCCACCCCGCCGTATTTATTTCAACAGCAAGGTCTGCTCCAGATAAGACCTTTGCTATCTCACGATATATTTC
This sequence comes from Natranaerofaba carboxydovora, assembly GCF_022539405.1. NCBI lineage: Bacteria > Bacillati > Bacillota > Clostridia > Natranaerobiales > Natranaerofabaceae > Natranaerofaba > Natranaerofaba carboxydovora. The sequence continues at coordinate 818,267 of NZ_CP054394.1, read as the reverse complement.
ATCCAAAGATAATTTTTCAGGATGACAACCAAATTTTTTGATCAGGTCAATATGAGCTATTATATCAAACAAACCTGAACTAGCAAGGTTTTTAACTTTTTCAAAATACTTAATATACAAATCATCTATAGATCTATCGGCAAAAAATTCTTCTTGCCCTGGCTTACTAAAATCATAACCATCTATAAAATGAATAGAACCAATTATATAGTCCCACCTATTATCATTAGTATACTTTCTTAACATATCTTCTATATCTTCCTGATAGTCCATTTCAATTCCGGTTCTGATTTTAATTTTGTCTTTATATTTGTCTCTTAGCTCGTTTATGTCTGCAAAATACTCTTCTAGCTCCTCATACTTCATTGAACAAATAGTATCATCAGAAAACCCTAATACATCCATGGGAAAGTGATCGCTAAAACCTATCTCCACCAGTTCTTTATCTATAGCTTTTTTGACATAGTCCTCCATCTTCCCGTTAGCGTGACCACATCTAGAAGTGTGAATATGATAGTCAAACAACATTGATCTCCTCATTTCTTTTTCTATGCTTACTTATGTGAATAGACTTTTTGCAGTAGAATTATGATTTATCTTTATGCCTTTTCTTTAATTCATCTATTACATCTGCCAGAGAAACATCTGTACCTTCTAAAGATAGTAGTAAGTGGAAAATTAAATCAGCTGCTTCATGTACAATTTCAGTATCATTTTTATCTTTAATTGCCATTATAAGCTCTGCAGATTCTTCTCCGATTTTCTTTAATACATTGTTCTCCCCTTTATCATTTAATTTTACTACATAAGAGCTTTCAGGTCTTTTTTCTAGTCTATCTTTGATAACTTTCTCTAGATAATAAAACATATCTTCAGAGTTTTCACTAATAGCTTCGCCTTCTTTATCATTATGTACATCTATAGCATGATTGTCAAAAAAACAGGTCTCTTTTCCTGTATGACAAGCTGGCCCGAGGGGTTTTACATAAATAAGAAGAGTATCACTATCACAATCAACAGCTATAGAAGTAACTTTTTGTTTGTTGCCTGAAGTCTCGCCTTTATTCCACAGTTTATCCCTGGATCTACTGTAAAACCAAGTGTACCCTGTGTCTACTGTCTTTTCTACAGCTTCTTTATTCATATATGCTAACATCAGCACTTTATCTGTTTCACTATCCTGAACTATTGCAGGTACTAATCCGCCTTTAGAAAAGTCTATTTTATTTAATAATGCATCTTTTTGATCACTCAAAGCTTAACTTTCACCCCTTTGTCATACAGATATTTTTTTAAATCTTCAATTTTTATTTCGCCGTAATGAAAAACTGAAGCAGCAAGGGCACCTTTAGCTTTTCCTTCAGTAAAAGCTAAATAAAAGTCTTCAATTTCCCCAGCTCCACCTGAAGCTATTACAGGAAGGGTTGATTTATCAGCTGTCAAAGCAGTCATTTCAAGATCATATCCGTTCTTACCACCATCACAGTCAATGCTTGTAAGAAGTACTTCCCCTGCTCCTTTTTCTTTCACTTCTTTGGCCCACTCTTCAAGCTTTAAGCCTGTACTTTTTCTTCCTCCTGAAGTATAAACTACAAATGACCCAGCTTCTCGTTTGGCATCTATAGCTACTACTATTTTTTCACTCCCGAACTTTTCTGCCCCTTTTTCAATTAGCATAGGGTCTTTAACTGCGGCGGTATTGATGGACACTTTGTCAGCTCCGGCAGCAAAAATGTTCTCCATATCCTCTATAGAACCCACTCCTCCACCGACTGTGAACGGAAGTGATACGTTTTTTGCTACCCTTTCTACCATCTCAAGGCTTGTTTTTCGCTCCTGCCAGGAAGCATCTATATCCAAAAATACAAGCTCATCTGCCCCTTCTTCTTCATACTTTTTAGATAATTCTACAGGATCTCCTGCTAATTTTAGATCTACGAACTTTACTCCCTTTACTACTTTACCATCTTTAACATCAAGGCAAGGTATTATCTTTTTATAGTTTTTGGCATCCGTATCCGCACTCAATTGTTAATCACCTCCAAAGCCTGTTCCAAAGTAAATTTTTTCTTATATAATGAAGTCCCTACAATAACTCCATCAAAATTATCATGGGTAATTTTTTTGACTGATTCTAAATCATCTAAACTGCTTATCCCACCTGACAAAATTATTTTCATATCTGTTGAGGACATTATTTCTTTGATAAGCTCTACATTTGGCCCCTGCAGCGAGCCGTCTTTACTTATATCAGTAACTATGATTCTTTCTAGTCCTAATTTTTCAAGTTTAGTTACAAAATCATTGATCTCTGTATCTGAGGTTTCTGTCCAGCCTTTTATCGATACCTTCCTATCCCTAACATCAACACCAACCACAATTTTATCTCCAAATTCTTCAAGGCAATCTCTAAGAAAACCTTCATCGGAAAAAGCTTTAGTGCCAAGTATAATTCTATCCACACCTATATCAACAAGTTTAGTTATTTTTTCTTTATCTCTAATACCTCCACCTACCTGAATAGGTATATCAATGTTTTTAATTATATTTTCAATTACCGGAAAGTTTTTGACATCACCAGAAAACGCTCCGTCCAAATCCACAATATGAAGCCTACTTGCTCCTCTTTTCTGAAAGTTCAAAGCCATCTCCGGAGGATTATCACTAAACACCTGCTTTTTATCCTTTTTTCCTTTGTAAAGACGCACACAACATCCATCCATCAAGTCTATCGCTGGTATTAATTCCATTAGTTTTAACCTCCTAGCTTTATCATATAATCCACGGGTCCTCTATCATTTTTTGTTACGCCACCGTAGTTCCCTGGCAAAAGTTTATCTCTCATACCATAAGCGAGTTTTTAATTTGTATCTTTTTACAAATTCTAACGAGGCGTTGGTATGAGTGATAAATTTATGTGAATAGACCTTTTTGCAGTTAGAGCCTCCCTTTAGTAGAAGGCACCCCTTCATCACCCAGACTCTTGCTTACAGCTTCTTTTATGGCTCTGCCAAAACCTTTAAAAATAGCTTCTGCTATATGATGGCCATTTTCACCGTCTAGTTTTTTGATATGCAACGTTAAACCACTTTCCCTTACAAAAGCCTCGAAAAACTCCCTGATTAGCTCTACATCAAAATCACCAATTTTCTCAGTAGGAAAAGAAACATCAAAATTCAAATAAGACCTTCCTGAAAAATCCAAAGCCACCAAAACTAAAGCTTCATCCATTGGTAAGATCATACTGCCATATCTATTTATATTTTCTTTTTTCCCAAGGGCTTTCTTGAAAGCTTCTCCCATGACAAGGCCAACATCTTCAACTAAATGATGATTATCAACTTCTATATCCCCATTAGCTCTTAACATCACATGCATCCTGGCATGATAGGAAAGTAACTCTAACATATGGTTAAAAAACCCCGAGGGAGTTTCAATATCAACTTTTCTTTCTCTATCTAAAGAAAGGTATAAAAACACTTCTGTTTCACTGGTTTTTCTATCAACTTTAGCGTCTCTTTCTTTTTTGTTACCTTTTTGCTCCATTACTATAACCTCCCTTTTACACCAATTCACAATGCGGATTCTACTGCAAAAGTCATATGAACAAATAAAAACACTATGCTTATGTAAATAGACTTTTTGCAGTAGAACCAACTCACTAAATAACTTTTTTAAGCTGTTTTAAAAGATTATTTATTCTATCCCTTTTAATTTGATAACTACCCTGATTTGCAATTAGCCTGGTAGTTATTTCAGTTATAGTCTCAACCTCTTCAAGGTTATTTTCCTTTAAAGTACTTCCCGTAGAAACAAGATCTACTATTTGATCCGACAAATTTAATAATGGTGCAAGTTCAATAGAGCCATGTAACTTTATGATATTTACATTTTGACCTTTTTCTTTGAAATATTTTTCTGTAATCTTTGGAAATTTACTAGCAACTGTAATCCCTTTCGGGGTAATATCTTTTTCTTTAGCTAGAACCATTCGACAGTAACCGATTTTTAAATCTAAAAGTTCATAAAATTGTGAATCAGATTCAATAAGTATATCTTTACCCACAATACCTAAGTCAGCCGCTCCATTTTCGACATAGATAGGCACATCATCAGGCTTTGCCAGAATAAAATCAGTATTATTAACCTTATCTTTAAGTATAAGCTTTCTACCCGGGTCTTCCATTTCCTCTAGATTAAAGTCAACTTTTTTTAATATCTCCATGGTCGGTTCTAGTATTCTACCTTTAGTAAGTGCTATGGTAAAGCTATCATTATTTCTCAACAACCGCTCCCCCTTTTTATTTGTTCTACTTTAACGTCATTCTGTTTAATATAATGAAGTTCTTTTGCATTCAAGTTAGCGGCTCTTTCTTTTGCACCTTCATAGTTGTCCGGAGATAAGTCCATTATCAATGAGAGGTTTTGATTTCTTTTATCTTTCGCATACGAAATTGCTACATTCTTTAAGCCTTTTACATAGCTTTCATAACTCAAATAGATATCCGCCTCTCTATTATCTTCTTTATCATAGGTAGCAACATCTAGTAGCTTATCCATAAAGAAAGCAAAACCGGTTGCAGGTAGGCTTTCACCATAAAAACTCATAAGTTCATCATATCTTCCTCCACCAAGTAAGGGAAAGCCCGTTTTACTAGAATACCCTTCCATCAAAAATCCTGTATAATAACCAGGCCTTCTAAGAAGGGACAAATCAAAGCTAACTTTATTTAACAAACCATATCTATCTACAATTTCAAAAATTTCATCCAGCTCTTCTAAGCTTTTCAAAAGTTTTTTGTCAGAAAATTTATTCTTTAATTCACTAAGCTTTTGCCTGTCTCCCTGATATTCAGGGAGTTCTTCAAGGATGGATTTAAATTTCTTACTAAGATCTAACCCAGAAACAATATTTTCATATTCAACTAAGTTTCGCCTGTTTAAAACATCTTTTATTTTCTCCTGAATCTCTACATCTAGCTCTAAAACTTCAAGGAGATTATCCATAAATCCCACGTGTCCAATAGAAATAATAAAGTCCTCTAAACCCATTACTTGTAGACCTTCACACGCTAGTGCAACTATCTCGCCATCACAGAAAGGACCTTTTTCACCGATTAATTCTACCCCCGCCTGGAAAAATTCTTTTCTTTCTCCCTTTCTAGGTGTAGTTATTCTAAAAACAGGCCCTTGATAGCAAAGGCGAAGGGGCAAAGACTCTTCCCTTCCAAAATAGGTTGAGGCAAGCCTAGCTACCGAAGGAGTAAAGTCAGGCCTAAGGGAAAGGGTATAGCCCTTTTCGTCTGAGAACTGAAACATTCTATAATCTTTTTGAGACTCATGATAAGTTTTAGCATACTCTATCATAGGAACTTTAACTTCATTATAGCCCCATAATTCAAAAGTCTTTATAACTTTGTTTTCCATTTCCCTTATTTTCTTTGATTTATTAAAAAGATAATCCTCTACACCTTCTGGTTTTTGCAAAAACTTCATGGTAATCATCAAACCTCCATTTATTCATTTATTATTTGCTCATACATCTTTTCATATTGGCGAACTACATTGTCCGCATTAAATAAGTCAAGTGCTCTCTTTCTAGAACCTTTGCCCATTTCTTCTTGGATCTTAGAATTTTTCAAAATATAAACAGCTCTATCTGCCATTTTATCTATATCACCAACATCAGCTAAATAACCCGTAACACCATCATCAATCACTTCAGGTAAACCTCCTGAGTTTGTAGCTATCACAGGTACATTAAAAGCCATTGCCTCTAAAGCAACAAGGCCAAAACTTTCTTTCTCTGAAGGTAAAAGCAGCAAGTCTGATATAGCCATAAGTGAGTTGATCTTGTCCTGTTTCCCTAAAAATTTAATTTTGTGTTCAATACCAAATTCCTTAGCTTTCATCTCAGCTTTTCGCCTGTCTACTCCATCTCCAACCATCAATAGTTTGCTAGACACTTCTTTCTGTATCTCGTTAAAAATCTTTATTACATCTAAAACCCTTTTAACTGGCCTAAAATTAGATATATGTATTATTAATTTTTCATCCTCTAGATCAAGTTCTTCTTTCAAGTCGGGGTTCACATCTACAGGATTATATTCTTCAGGGTCTATGAAGTTATATATCACTTCCGGGTTCTGATTAATTTTAAATATATCTTTGGTCACATTTTTAAGATCCTTAGAAACACAGGTCAAGGCATCACTTTTTTCCATTCCATACTTTGTTATCTCAAAAAAAGATGGATCATTGCCTACAAGGGTTATATCAGTTCCGTGCAAAGTAGTTACTACTTTTGGCTTATTTTCCTGTATCATATCCTTAGCCAGGTTAGCACAAATTGAATGAGGTATCGCATAATGAGAATGAATTACTTCTATTTCGTATTCTTTAACTAGCTCAGCAAGTCTACTTGATAGAGCTAAGGAGTAAGGTGGATATTTGAACAATGGGTAAGATGGGACATCTACTTCGTGAAAATAAATATTTTGATAGAAATCATTCAAACGAAAAGGCAGTTGATAGGAAACAAAGTGAATCTCATGCCCTCTCTTAACTAACTGTTTACCAAGCTCAGTAGCAACTACTCCACTTCCTCCATGGGTTGGATAACAAATCATAGCAATCTTCATAGTTCTAACCCCCAAGCAGCGTCAAATCATTAGCCTTACAGGCTTTAACCGGAACAAGCCCTTCCCCAAATTCAGAATCTACAAAATACCCCATATATCTATCTCTAGCTTCTATCCTCTTTAACAGGTCAAACTCTGTAAGCCTTGTCATTTTTGCTTCTTCCATTAAGCCAAGCTGAGATCTGTGGGCAGCTATACTTTCTAATTTAGTTTCTTCATACCCTGTAGTATCTACAACTAATCCAGGGTTTTGTGGTTGACCCAAAAAATAATAATAAAAGTTTTTTGGTCTAAATTTTTGCCCATCCACCGGATATCTTTCAAGTCCTGATAAGTGAGCAGCCCTTTTAACCAATTTACTTGCATTTATATGATCAGGGTGATGGTCTTCATAAAACGGTGCTAAAACTATCCTGGGACGATATTTTCTGATTATACCAATAACTATATCAACATATTTATCAGTTTCTCTGACAAATCCATCTGGAATTTTGGCATTTTCTCTTACCTCAAGCTTCAAAATTTTTGCTGCTTCATTTGCTTCTTCTTTTCGAAGTTCTATATCACCATTTGTGGACATTTCACCCTGTGTCAGATCACATATTCCTACTTTATAACCTTTATCAGCATGAAGAGCAAGAACTCCTCCTATTCCAATCTCACAGTCGTCAGGATGTGCCCCAAAAGCCATAATATCTAATTCCAAGTTTTTTCACCTCGCAAGTTTTCTTTAGAGCCAGATAATTAGAGCGAAATAATTTGTAAGTTCCATGGATTTACTTCTTTGTCTAACAACTCCGTAACAACCCTATCATCATAATATAATAAATATTCTCCCATGCTATAAAACCTTTCCTGTAATTTATCATTAGGATAAATGTTCATTTTCAGTTTGCTTAACTTATTATTCAAGTCCTTATTGTTTTGCTTATTATAGTGTTTTGATTTGTCTTTCAAGTAATCTAACTGCTTTTTCATATGGTTCCAATTTTTTTCTCCAACCTGTCTGATTTTCGAAAACTCCTGTTCAAGTTGTAAAAGAAGATTTTCATGCTCTTCTTTTATTTTTTGCGTAATATCCCCAAACAAATCATCTATATCAATTGAAGAGCATTCATTAATTATCTTATCTTTTTTCGCCTGCCATTCAAAAAAGATATCTTCAAGCTTAATATCGTAATTATCCATAATTTCTTTCATTTCAGGTTCAATTAATACAAATCTTTCCCTTGGATATATTAGTGGCATTTTCATATCAAAGGATTCATATACACCCTTAAGCTGGGAAAAGTACCCTATTTCCCCTGGCCCTGCAACATACGATAGTGTAGGAAAAATATAATCCTGCAAGGCAGGTCTCAAAGCTACATTAGGGCTAAAGCATGCTGGATTATTTTCAATTATGTTTTTTAATTCTTTTTCTGAAAAACTATATTCTTCATCTCTTGTTTTATATTTTTCATCCTCATATATAAGAGCTTTTCTGTTATTTTCATTATAAAATAGACCAGTGTGGTTTTTTTGTAGGTTAATAACTGGCTTATAACCTGCTTTTTTTACAAGATTTTCTTTTTTATTCACTTCTCCATAGACTCCATTTTTAAAATCTACAGCTTTCAAAAAAATATCTTTTGACATCTCACGCATCTCTTCTAGCATTGGATCTACTATCAAAAGTCCATACTTGGAAAATAAACTCATTAAAATTCTAGCAGTCCATTCTGGTAGATAGTTAGACTTTTTAGCAGCATCTCTATAATTTTTCATCCATTTATCAAAATACTCCGGCTTATCTTCTAAGTCAGTTCCGCAAACAAAATTTTCAATGTTATTTAATAACTTCGTTGCTCCATCATTAAGTAAAACTTCTCCAATTGAAGAATTAGGTTTTTGGGTAAACAAATTAAAACTTTCTATTTTGCCCCTTAAATTTCTCAGATTTATACTGTTTACTTCATCTATATCATGATCTTCAGAAGCTAGCCAAAAAATAGGCACCACATTTTTGCCTAGTAGTTTTTCCTGTTTTTTTGCCAGTTTTATTGCTGTAATCGCTTTATAAATAGTATATAAAGGCCCACTAAGAATCCCAGGCTGCTGTCCTGTAATTACCACAACACTTTCAGGATCTTTTAATTTTTCGATCGACTTCATTACCTGAGGATCATCGCTTATTTCTTTATTGTAAGCAGATAGACAGTTAACAAGTTTTCTGCGTCGATCAAGAGGATAGTCCGCTACTATTTCTTGATATCTAGATCTAAATGAATCCTGTTCAAAAGGATTTAATCTATAAAAATTTCCTATTTTATCGCTAAAGTTTAGATAATCTACGAAAATTTCAGGGTAGAGAAACTTAGTATATTGCAACTTATTCACTCCAATCTTTAATAGAAAGATCAAAAACTAAAGTTGTCCCGTTTATAATCCCACAAAAAAAGAAAAAAAGCAAGATTTAACTTGCCTGCAAAAAAAATCCGCAGACCTACTTAAAGTATTGGTAAAATCCTGGAAATGATATGTCAGCACATTCAGGGTTTTCAATATATGTTTTACCTGTGGAAATTTTGGCTGCCACAGATAAAGCCATGGCAATTCTATGATCATCAAAGCTTTTTACTCTTTCTCCTTTTAAAGGAGTTGGGCCTTTTACTATGAAGCCATCTTCTTTTTCAGATATATTTGCTCCCATTTTGGTAAGCTCAGATGTAATTGCTTTAATTCTATCCGTCTCTTTATATCTAAGCTCTTTGGCATCTTTAAGTACAGTAGTGCCTTGCGCCTGGGTTGCTAGAACTGCGAATAATGGCAATTCATCAATAACGTTGGCAACAAGGTCCCCTTCAACGGTACATGCTTCTAGGGTAGGATTATATTCGGCTTCAATATCGGCTATTGGCTCATTACAGCTGATTCTTTCATTTTTTATGTTAAACTTTACCCCCATTTTTTCTAGTACCTGCAAAAATCCTGTTCTAGTAGGATTTATTCCTACTTCTTCAACAATAATATTACTATCCTCTTTAAGTATAGTACAAGCAATCAAAAAGGCAGCCGAGGAAAAATCTCCTGGAATTTTGATCTCATAGCTAAAATTTAATTTTTCTGCAGGTTTCATTGTAATCTTACGAGCACCTTCGGTTTCGCTCACTTTAGAACTGTCTATATTTACCCCCATAGCCTTTAACATTCTTTCTGTATGATCACGAGTCCTAGAGGGTTCAATTACCTCTATTTCCTCATCGCAATATAACCCCGCTAGCAAGATTGCCGACTTTACTTGAGCGCTTGCCACAGGCAGTTTATATTTTGTTTTAGAAGGTTTTTCTTTTCTTCCAAGGCAACAAAGAGGTAGTTTATTAGAGTTTTCTCTCCCATGAAATTTAGCACCCATTGATGTCAAAGGCTCTACAACTCTTTTCATTGGTCTAGCTCTAAGTGAGTCATCTCCTGTTATACAGCTAAAAAACTCCTGTCCACTAAGCACTCCTAACAAAAGCCTGGTAGTAGTTCCTGAGTTATTAGCATCTAATACATCATAAGGTTCATACAAATATAAAGATTTGCCTTCAATAGTTAGTACATCATCCGGGTTTTGATTCCAGTCTATATGTACTCCTAACTTTTCCATACAATCTAAAGTAGAAAGACAATCTTTGCCGTTTGAATAACCAAATATCTTTACTGTATCCTCAGATATTGAACTTAATATAGCAGCCCTGTGAGAGATAGATTTGTCTCCCGGCACTTTATATTTACCTTTTAAAGGATTAGTTGCATCAATTATTTCCACCATATTCTAATCTTCATCCTCCTCAAAAAGCTCATTTAGGAAAGTTTTTTTCTAGCATTTTTTATTTCATCTAAACACTTAATCAGCTCATTTTTATCATCATTTTCTACCATATTTATAATCTCGTCCCCTTGAGCTTTAAATTTTTCTACCCACTTTTTCAAATTATCTTTATTTCTTATAAATATTTCACTCCACATTTCACTATCTCCCATAGCTACTCTGGTTGTATCTCTAAATCCCCCAGCAAACAGTTCTTTATCAATCTGCAATTCTTCATCAAGCATCACACAGGCCACCAGTGAAAAAGCCAAAAAATGAGGGAGATGACTGATAGAAGCCATAACATAGTCATGTTCATCCGGATCCATAATTACAGGTTTAGCCCCTATTCTACTAAGCAAGTTCTCTACAAAATTTAATTTATCAAGACCTGATTCATGATCAGTTAATGGTGTTAGAATAAACGGCCTATTTATAAACAACTCCGAGTCAGCATATTCAACACCGCTTAACTCGGAGCCTGTCATTGGATGTCCTCCTATAAAATTCACGTTTTCTGGCAATACTTCAACAGCTTTTTTACAAACATTACTTTTAGTGCTACCTACATCAATTAGTACAGCATCATCTTTTAGCGAAGAGGACACTTTCTTTAGCAGATCTTCGATCTGAAGAACGGGCGCACCCAGAATTATCATATCTCTGTCTTTTATTCCTTCAACCACATTCGTCGTGTAATCATCAATTATCCCTTTTTTGGCAGCATTAATAAGAGCATTCTCGGACTTGTCTATACCGATTATATCCAAAGACACATCGCTTTTTTTAATGGCCCAGGATAAGCTACCAGCAATCAAACCTACTCCTATTACCGCTATTTTTTTCATCATCTCACCTCTATAGTTTTCTACCAACCACCGGAGCAATCTCTTTCAATTCTTTTACTAATTTTCTTAGTCCACCAAAATCTAACGACTGCGGCCCATCAGAAACAGCACTCTCAGGATTTGGATGAACCTCGATCAAGAGCCCATCAGCCCCAGCTGCAACAGCAGCTTTACTCATCTGCGGAACAAAATCTGACTTACCAACCCCATGACTTGGATCAACTACTACTGGAAGATGACTTTTGCTTTTAACTACAGGAATAGCAGAAAGGTCTAATGTGTTTCTTGTAGCTGTTTCAAAAGTTCTTATCCCTCTTTCACAGAGTATAACTTTGAAGTTACCTTCAGCCATAATATATTCAGCAGCCATCAACCATTCCTCTATGGTTGAGCTCATTCCTCTTTTCAAAAGTACAGGCTTTTCCTGTTTGCCTACAGCTTTTAGAAGATTAAAGTTTTGCATATTTCTAGTCCCAATCTGCAGCACATCAACATGATCTTTAACAAGCTCAACCTGTTCCTTATCCATAACTTCAGAAATCACTGAAAGCCCTTTTTCCTCTTTTACTTTTTTAAGTAATTTTAGTCCTTCTTCACCAAGTCCCTGGAAACTATAAGGTGAGCTTCTAGGCTTATAAGCCCCGCCTCTCAAAAACTGACACCCGGTCTCTTTAGCCACCTTTGCCGTATCTATAAGGATATTTTCATTTTCAACAGCACAAGGACCGACCATCAGAATTAACTCTTCTCCACCAATTTTGGTATGGCCAATATCTATCACTGAATCTTCAGGTTGAAAGTCCCTGCTAACCAGTTTAAACGGTTGACTAACAGAAACCACTTTTTCCACATATGATAGTGCTTCCAAAGACGATTTTACTTCTTCTTTACGATCCCCAATAACTCCTATTACTGTCTTGTGATCGCCTTTAGAAAGATTAACTCCAAAACCCCATCCTTTTAGCTTATCAATTACTTCATCAACATTGTTATCCGTTGATTCTCTTCCCATAACTACTATCATGTTTTATTCCCCCAATCTCATATTCCTTAATTATTCATAGCATTAGCATCATTACCTTTTCTTTCGGCTAGAATCTCTTTGATTTTATCACATAAATAACGATTGTCTTTTTCTTTGCCAACGGTCAATCGAAAATAACCCGGCAGCCCGAGTAAACTGCCTGGACGCATAATAATTCCTTTTTTCATAAGTTCGTCAAATAATTCCATATCACAAAATGGTGACTTAACATTCAAAAAGTTAGCCTCTGTATCTTCAGCTTCAAAACCTAATGTTTTGAGTGTCTTTTGTAAGTATTTTTTCTCTTTAAAATTTTCCTTGCGGCTTTTTTCTATATGTTCTTTGTCTTCCAAAGAAGCAATAGCAGCCTCATGGGCAACGGAATTCACATTAAATGGTTCTCTTACCTTCTCAATAGGTTCAATAATTTCGGGAGAAGTAATACCATATCCAATTCTTAGGCCTGCAAGACCATGAATTTTTGAAAAAGTCCTCAGGGTAACAATTTTTTTGTTATTCCATTTGTTGTCTTTGAATAATTTTAGTGCATCTGCAAAATCATCGGATTCTACATATTCAACATAAGCTTCATCAAAGACTACCAAAACATCGTCAGGAACTTTGTTTAAAAATCCTTCGATTTCATCTTGTGTAACAATTGTGCCTGTAGGATTGTTGGGACTACATATAAAAACAATTTTGGTCTTGTCTGTAATAGCATCTGCCATTTTGTTTAGATCATGTTTGAAAGATTTAAGCGGTATTTCAACTACATTAGCATCCATAAGCTTTGCAATATGCTTATATATAGGAAAAGTTGGCCAAGCAGTAACAATCTCATCACCAGGATCTAAGAAAGTTTCTCCAATCAATTTTATTACTTCATCAGAACCACATCCAAGGGTTATATTTTCAAAAGAAATATCTAATTCCTCGGATAATTTTTCTTTCAATTTTCTGTACGAACCATCAGGATATACATAAACTTTTGAGGCATAATCTTTAATAGCCTCTACAGCTTTTGGTGAAGGACCTAAAGGATTTTCATTACTTGCAAGCTTAACAACTTTATCAAGTCCAAATTCCTTTTTTACTTCTTCTTCAGTTCTTCCTGGAACATATTTTTTTAAATTTGAAACACAACCTCTACAAATATCTACCATGATATTTGCCTCCTATTTTTAAATTTTATACTGCTGACGAATCTCAGATGTATCAATTAAAAACACTTCATTTTTGTAAGTATACTTTTGAACCAAAATAATACTTCTAATGAATAAAGTACATAAATACAGAAAAACTTCCGCCCATACTGGACGAAAGTTTTAACTTCCGTGGTCATACCCTCAAATAAAACCAAAGGGCGGCAACCTGCGAGGGCCTATTAAAATAACTTACTTATTATAACTTTTTATAACTTTCTTGTTTTATTGTTTGAAATGAATTTTACTAAGCTATATCTACTTTGTCAAGTAGCAGCCTCATTCAAGTATCAAACTTAACTTTACACCAAAAGCTCTAAAATTTGAACAGCGTTAGTAGCCGCACCTTTTCTTAAGTTGTCAGCAACATTCCAAAAGTTTAGGCCATATTCTACAGTATCATCTTCTCTAATCCTTCCAACAAAAACACCATCTTTATCATCTAATTCAAGTTGAAGAGGATATCTATCATTTTGAGGGTCATCAATAACCTCTAACCCTTCAGTATTTTCAAAGAGTTCAATAGCCTTTTCTCTTGTTACTCTTTTTTCAGTCTCAACATTAATTGCCTCACCGTGACCATTAAATACAGGAACTCTCACACAGGTAACTGAAACCTTAATGTTTGGATCTAACATCTTTTGAGTTTCATTTACCATTTTCATCTCTTCGCCTGTATAGCCATTTTCATTAAACTTATCAATATGAGGTATGGCATTAAAGGCAATTTCATGCTGATACACTTCCTCCTCCCCTTTCATTCCTGCAAGAGAAAGAGCAGCATTTCTTCTAAGTTCATCAACACCTTCCTTACCAGATCCAGATACTGCCTGGTAAGTGCTAACTATTACCCTTCTAATATTTGCATAATCATGAAGGGGCTTCAAACTAACAAGCATTTGAGTTGTAGAACAGTTAGGGTTAGCAATAATACCATTATGTTTTTTGGCATCTTCCGGGTTAACTTCAGGAACTATTAAAGGAACATCATCAAATAATCTAAAATATGAGCTGTTGTCTATTGCTACAGCCCCCTGTTCTTTGGCTGCAGGAACCAACTCTTTACTGATAGAGCCACCAGTTGCAAACAATATATAGTCAAGCCCTTTGAAATTTTCTTTCTTAGCTTCAATTACTTCATGATTTTCACCAAATGCTTCTACTTTTTGCCCGACAGATCTTTTAGAGGCCAGTAATTTTAATTCTTTTGGTTTCAAATTTTTTTCTTCTAATACCTGTATCATTTTTCTACCAACTGCACCCGTAGCCCCTACTACACCTAAGCTAAATGAACCCATAAATACACACCCTCCCTAAAATCATATTCACTAATATTATATTACATCATCAACTATGGTTTTGTTCAACTATCAAATATATCCTTGATACACTTGCCAATAATAAGATAACCTTGGCTTACGTGCTAAATATATTATTGATTCTGGTGCAAAAAGTCATATGAGCAAAGTTTTGTTTAATTGTAATACATCCAACACTTTACTTTTGTGAATAAACTTTTTGCACTAGAACCATTATAAATTACAGGCTTAGCTGCGAACCTATCCTTTCCATTGCCTCTTCTAATCTATTTTCATCCACAGTCAGCGAAATTCTAAAGAACCCTTCTCCATATTCTCCAAACCCTACTCCAGGAGTTACTACAACACCTGTTTCTTCTAGCACTCTTGTAGTAAATTCTGAAGCAGTATATCCTTCAGGCACAGGCGCCCAGACATAGAACGAAGCTTTTGGAGCCTCTACATTTATACCTACTTTTTTCAAGGTTTCTACAATTTTATCTCTTCTTTTCTCATAAATTTTATTTAACTCATTTACGCTATCCTCACCATTTAACAATCCTTCCACTGCAGCTAGTTGAACTGCTTGAAAAACTCCCGAGTCCACATTTGTTTTGAAACGTCCAAGGGCTTCAAGGGCAAATTCATTTCCAACAGCATAACCTATTCTCCAACCTGTCATGTTAAAAGCTTTTGATAAAGATCCAAATTCAATCCCTATATCTTTTGCACCTTCTGTCTCCAAGAAACTTGGAGCTTTATAACCATCAAATCCGATTTCAGTATAAGCAGAATCGTGGCAAACTAGAATATTATACTTCTTACAAAACTCTACAACATCTTTAAAAAACTCCTCTGTTGCAATTGCAGCTGTTGGGTTGTTGGGGTAGTTCAAAAACATAATTTTAGCTTTCTTAGCTACATCTTCTGGTATCTTGGATAAGTCAGGCAAAAAGTCATTCTCTTTTTTCAAAGGCATCTTGTAGCTTTCTCCACCGGCAAACATTGTCCCTATACCATAAACAGGGTAACCTGGATCAGGTACAAGGTTTATATCTCCTGGATCAACAAAACATTGAGATATATGTGCTATTCCTTCTTTTGATCCAATAAGCGATACAACTTCCTTATCCTTGTCAATGTCTACTCCGAAACGCTTATCATAATACTTACTAACAGCTTCTCTATATTCGTCTAGACCAACATAAGATGGATACTTATGGTTTTCAGGACGTTTAACTTCTGATATCATCCTATCAATTATAAATTCAGGTGTTGACATATCTGGATCTCCAATACCTAGCCTTATAACATCAACACCATTCTTCTCTGCTTCTGCTACTTTTTTGTCAATTTCCGCGAATAAATACGGTGGTAGTTTTTCAATCCTTTTTGCAGGTTTCATTTTAATAATTCCTCCTTTATGTTTTTTTACCAGAATTCAGGTCTCAAATTACCTGTGTACACAAATTCAGCTTTCCCACTCATATATATGTCACCACTTTCATCCTTAGCCCACTTTATATTCAGTGACCCTCCAGGAAGATTTACCTTAGCACTATTACCAGTATAGCCATTTAGAGCTGATGCAGCAAGGGCCCCACAAGCGCCTGTTCCGCAAGCATATGTTCTACCAGCACCTCTTTCCCAGACTTTTACAGTAATCTCTTCTTGATTATGAACTTTTACAAACTCTACATTTGTACCATTAGGAAATAAATCATGTTTTTCAATATATGGGCCCAAATTATTTATTAGCTCATCATCAAAATCATCACAGAAGATCACAGCATGAGGGTTACCCATTGACACTGCTGTTATTTCAAAGCTACCATATGGAGTCTCTACTTTTTCACCAATAACATTTCTAGATGCTCCACTCATGGGTATATCTTTGCTGTCTAATATAGGCCTACCCATATTAACTTCAACCTCTTTAACAATATCATCATTTTTTATTATTTTAAGCTTTTTACTTCCACCTTTTGTTGTTATTACCAGGGTATCTTTTTTTATTCCCTTAGCTTCATACAAGTACTTTCCAATACAGCGAACTGCATTGCCGCACATCTCTGCTTCGCTTCCATCAGAATTAAAAATCCTCATACTATACGTTTGATTATCATCCCTAGATATCAGTACTAAACCATCTGCACCTACACCAAAGCCTCTTTTACATACTTTCTCTGACAGCTTGCCCCAATCATAGTTTTCTGGAAGCGAGCGCTCTAAATAGTCAAGTATTATAAAATCGTTACCAAGTCCATGCATCTTAGTAAATTTCATTTATTTACATGCCTCCCGCAGAAAAGTATCTTTAGATAGTAGATCTTCATATGTCTCTCTTTCTATAATTACATGTGACTTGCCATCTTTAACCATAACCACTGCTGGCCTTGGCAAAAGGTTATAATTATTTGCCATTGAATAAGTATAGGCACCACAGCTAAGCATTGCCAGAATATCCCCTGACTCTACTTTAGGCAGTTCAATATTTTCTATTAGAATATCCCCTGACTCACATGCTTTACCTGCTATAGTAACTTTTTCTTCCTTTGGCCAGTCTAGCTTATTAGCCAAAAGGGCTGTATATTCAGCACTATATAATGCAGGTCTAATATTATCACTCATACCACCATCTACTGAGACATACTTCCTTATCCCTTTAATCTCCTTGATTGAACCTATAGTATACAGCATTATACCTGCTTCGCCTATTATAGAACGCCCTGGCTCTAGCATCAGCTTAGGTGCTTTTATATCATTTTCTTTTGCAAAATCCTTAACTGTTTTTGTTACCATCTCTACAAACTCACTTATTACTTCTACTTTTTCTTCACCAGTATATCTTATTCCTATACCTCCGCCCAAATCCAGTTCTCTTAGCTCTAATCCATAATTTTGTTTTATTTTTAAAATTAAATCCATCATGGTTTTAGCAGCTAGTTTAAAAGGTTCCTTGTCAAATATTTGAGAACCAATATGACAATGCAGCCCCTTCAATTGAATTACATCTATATTATTAATCCTATCTATAACTTCCCAAACCCCATCATCTGTTATATTGAAACCAAACTTTGAATCTTCCATACCTGTTTTTATATAATCATGAGTATGAGCTTCAATTCCAGGAGTTATCCTAATATAAACATCAGCAGCTTTATTCTTTATTCGACACAACTCTTCAAGTAGCTCTAGCTCATAAAAATTATCAACCACAATTCTGCCAACATCGTTATCAATTGCTAACTCTAATTCATCCTTAGATTTGTTATTACCATGAAAATATATTTTTTCTGTAGGAAATTGTGCTTTTATTGCTGTATATAACTCTCCTCCTGAAACAACATCCAACCCAAGCCCTTCTTCATCCATTATTTTGCAAATAGACCTGTTAAGAAAAGCCTTGCCCGCATAAATTACCTGGTAATCATCATAGTTGTCCTTAAAAGCATTACTATAACTTCTACAGTTTTCTCTTATTTGCTTTTCATCCAATACATTTAGTGGAGTCCCGTGTTCTTCAACTAATTTTAGTACGTCACAGCTTCCAATCTCTAACTTTCCTTTTTCATTTTGACCTATAGTTCCTGGAAAAAACATTACACCATCTCCTTAAGTAATTATATATAAACACAAAACGGCTAACAGTCACACCGTTAGCCGTGCGTCGTATCGACCAGGCTTTGATAGTTGGTTAAACCACCACTTATATAATCCTACCACCTAAGCATTTAACTTGTCAATATATTAAGGAGCAGCAAAAAACCCCCGGTTATTAACTATAATAAATTTTACAGTTAAATACCGGGGAATTATCTTAGTGACAATCATCTTCTCCCTCATTTTCTCCAGCATCTTCTCCAACTAACTCTTCTACTTCATCTTCATTTACTATCCTTGTTATATATGGTTTAAATTTATTGTCTTCTTCACGTATTCTTTTATCATAAATATAAATGACAAAAAAAGTAAGAACCAAAAATGTTACTCCTAATATTATACTAAGCACGTCAGGGTTCATCCCGAGTTCTTCTCCCCATATGTTGCCTATAACAAGTCCGGCAAGAAAAGTTAAAAGTGGAATTAAATATAATATGAAAGAAGCAGATAGTACAGCTCCACTTTTAATACCTAACATCACATAGTCGCCCTCATGAACATTTAGGGTGTTTTCTACTTCAATTGATTTCTCTGTATTACTAACAATCCCCAAGTTGCAAGCTCCACATTTTCTACAAGAAGTATGTCTTTGTACTTTTACAGTAGCTTTAGTACCCGAAAGAGAGATAACTTTTGCAACCTGGCCCTTGTTTTCACTTTGATTTGTACCTGCAGCATTCACCATCTTAACTTCCCTCCAAGCCGGCAGTCATCACAATTACTACGTCATCTAGTTATATATATTACATATATACTCTAACATTGTTTTTCTTATTATGCAATGTTAATCCGCTGTCATATCTTCAACTATTTCCCTGGCAGCTTTATGGGGAGGAATCTCTCTCTTTTCAACCTGGTTCATTAAAGTTCCTTCTTGCCTTTTAAACATTTCTTTTTCAATCTTATTCATTAGATTGTCTTTAACAAGCTCTACTACATGATCTCTTGACCTCTTTTTCCTAAGTTCTTCCCATCTTTTAGATGATTTCAGGTATTCCTGGTGTTCAGATATTTTCCCGGTTAATTCTTCAATTCCAGTATCCCCTGTTGCAGCAGTCTGGACCACAGGCGGGATATACTCCACACCCTCTTCAGAAAAAGACTCAAGCATAACTTCAACCTCTCTTTGCATTTTTCTTGAACCAGGTAAGTCAGATTTATTAATCACAAATATATCTCCGATTTCCATGATTCCCGCTTTCATTGTTTGTATACTGTCTCCCCCGGCGGGAGTTAAGACGACAATATTAGTATCAGCCATCTTTACTATATCTACTTCACTTTGCCCTACACCAACAGTCTCTATAATCAAAATATCATATCCTGCTGAGTCTAATATAGAGATAGTTTCTCTTGTTGCAGCACTAACACCACCCAAACTGCCCCTGCTGGCCATACTTCTAATATAAACACCAGGATCCATCGAATGCTCTTGCATTCTTATCCTATCGCCCAGTATAGCTCCACCACTAAAAGGGCTAGAAGGATCTACTGCAATAATGCCTATCTTTAAATCTTTACTACGCCAGTTTTTAACCAATTGATTTACAAGTGAACTTTTGCCAGCTCCGGGGGCACCAGTGATTCCTATAATATGAGCACTACCTGTTTTTGGATAAACTTTTTCCATTAATTCTTCTAATGATTCATCTCTTCTTTCAACAAGGCTTATAGCTCTTGCCACAC
The DNA here is from genome assembly GCF_022539405.1 of Natranaerofaba carboxydovora. Lineage (NCBI taxonomy): Bacteria > Bacillati > Bacillota > Clostridia > Natranaerobiales > Natranaerofabaceae > Natranaerofaba > Natranaerofaba carboxydovora. The sequence goes on along the minus strand of NZ_CP054394.1, from coordinate 798,070 downwards.
TCCTTGGGTCTTCCCAATGTATATTAGTATTAATAATCTCTGATCTCATTGTTCTTCCTCCTGACGCCATTCAATATTCAACCCCCTGCCTGGCCTCTACACCATTATCAAAATGGTGTTTGACATCTTTAACCTCTGTTACCAAATCAGCCATATCTATAATATCTTTATGAGCATATCTGCCAGTAAGAACTAACTCTAGCTCTTTTGGTTTATTTTTTATTAGCTCTTTTAGCTCACCTAGCTCTATTAGCCCAAAATCTACTGCAATTATTATCTCATCCAATACAATTAAATCATACTCACCACTTTGTACTTTTTCCTTTGCGATTTCGTATCCTTCTCTTGCAAGTTCAACATCACGGGGATCTGGATCTTCTCTTTTAACAAATTCATCTCTTCCAATTTGCTTTACTTCAAGGCCTTCAAGTTTTTTAGACATTTTAAATTCCCCGTATCTTTCACTACCTTTCATAAACTGAAGCACAAAAACCTTATGGTTATGCCCTAGATTCCTAAGGCACAAACCAAGGGCAGCAGTAGTTTTACCTTTTCCGTTTCCTGTATATATTTGAACAGTACCTAACTTCTTATCTCCCTGCATATAGCTACCTCCTACTATTATATCATTACAAGGATACTATTGGTGTTTAAACTCAGGTTTTCTTTTTGAAAGAAAAGCATTCATACCTTCTGTTTGATCTTCAGTAGAAAAACAAACAGAAAATGCACTAGATTCTATTAACATTCCCTGTTCAGCAGTAAGTTCTGACTGCTTAGTTGAAACTTCTTTCAGTATACTCATTACTACCCCACTTTTATCGGCTATTTCGCTGGCTAATTTTTCTCCTTCACTTTCTAATTCTTCACCAGATACAACTCTATTTACAAGCCCTCTTTCAAGGGCTTCGTCAGCTTTCATCATTCTGCCTGTAAACATTAATTCTTTAGCAAATGCATCTCCAACAACTCTAGTTAACCTCTTAGTACCTCCAAACCCAGGGATTACACCAAGGGTTATTTCAGGTGTTCCAAGCCTGGCATTGTCAGATGCAATTCTCATGTCACACGAAATTGCAAGCTCACAACCTCCTCCAAGTGCATAACCATTAATCAGTGCTATGGTAGGCACAGGAAAATTTTCTATCTCCATAAATACTTCCTGGCCTTTCTTAGAAAACTCTTTAGCCTCTTTAGGTGACATATCTTTCATCTCACCTATATCAGCACCTGCGACAAAAGCCTTATCTCCAGCACCTTTTATTATCACTGCCCTTACGCTTTTATCTTTTTTAAGATTGTCAAGACAGTTTGCAAATTCACTAAGTACCTGAAAATTCAGAGCATTAAGGGCTTTGGGCCTGTTAATCTCTATCCAAGCAATACCATTTTGAACTTTGGCATTTATAAGTTCTGACATGTTAATACCCTCCTCGCAAATTGTTATATATATAATCAGATTTAGGCTGCCAAAAGTCTATTCATATTTGTAAAATCCACGGCCTACTTTTTTACCAACCCATCCTGCGCTTACATACTTTTTAAGCAGTGGACATGGGCGATATTTAGGATCTCCAAGGCCTTCGTACAATACGTTTAGTATTGATAAGCAGGTATCAAGTCCGATCAAATCAGCTAAAGTTAGAGGACCCATTGGATGATTCATACCAAGCTTCATTACTGTATCAATATCCTCTTCAGATGCAACACCTTCCATCAAGCAGTAAACAGCTTCGTTGATCATAGGCAGCAAAACTCTATTTGAAACAAAACCCGGATAATCATTTACACATACAGGCGTTTTGTTCATTTTTTTAGCAGTTTCTTCAACTATTTTATAAGTATTTTCGTCTGTAGCAAGTCCATTAATTATCTCTACTAATTTCATTACAGGTACTGGATTCATGAAATGCATCCCTATAACTTTTTCTGGACGGTTAGTAGCTGCAGCTATGTCAGTAATCGGACAGGATGAAGTATTAGATGCCAAAATTCCTTCTGGCTTAACGTACTCATCTAATTCTTTGAACAAGTCCTGTTTTATCCCTAAATCTTCAATAATAGCTTCAACAATAAGGTCACAGTCCGAGGCATCTTTTACTTCTAGAGTAGTACTTATTCTAGATAATGTCTCGTTTTTTTCATCTTCTGTAATTCTTTCTTTTTGAACTGATCTTTCCAGGTTTTTCTTAATCCCCGCAAGACCTTTTTCAACAAATTCTTCCTTTACATCTCTAAGTACAACTTCACATCCTGTTTGTGCAGCAACCTGGGCTATTCCAGCGCCCATCTGCCCAGCACCCATTACACCAACTTTTTTGATCTCCATAAATAAACTCCTCCTTTTGTTAGTTAATTCTAGAATGCAGCCGAATAAACAACCCCTTATAGTTATTCTATTTCACTATCATTCTTCCTTCTATTATTATAAAAAAATTCTTTTTATTTGGAATTGTTTAAACAATTAAATAAAAAAGGAGCCATAACGGCCCCTTATGTATCTTTGTTATGTCAAGCTCTGAAAAGCTTTCTTCGCTGCTTCAATAGTCTTGTCGATATCTTGATCAGAATGTACTAAAGACATAAACATTGCCTCATACTGACTTGGAGCAAGGTAGATCCCCTCTTCTAGCATCTTATTAAAATATTTTGAGAACAAGCTGTCATCAGCTTTTGAAGCGGATTCAAAATCATAGACCTCATCACGAGTAAAATACATACCAAGCATTGTACCCACTCTTGTCATAAATACTGGAGCATCCGTCTCTTCTGCCACTTCCCTAAGGCCTTTCTCAAGTTTTTGACTCTTTTCTTCTAACTTATCATAAGTACCTTCTTCTTTTAATATTTTAAGTGTTTCTACTCCTGCAGTCATAGCTATTGGATTACCAGACAATGTACCTGCCTGATATATGGAACCGGCTGGTGCTATCATTTCCATGATCTCTTTTTTGCCTCCATAAGCTCCAACAGGAAGTCCTCCACCTATAACTTTACCGAGACATGTAAGGTCAGGGGTTACGCCATATCTTTCCTGGGCTCCACCATACGCTACCCTAAATCCTGTCATAACCTCATCAAATATAAGTAAAGAGCCATAATCAGTGGTCAAATCTCTCATGCCCTCCAAATATCCTTCTTTAGGAGGTATAACACCAATATTACCCGCTACAGGCTCTAGAATAACGCCTGCAATATCATCTCCATGTTCTTCAAAGATTTTCTTCATAGTTTCTAAGTCATTATATGGTGCTGTTATAGTATTTTCTGCAACACTAACAGGTACACCCGGACTATCGGGCAGACCTAATGTAGTAACACCAGAACCTGCTTTTATTAGAAGACTATCCGAATGACCATGATAGCAACCAGTTAGCTTCACTATTTTATTTCTACCTGTATAACCTCTTGCCAACCTCAATGCACTCATGGTAGCTTCTGTTCCCGAGTTTACCATTCTAACGACTTCTATTGAAGGTACTGCACCTATAACTAACTCTGCCATTTCATTTTCTAGCTCTGTAGGTGAGCCAAATCCTGTGCCTTCTTCTACCTGCTTTTTTAAGGCTTCCACAATTCTTGGATGTGAGTGTCCAAGGATTAGCGGACCATAAGAAGCTACATAATCAATAAATTCATTCCCATCTTCACAGACTACCTTAGACCCTTCTCCCTTTTTCAAAAAAAGGGGTGGTCTTCCAACAGAGCTAAATGCCCTGGCAGGGCTGTTAACTCCTCCTGGTATCATTTTTTTAGCTTCTTCAAACATATTCCTTGATCTTTCGTCTTTCATCAAACCATACCTCCTTTATTACCTATTAAAGTATTCCATGCTTGTTTTCTTATATTCTTTGGTGCTATATAAATATTTATATTCTTCTATACCTGAAGCTTCAGACATGTTATTGATTATTTTCTCACATTCATCCTTTGAAGTAGAATGTATCATAGTAAATAAATTATAGGGCCAATCTGGGTAAGTTGGTCTCAAATAAACATGACTTGCTTCTTCAAATCCTGCCATTATCTTTCCCACTTCATCTACTTTTGAGTCTGGCACCTGCCAGGCGACCATAGCATTTGCTTCAAAGCCAACTTCTCTATGTCTCAAAATGGCTCCCACACGCCTTAAAGTCCCTTCTTTCTTCATCTCTTTTAGTTTCACTAGAAGCTCATCTTCATCTAACCCAAGTTCACTGGCAATATTTTTAAAAGGTTCTTTTTCTATAGGGATATCTCCCTGAAGACTTGAGACAATTTTCTTTTTGATCTCTTCCAAGTTTAACACACCTTTACAAAGTTAATAATTAATTCTAGTAGTCTACTTCACTGACAGGTTTAACCCTATCTTAAAAACCCTAAGGGCAGGTAAATCAAGAAGTTTTTCAACACCATCAAAACTCTCAATTTCATCAAGAATACTGTTTAACTTATTTTCGTCTTCTGCCACCAAAGTAAACCAAAGGTTAAAATAATCCTCCCGCTGATAATTATGAGTTACTCCTTTGTATGAGCTTACCTTCCGGGCTACTTCTTCAAGCTTCCCAGGAGTAACTCTCAAAGCTACAAGTGTCGATTTAAAACCCAATTTATTACTGTCAAACACCCCACCTATTCTTCTTATATATCCTCTATCTTTTAAGCTCTTTATCCTTTCTATTACTTCACCCTCAGATATTCCTATTTTATCAGCAACTTTCAAAAAGGGGCGACTATCAATAGGAAACTCTGCCTGAATAGTATTTAATATATCTTTATCAACCTCATCCATCCATCTCACCTCGTGTGGTTATATCTCTTTATCTCTTTATCTCTTTATCTTGGCTTGTAAGAACACCAGGGATCTTCTGCCATATAGTCCCCATCACTATAGTAGTAAGCCCTGGCTCTACAACCGCTGCAAACTTCTAAATAATCACATATCCCACATTTTCCTTTTAACTGTTCACTTCTTAGTTCATTAAACATCTCGCTATTATTCCATATTTCTGTAAAAGAAGTCTCAAGTACATTTCCAACCTTAACTGGCAAATAGGGACAGGGGTTAACATCTCCATTTGGGGTTATACAGCAGTAAGTAAGACCTGCAAGACAACCCCTGCTAAATCTCATCTTCATATTCTTAGCATCAGCTATCCTCATAAACTGAGGTGCACAAGTAGGTTTTAGCTCTATATCAACCTCTTTTTGCTTATTTAAGATTCTATGAAGAAGTTTTTCGTATTGCTTCTGTCTAAGGGCCTCTTCTTCCATATCCTTCGCCCTTCCAGTAGGAACCAAAAAGAAAACGTGATGCGCCGCAGCACCTAGTCGAACGGCAAGGTCAGTTATCTCCTCAAATTCGTCATAATTTTGTTCTACAACGGTAGTATTAAGTTGAAACTCCAAACCTTCTGCTTTGCAGTTTTCCATCCCTTTAATTGCATCATCAAAGCTTCCTTCTACCTGTCTAAATTCATCATGAAGTTTGGGCCCTTTGCTATCTATGCTTATGCCCATTCTAAGAGCACCGGCTTCTTTAAGCTCCCTTGCTATTTCCCTGGTTATGGTTGTACCAGTTGTACCAAAAACAGGCCTTAACCCTATATTCTTAGAATGTCTCACCAAATCAAAAATGTCATCTCGTAATAACGGCTCCCCACCGCTAAAAATTATAATATTAAACCCGGACTCTTTAATCTCATCAAGGAGCTTTTTCCCCTCTTCGAAATTAAGCTCTCTATTATCCTTTTCACCTGCATCTCTATAACAGTGTTTACATTTTAGGTGACACTTTCGTGTGGTATTCCACGAAATTAACTTCATCGATTTATTGTCCTCCTCTCACCTAGATAGCCATTTGGCCGCATCTAAAGCATGATAAGTCAGTATCATATCAGCCCCTGCTCTTTTAAAACCTTGAAGCATCTCCAAAACTACGCTTTTTTCATCAATCCAACCATTTTGCGAAGCAGCTTTTATCATTGAATATTCACCACTTACATTGTAAGCTGCAACAGGATAGTTAAATTCATCCTTCACCCTTCTTATAACATCCATATAATTCAGTGCTGGTTTTACCATAACAATATCTGCGCCCTCTTCGATGTCGAGATAAACCTCTCTAATAGCCTCATCACCATTGGCAGGATCCATCTGATAAGTTCTTCTATCACCAAAAGAAGGACTTGACTCGGCAGCATCCCTAAAAGGCCCATAAAAAGAAGATGCATATTTGGCAGAATAGGCCATAATCGGAGTCTCGTTATACCCTCTTTCGTCCAAAGCCTTTCTGATAGATTGTACATAACCATCCATCATATTAGAAGGTGCAACTATATCTGCACCAGCCCTAACATGAGAGATAGCTACAGATTGAAGCCTACTTAAAGTCTCGTCATTTAAAACTTCGCCGTCTTTTACTACACCGCAGTGGCCATGGTCTGTATATTCACACAGACAAACATCAGTGATAACAAGCAGATCTGGATATTTTTCTTTTATTACTTTGCAGGCACGTTGGACAGCTTCATTTGGATCAAGTCCTGAAGTACCTACACTATCTTTGTATCCAGGAACACCAAACAAAATAACTGCTGGTATTTCATATTTATAAACCTCTTCAATAGCCTTTAGCAGTTCATCCACCGAATACTGATAAACCCCGGGCATTGAAGGTACTGGATTTTTTATATTCTCTCCTACAGTCACAAATAATGGATATATTAAGTCTTCGGTTTTAAGATCATTTTCTTTTACCATTCTTCTTATACCATTATTTTTTCTTAACCTTCTTAGCCTAAGGTGTGGGAATCTCATACTTTTTCTCCCTCCATCTTTATTTCTTCATCTGTAAGGTAACAAGCTGGATCCTCAGCCCAAAAATCCCCATAATAAGCTTCAGCTCTTGCCCTAAAGTTGCCATTACAAATATCAAGCCACTTACAGCTATCTATGCTGCATCTACCCTTTAACAAAGGTTTTCTGTCTTTTAAGCCTTTCAAAATTTCATTTGATGTATCAGTCCATATTTTCCCAAAAGGTTTCTCTTTTACATTTCCAAAAGTATGATTAGGGGTAAACTGATCAGGGTGTACATCGCCTACGCTATCTACGTTTCCAATAGCAATACCCGTTCTATTACCACCGCTCATACTCAAAAGCTCATAGACCCTTTTTGCTTTTGCTGGATCTTTTTCTTTCACCCTATTGTAAATATAAATTCCATCGGCATGATTATCGACCATCAGTATTTCTTTTTGATTGTTTTTCTTATCAAAATATAAAGTCCAGTCCATTATTGTATCCATAATATCTCTTGTCTGAGAAGCAGATATATCTTCTTCAATGATTTCACTACCTCTGCCAGAATATACGAGATGATAAAAACAAAGGCGTGGTATATTTTCCTCTTCTATTAATTTAAAAATTTCTGGAATCTCTATATAGTTATTTTTATTTATGGTAAATCTAAGTCCTACCTTTTGTTCTTCTTCTAGGCAGTATCTAATCCCTTCTAAAGCCCTATCAAAAGCACCTTTAACACCTCTAAACCGATCATTATTTTCACCTATTCCATCAAGGCTAATTCCCACATATCCAATTCCAATCTTTTTGAAATCTCTTGCCATCTCCCTATCAATCAATGTCCCGTTTGTCGATACTGTAGATCTAATATTTTGTTTTGAAGCATATTCAGCCAATTCAAAAAAGTCTTTTCTTAAAAGAGGCTCCCCACCTGAAAATAAAAGTACAGGCACGTTAAAATCAGCAAGGTCGTCAATGAATTGTTTGCCCTCTCTTGTAGTTAGCTCTCCTTCATATGATTTAGCCTCAGAGTCTGAATAACAATGAATACACTTTAGGTTACAAGTTCTAGTAGAGCTCCAAACAACTACAGGCCCCTGTCCTCTAGATGTTCCATGGGGGTTATCTTTAACGCTTTTTTGATATCTAAGGCTATCGCCAAAATTATATGATTCATTACATAAAAGCTTAGTAACACTTATCATAATAGTATTAATCCTCCCGTCCCAATAAATTCTATTCCAAATCTTCTAGTAGCGTTTCAACCAGACCAGGGATGGTGTATTCTTTTGCAACACTATCAACTTTTACACCTAGTCTTTCACAGGTTTTAGCAGTTATAGGCCCAATACAGGCTATAAACACATTTTCAAGTAATTTTGCTAGATTATCTACATCTATCATTTCTACAAAATTTTCTACTGTTGAAGAGCTAGTAAAAGTAATGGCATCAACCTCTCCATTTTCTAAAGCTTTCTTTAACATTGGGGCCTTTTCTTTTTCTCTGACAGTCATATACGTAGGAGCAACATCTACCTCCAAGCCCATCTTTTTTAAAGTTTGAGGCAAAATTTCTCTAGCCACTTGGGCTCTCGGAATTAATACCTTTTCATTTGAATTGACTTTTGTCTTAAGCTGTTCTAAGACTGCCTCAGCTTTATACTCAGTTGGCATCACTTCAACACTAAGTCCCCTTTTCTCAAGTCCCTCTCTAGTCTTCGGGCCTATTGCACAGATTTTGATTCCACACAGCTCTCTAATATCTCGGCCATGATAAAAAAATCTCTCAAAAAACTTTTCCACGCCATTAATACTGGTAAAAATCAACCAGTCATAATATGCTATCTTACTAATGGAAAAATCTAGCATCTCGTATGATTCGGGAGGTACAATTTTGATTGCCGGAAATTCAACAGGTTCGCCTCCAAGTTCTTTGATGTTATTAGACAGATCGCTTGCCTGGCTCCTTGCCCTGGTAACAACTATTCTTTTATTTATTAAAGGTTTATTATCAAACCAGGATAATTTTTCTCTTAAATCTACTACACCTCCCACTACTATTACAGCAGGTGCTTTAAATCCATTTTCTTTTGCTTTATCAGATATGTTTTCTAGGTTACCAGTTAGTGTTTGTTGAACTGAGCGCGTACCCCATCTTATCAGAGCCACAGGTGTCTCCTTTGCCCTGCCATACTTCATAAGATTATCTGTTATCTTATCAAGGTTACTCATCCCCATCAAAAAACAGAGGGTATCAGTAGCAGTTGCAAGCTTCTCCCAATTAATTTGACTTGTTTCTTTAGTGGGATCCTCATGCCCCGTTATAACTGAAAAACTTGAACTTATACCTCTATGAGTAACCGGTATACCTGCATAGGCAGGGGCAGCAACAGCCGAAGTCACACCTGGCACTATCTCAAAACTTACTCCTTCACTTGCCAAAACTTCAGCTTCCTCTCCTCCTCTTCCAAAAACAAAGGGATCTCCACCTTTTAACCTGGTAACAGTCTTTCCTTCCTTGGCCTTTTGGCTAATCACTTTATTTATATCATCCTGGGTATATTCATGTTTATCAGGCTTTTTTCCAACAAAGATCTTTTCAGCTCTTTCACCTGCATAATTTAACAACCTATCTGTTGCTAATCTATCATATACAAGCACATCAGCTTTTTTTATACACTCTAATCCTTTGACAGTAATCAATCCTTCATCTCCTGGTCCAGCACCTACAAGATACACTTTACCTGTTTTATTTTCTTTTTCTGCTACCATTTAATCTACCTCCCCCTCTATTTCAGCAAGTATGTCATCGGCTCCCTTATCAAGTAAATCAGCTGCCAAGTTTTGTCCAAGTTCATAAGCCTTTTCATATGAATCAGTCATAGTCTTTCTAAGCACCTTTTCACCACTAAGTCCTGCAACGACTCCTGTTATTGTGATCTCGTCTTCATTAATATAATTAGCATATGCCCCTACAGGAACGTAGCAGCTTCCACCTAGTTTTTTTAGAAAAGCTCTTTCAGCTAAGACACAGTTTTTTACTTTTTCATCTTGAATACTTTTTAATTTTTCTTTAAGTTCTGTATTTGTCTTTAACACTTCTATACCAAGAGCCCCTTGTCCAACACACGGGACAATAATATCCGTAGTAATCACCTGGCTTATTTCCACAGATAGGCCAAGTCTATCTATACCGGCTTTAGCCAGTATTATTGCATCTATATCACTAGATTCACTAAATTTCTTTATTCTAGTATTTATATTTCCTCTTATGGGGACTATCTCTAAGTCATTTCTATATGCAAGAAGCTGCGCTTTTCTTCTAAGGCTGCTTGTAGCAACCACACTCCCTTCAGGTAAAGTATCCAGGGTGTAGTTATTCTTAGATATCAAAACATCTCTTGGTTCGGAGCGTTTTAATACTGTAAATATATCAAATTCATCATAGAGTTCCCCGGGCACATCTTTCATGCTGTGTACGGCAAAATCTATTTCCCCGTCTACGAGGGCTTTTTCTAATTCTTTAACAAACAAAGCTTTGCCACCTATTTCATGTAACGTAGTATCTAATATTTTATCCCCTGTAGTTTTTATTTTTTTAAGGTCTATATTTACTTCTGGATAAGTTTTTTTTAGTTTTTTTATCACTTCATCAGTTTGGGCCAAAGCAAGATTACTTCCCCTTGAGCCAACTGTTAATTTCATAGTATTACCTACCTCTCTTTGATAAATCTTTCTATTATTTGCTTAGCATAAGCATTGATTTCATAATTATCTATTTTTTTAACTTCTTCGAAAATATAGTCATTCTCCAAAATCTCATAATAGATATCTTTTCGTTTGTTTTCATCATTGACTTGATTCTTTATTTCTTGTCGACAGTATTTAAGCAGTTCAATATACTTATCCCATCCAGACACAAATTCTTGCTGGATTTTTTCTTTTAATTTTTTTGATAAAGCAGGACTTGCTCCGCCTGTGGAAACACTTATAGTTAAATCACCGTTATTAATAGACGCAGGCACAATAAAATTAGATTCTTCGGGGGGATTTACACAGTTTACTATTAAGCCTTTCGATCTAGCATCTCTTGAAATAGTTTTATTAATAGAACTATCATCTGTACATGCAAAGACCATAAAGGCTCCACTTAGATCATTTTTTTCATACTTTTTTTGTAACCAATGAAACTGTTTTTTAGAATTATGATTAAGCATTTCAGCCATTTCACTACAAATTGAAGGGGAAATGACCTTAACCTTTGCAAAAGAATTTAGTAAAGTCTTTACCTTTCTTATAGCCACTTTACCCCCACCTATAACCACACATTCTTTTTCTTTAAGGTCAAGCATTGCGGGATACAAATTTTCATTCCCCATTTATTTTCCCCCTGAAAGTTTTAGTTCTTCATATCACATTATAATTCAATTATTTAGGTGACCTTCGGTCACCTATACAATCTAATTAATAGACTTTTTACAGTAGAATCAAGTTTAAGTTTTCAAGTTTTCATCTAGCTTGTTTGAGAAACTTTTTGATTCATTATCAAGTTCAATAGGTTCGTTTTCATCACTTTTTGGCACCAAACTCTCATCCAAATCAAATAAATGAGCAAGTGTAGCGCCGTAAATATCACTCTTATCTTCAACTGCGAAATTTTTAATTCTTAGAACAGGTTCTTTTAAAATTCTATTAACCAAACTCTTTGTAAGTCCTTCGACTGCATTTCTTTCTTTTTTACTCAAATTCTTTAACTTCTTATCATAGCGCTCTAATTCATTAGTTCTTATGCCTTCAGCTTTCTTTCTAAGGGCAGATATTAAAGGCACAACATCTCTAGTCTTATACCATACCATAAACTCTGCTACTTCTTCGTGCAGAATCATTCTGGCATTATCTGCTTCTTCTCTTCTCTCTTCCATATTGGACTCTACTACATTTTGCAAATCATCAATACAATGAAGATGAACGTTATCAAAATCTTTAATTTCAGGTTCAATATCCCGTGGAACTGCAATATCGATTAAAAACATTGGCTTGTTATTTCTTTTTTCCATTGCTTTTTTGACGTCACTTTTATTTACAACATAATGAGGTGCACCAGTACTACTTATTAATATATCACTATTATGAAGCCAGCTAGAAAGTTCTTCATAAGGAGCATACTGCCCTCTAATTTTTTTGGCACATTCTTTCGCCCTCTCTATGGTCCTGTTAACAACCACAACATTAGCCCCGTCACTGTTCAAATGCTTTGCAGTAAGTTCGCTCATTTTGCCTGCACCAATCAACAACACTGTTTTGTTTTCAAGAGTCCCAAATATATCTCTTGCAAGTTCTACTGCTGCATAACTTACAGAAGCAGCATTATCATTAATTTGAGTTTCCGAGTGAACTCTTTTGCCTGCGGATAGAGCATGCTGGAAAAGCCCATGAAAACATGAACCAACCCCACCACATTCATCCGACATTTTATAAGCTTCTCTGACTTGGCCTAGTATTTGTGTTTCTCCAAGTATCATAGAATCAAGTCCTGAAGCAACTTGAAACAAATGATAAACCGCTTTTTGATTTTCCATTGTATACAAATGAGGTTCAAATTCTTCTGATTTTACATCACAAAACTCACTTAATAACTTAACCAGCAACTCTTTTCCGGCATAAAATTCTTCTACCATGGCATATATTTCTGTCCTATTACATGTAGACATTATTGACCCTTCTGTTACTATACCCTGTTTTATCATTAAATTTATAAATTCTTTAGCTTTATCAGGGGTCAATGCAAGTTTTTCCCTTACTTCAACGTCTGCTGTCTTATGGTTTAGGCCCAAAAGTATAATGTCTTCCACCTAATCACTCCCTTGCTGTTTTAACATTGCTGTTTTAACATTGCTGTTTTAACATTAAGCATAACTATGAATACTTGAAATAAACATATTCACGCCTAACCACGTAAAAAGGATACATCCAAACCCAATTATAGCAAGAAAGGCGGTTTTATTCCCTCTCCAGCCGCGAGTAAACCTGGTGTGTAAAAATAGTGCGTATACTATCCAGGTAATCAGAGACCATGTCTCTTTAGGGTCCCAGCCCCAGTATCTACCCCAGGCCTGCTCAGCCCAAATAGCCCCTGAAAGAAGACCCAGCGTCAAAAATAAGAAACCAATTGCAACAGCTCTATAATTAATTTCATCTATTTTTTTTAGTTCCGGAAAATGCTTATGAAAAATACTGTGAGGATTATCTGGATTCTTTTTTATATGCCGATTCTTCAATATATACAATATTGATAATCCACATGACACTGCTAATGCACCGTAAGCAAAAATATAGGTGGCAACGTGAAGTGTCATCCAGTTACTTTGTAATGCCGGCATAAGATTACCAATATCATTTGAAAAAGTAGTAGCAAAACCCATTATTACAATCGCAATTGGCAAAACAAAGGCTCCCATCCCTCTATATTTAAAGTTCAGCCATTTCTCAAAAATTAAATAGCATAAGATAGTTCCCCATACAAAGGCAGTGGCATAGTCATACAGTCCGTTTAAGGGCAGCCTACCTCCATTAATAGTTCTTGCGACGAGGGATAAGGTATGAACACCCAGGCCAACTACCGCTAAAACTGTGGCAATTCTGCCAATCTGACCCTTTGACGTAAATAGATAACTTATATACATTATAGTAGCTAAAACATAACTACCAAAAGCTAAATAAAAACTCAGTTCTTCTAAAGCAAACAAATCCATTCAATCACCCCTCGTAAATTTTGATTAATTTTATTTAAATTTACAACTTTTAAAAAACCTATTATTTGATTCTGGTGCAAAAAGTCATATGAACAAATTTTTGTTTTTAATTGTGATACATCTTGATAAGAAAACAGGAGAAATAAGGCCTAATGACAGGAGGTCATTAGCTAATTGAACTCAGGATGAGTTCTTTAATTAGGAAGCCTTATTTCGACTGCTGACGAATCTTAGATGTATCAATTAAAAACACTTTACTTTTGTGAATAGACTTTTTGCACCAGAATCATTATTTCGGTTTACTACTCGTATTTTCATCAATTTCAGTTATTAACTCGTTAAAATCTTCCTCAAACTTGGCTTTACTCTTAAAGCTCTGTCCGCCTATAATTAATTTACTTTTACCAGTTTCCACAGGCTCTACTAATGCCCAAATTCTTCTTGGGAAGAACAAAAATGATAGAGCTAAGCCAAGCATCATCAGAACCGAGCCAAAAAAGAATATAGGGACACTCGGATCTCTTACAACTCTCAACACTGTATATTGATCATAGTCTGTAAATGCAAACTCTATGCCATCATATTCATATGTTTCACCTTTTTCTGAGATAATCATATCCACAACCTCACCATGCTCATCTAATAAATACCATATAAACCTGGGGTTATTTGGATGAGGAGACCTATTTACTGGATGACCATCTTGATCATATGCAAAGTCCGGGTAAAAAGCTTCGAAGTGGACAGTCAAATTCTCAAAGCGATAATGATAATGTCTGCCTTCAATAATGTCTATTGTATCTAGGAAAAAGCTCTCTTCGTCTTCAATCTTAAGACTACCCTGCCAGCCATAACTTGACTGATAAAAGCTTAAACCATCCTGCCTTAAAGGTCTATTGACATAAATGGTTTCGCTACTGGTTTCTTCATCATTTTCTACGACAGTTAGGTCACTGTAATATTGATTAACAGAGTAATCATCCCGATAATCAATCCGAAAATCATCAATTCTTAGATCAAAGTCAGCATAGTCCATACTTACAGTATCACCCGGAACCCCACCAATATGGCTATCAAAACCTGTCATATTCCCATACATAAACCCTAATACAATAACCAAAAAACTTATATGGGTAATAAAAGACCCAAAATAACCAAACCTACCCTTACTTGCAAATATACCATTTCCAGGAGTTTCTGTTTTGTAACCCTCTTTTTGCAGCACGTCTTTAACTTTGTCAAAGGCATCTTCATGACCAGAAGATATAGTAATCTCTTTACTGTTTTTGAGATTTTTTATTCCTTTTTCGGTCATTTTTTTCTTGGGGTTGAAAACACTTCTATAAATCCCGGGGAACCTATTAATACTACAGGCCAATAAGTTAAGACTTAATAATCCTCCAAATAGCAAATACCACCAAGTTTCAAAAACATTGTCCATACCTGTTGCAAGGATTAGCCTAGCAAAGGCATCACCATATTCCCTGAAATATAGGCTTTCTTCAGCATTTTGAGGAATTAATGAGCCTATGATTGATAAGCCTGCAACTATTATTAATAATATAATGCCAACTTTCATTGAACAGATAAGTCTCCAAAGCTTATCTTTTAACGATTTTTGTTTAAGCTCTTCTGTCAACAGTATATCCCTCGCTTTTTAATTTTAGGCTACAACTACCTTATTATAGACACTATGAATTTACAATAATTTTACTAAGTGTTTATTAAGTGTTTTATTATGACTCTGCCGGAAGTGTTTCTTTATTATTAGTTTCTTTTCCTTCAACAAATTAATTATTTCACACTTCTTTAACAAATGTTTTGGTTTTATACAAAAAATACAAATATTGTTTTTGTTTTCACAAGTAAATTGATTAACTAAATTACAAATATTTATCAACTAGCAAATTGGCAATCCCCTTACTATCATTCCAGTCAAAAACAGGAACATCTCCAAAAGAAAAATCTTCAATATCAGTTGCTATTGCTATCGCTTCACTCTCATCGCACAGTGTTTCATTACTTCTTTCTGACCTAACAACTTCAATTTTGGGTTTATTCTCCCTTTTATAACCTTCAGTTAATATAATATCTGCATTCTCAATCTTTTCAATAATTTCATCAAGCTTTTTTTCTTCTTCTAACTGCTGAATCATTGCTATCTTTGACGGTGATGAAATAACTACAGTTGAGGAGCCTGCTTCTCCATGCTTCCATGTATCTTTCCCAGGTTTGTCAATATCAAAACCGTGCGTATCATGTTTTATCGTTGCTACTTTATAACCTCTATCTTTTAGTTCTGATATAATCTTACACACCAAGGTAGTCTTACCAGACTTAGATTTTCCTACTATAGAAACTACTGGTACCATTAACAATTCCCCCTAATTTAAAAGTTTTAAAATTTTGCAAAAATCACCTGCCTGCTATAAGCTTTTAATTTGCGGGTTTTTTAGCAAATTCTTGCGACGATATGTTGGTAGCAGGCAGGTGATTATGTGAATAAGCTTTTTGCACCAGAATCATTATCAAATGGTATAAAATATACTAAATCACCATGACTTAAATCCTGATAACCCGGTTTTAATAATATAAATCCATTAGAAATAGCAAGAGAAGAAATAATGCCTGGCTTTTCTTTTTTAGTTTCATAACACCAAAATTTGCCTTCTTCAATATAACCCCTTGCTCGTAAAAATCTCCACTGATTCACACTCTTTTTAGCAATTTTCCCCCCCAAAAAGCCTTTAACAGCATTCTCATAAAAATCTTTACCTTCAATTAATCCAAGCATTTTTAAAATAGCTCTTTCTACGTATATTTTGTATGAAGCATATAAAGCCGCAGGATTTCCAGAAAGAGAAAAAACAGGAGTCTTATTAAATTCAGCCACATGTAGCGGAGTACCCGGTCTTGCATTTATTTTCCAAAAAATTCTATTAGCACCTAGTTCCTCTAAAACCTCCGGAATTAAATCGTATTCACCAACGGACACTCCTCCAGTGGTAAGTAACATATCTACTTCTTCAATAGCTTTAGTAAATACTTCTTTGAGGTTTTCTTTTGTATCTTCAACTATCCCATAATATTTAATATTCTCAATATTTAACTCCTTCAATGAAGTAGTAAGCAAGTATCTATTACTATTTCTTATTTCGCCTTTTTGCAAAGACTCGTCTAACTCAACTAATTCATTACCAGTTACAATTATTCCTATTTTCGGAGGTTTTATTACTTCTATATTACTATAACCAAGTGAAGATATAACTCCTATATCCCTAGAAGAAAGAAGCTTTCCAGCAGGAAATAAAAACTCCCCTGCCTCAATGTCCTCTCCACAGGGAACAACGTTTTCCCCTGACTCTAGAACATTATAAAGGTAAACTTTGTCTTCTTCTACTTTTACCTTCTCAAAAGGTATTACACAATCATATCCTTCAGGCAATGCAGCGCCAGTCATAATTTTCACAGCTTTTTTTCCCCCTGTTATCTTTTCAGGTTTACAACCCGCAGGTAAAGTCATAATTATATCAAAGATCACAGGAGAGTCCTTACTTGCATTTTTTGTTTCTTCTGCCCTGAAGGCATAACCATCATAAGGCGAGCGCTCAAAAGAAGGGATGTTTTCTTTAGCTATCAAATCATTAGCCAGAGTATAATCAACTGCTTCTTCTATTGGAACTTTTTGGGTGCTAATATAATTACTTACAAGTTCCATTGTTTTAAAATATGCCTCTATTGGGTCTATCATTATTTTTACCCCTCTTTCTTTTTAACTTTAACTTATACTAAAAAACTTCTATTTAATTTATCTTCATCTTTGTCCAACTAAATCTATCCCTGTCCAAAACCACATCTAGGAAAAGCACAAACCTCACATTTAAAACATAGTCCTCCATATCCCATTGTGGATATTTCCTCCGGTTTAATTTTTTCCCTCGCCAAAATCCGGGGCAAAAACACATCAAAAGTCGTTGTCGCTGCATACATCACACAACCAGGCAAACCAACTATAGGAACATCCCCAAGATAAGCCAGCATTAACATGCTTCCTGGAAATAATGGGGCTCCATAAGTGATTACTTCTGCTCCAGTTTCTTTTATAGCCGTAGGAGTCACATCATCCGGGTCAACAGACATCCCCCCCGTAACCACTACCATATCATGCTTATTGGCTTGTGTTGTTACTGTTTCTTTGATTTGGTCCTTGTCATCAGGAAGGTATATCTTCTCCGATACCCTTGAATCGTATTTTTCAATTTTGTCTTTTACCACCGGGGAAAAACTGTCTTTAATTCTTCCGTGATATACTTCACTGCCTGTAACAATCAACGAAACTGATAATTCATCATAGGATAATACATCTAACAAAGGCGCCTTCTTCTCTCTAAACACTTCTTTTTTGATAGACATAATTTCTGTCTCATCTATAACAAGAGGAACGATTTTGGTCTGTGCGATTATATCATCTTTTTCTACAGGCTGATTGTTATAACAGGTAACAGCAATTATTCCAGGCTTGCTATTAAGTTCCTTTAACCTTTCTTTATCAACCTTTAACAAACCTTTCTTTTTTGATGTGAGTGTAATTTTACCCTCTGATGGAGAAGAAGCATCTATATTATCATTTTCTCCTTTAAGAATATTTGAAAGATTTAGAGCACCATCATCTTCATGAAGTTTGCCATCTTCTAGATGATATATAAATATATTTTCTTTACCCATTTTCAGTAACTCATCTACGTCTTCAGACGTGATCTTATGACCCTTTTTAAATCTGGCACCTTTAAATTTCCCAGGCTCAATTTTTGTTAAGTCATGGGCTAATACATTACCTATAGCTTCTTTTACAGGTACCTTTTTCATAATTTATTTCACTCCCCCGATTGTTCATTTCTTTCCACTTTTAGAGGGTCTCCTTTTTTAACTGTACCGCCCTCTATGACTTCCGCAAAGATCCCCTCTCTTGGCATTATACAATCTCCTGCCTGATAGTAAATAGCACACCTATCATGACACTCTTTCCCTATTTGAGTCACTTTCAAAACAATTTCATCACCAACAAAAATTTTACTTTCCAAAGGGATTTCAGTCAAAGAAACACCTTTAGTAACTATATTTTCTCCAAAATCACCACAGTCAACTTCAAGACCTAAGTCCTGCATTTTTTTAATACTTTCAATGGCTAATAAACTAACCTGCCTGTGCCAATCTCCACCGTGAGCATCGTCTTTTAACCCAAAGTTCTCAAGCAGCTCACCTTTTTCAGTTTTGTCTTTTCTAACTCCTTTTTTATCACTAATACATACTGCTTCCACAATTCCTTCTTTAGTCAAATTAAACCCTCCTTATCCACCTATCTGCATCATATTTCTTTTTTGTTTCCTTATTTTATCATTTGAATCTGAACTTACATTTATTTGATGTTTTAATGGCTTATCCTGAACAGCTTTCATAAAAACATTCTTTATCTCTTCTTTAGATTTAACAGCTTTTCTTAAGTCTAATTCCCCTTCAGAAAAAAGGCAATTTTTAATTTTGCCATCAGATGTAAGCCTCAGTCTGTTACATGAGTCACAAAAATGCTTGCTCACAGGGGAAATAAACCCTATTTTTCCATTACTGTTCTCAAAACGATAGTATTTTGCAGGTCCATTACCATTTGTAGAACTAGTTTCTAAAAGTTCTCCAAAAGAACTACAGTGTTTTTTTAATTCAGATATAGAAACATAACTTTTTTTCCAATCTTTACCCTCACCAATAGGCATGTACTCGATAAATCTTATCTCTAACTCTTCTTCATGGCTGTATTTAACAAAGTCCAATATTTCTTCATAATTAAAATCTTTCATAACTACGACATTTATCTTTACAGGCCACAAACCCACCTCTTTAGCAGCTTTTATTCCATCGAATACTTTGTCCAAATTTCCACCACGGGTTACCTTTTCAAATTTTTCTCTATTCAAAGTATCTAAACTAATATTTACCCTATTTAGTCCAGCATCTTTTAGTTCTCTAGCATATTTGTCGAGTAATATACCATTTGTTGTAATTGCAATATCATTTATTGATTCTATTTCATTTACTTTTTTCACAAGATTTACAAATCCTTTTCGCACTAAGGGTTCTCCACCTGTAAAGCGTATTTTTTTAAGGCCCAGATCAGCACCAGCCCCGATAATATCATATAGTTCTTCGTAATTTAAAAGCTCATCGCATTCCAATTTTTCGATACCATCTGCTGGCATACAGTACACACAGCGAAGATTGCACCTATCCGTTATAGAAACCCTCAAATAGTCAATATTACGTCCATACTCATCTTCAAATTGCTTCATTTCATCCCCTCCTCAAACTAAAAAATCAACTGCAATGGAAAAGAAAAAGCAGTTGATCTATAAAAGCTTTCTCCTTTCCAAGCACGGGAGGTAATAAGGTTTCCCTCATCACCCTACCGGCTATTAACCATAGATTAATAAAATCCTTAGGTTAAATAGCTCGGAGAAAGTTAGCCATATTCATTTTTAAATGTTTTTCAATGCCTTTTTTTAATTAACTTTGTTGCCTTGTTTAATTCTTCGGGAGTATTTAGGTTCAAAAAAGAATTAAACTCCGGATCAAATTTTTTGGTAAATTCTTCACTCAAATGTTTCACTTTGACATCAGGGAAAAAATTAACTATTCTAAAATTGTCATTTAATAAATTCCTTTCAATATAAGGCAGACAGTTTTTGTGATACAAAGCAAATGTAGGCTCAACATGTCCTCTATAACAAGGTATTATTACATCGTATCCATTGCATAATTTAATCATTTCATTTATCAAATCTGTGTTAATAAAAGGCATATCACATGCTACTACAAATCCGTACTTACTGTCAACTTCGTGAATGCCAGCATGAATTCCTGCTAATGTACTTCTTTCTGGTCGAATAATCTTATCACCAGTTGTTTTGACCATGGTGTATTCTTTATATTGTTCAGGTGTATCAGTTACTATATATATATCATTAAATACTTTCTGGAGAGCTTCTAACAGCCACTCAATCACAGGCTTATTACCTAATTTCAAAAAGGCTTTATTTTTATGTCCCATCCTTTTGCTGACACCGCCAGCCAAAATAACAGCAGAAACTTCTTTGTCCATCATCTTTCTCTCCTATATTGTACCATAAAGTTATATTTACTACCACACATTCACACATCAAATCCCCCATCAGGGGGATTTATATATAAGGCTTATAAGACTAGAGATTTAGTCTGTCTAAAATCTTCCATGTAGAAGTCACTGAAACTGAATCTGAAGGCAAATCAAACAACGGCTTTCCTCTCAAATCAAATTCCACAACTTTTTTATCATATGGTATATTACCTATTAGCTCTATTCCGGTTTTATCTATTTCTTCTTTCAAAATTTCATCCATGTCCTCAAAATCAGTCCTGGTAACTAAAAGATACATCTGATCTACATTCATATCAACACCTTCAACTATTTCCTTAACCCTAGCTGCAGAACGTATGCCTCTAGCTGAAGAATCACTGATGACAAACAAAACATCTACGTCACTTATGGTTTTTCTACTCAAATGCTCTAACCCAGCTTCATTATCGATAACTACATAATCATAGTTCTTTTCCATATCTTCTAAATGCTTTCTCAAAAGATCATTAGGATAGCAGTAGCATCCCGGCCCCTCTGGATTGCCCATAACAATCAAATCGACATTATCTGTTTCAATCAAAGCTTCCATTAGCCTAAATTCAATAAATCTTTCTTTCGTCATACCTTGAGGAACCGCGTCACGTTCTTTTGTACTATTTAAAATATCACCAATAGTATTTTCAGCCTCTTCACCTAAAGCTTCATTAAGGTTAGCATTAGGATCAGCATCAACACCTAAGATTGTTCCCTTCTTCTTTTCTGCAAGGTAACGTATAAGCAGCGAAGCAAAGGTCGTTTTACCTGTTCCTCCTTTACCTGCTACTGCAATTTTCTTTGGTGGCATAAGATATCCGCTCCTTTTTATAATATTTATCTAGCATCTTCAATTGCGTTCTTAGCATTATCATAACCAAGTTGTCCAGGATTTTCAAATACTATTTTACCATCTGCATCAACAACGTAATACGTCGGTGCACCTGTAACTCCAAATCCTCTTGCAGCTTCTTCATCAATGTCAAATAATACTTCAAAACTATATCCCTCATCTTCCATCAAACTTTCCACATCAGAAGGCGAATCAGAAAAATTGACTGTTAATATTTCGACTTCCTCATCATCTACATAATCATTATGAAGATCATCAATGTAAGGAAGGTCAATCAGACAATTTGGACAAAACATACCCCAGAACTTAACAAAAACCACTTTACCTTCTAATTCGTCCATAGAAACTTCTTCACCTGCTAAATTTTCTAAAGAAAAAGAATAAGCCTTTTCTCCCTCTACTTCACTTTCTCCATTTGCAGCCCCTTCAGGTGCTTTGTCTCCCTGGGAATCATCCCCAAACATACACCCTCCAAATGTAAAAAGGATTAAAACAGAAACCACAAAAATAGCTATAATGACAGTCTTTTTTTTAATCATAAACACTATTTCCTCCTTAATATATAATGGTGATTTTTTGCAGCCTAAATCAATATTTAATTAAATAAACCATAAAGCCAAACACTTATATCACTCATTTTATTAAATAGTAGTAAGGCTCCGATAAACAATAACACAAAACCGCTTATTTTATTAATTGTTGGCAGATGTTTTGCGACTCTCGCTATCCAATTTTCAACTACACCACTTAACACAGTAAAGAGTAAAGAAAATATCAAAAATGGAACAGCAAAACCTACTGAAAAAAGGCCTAATAAAAACATTCCTTGTAAAAGGGTTTCATGAGTAAAAGCATATGCTAATATAGCTCCAAGTATTGGGGTCGCACAAGGTGTCCAACCTAAAGCAAAAGTAGCCCCAAAGATAATAGAACTAAAAAATCCAGGTTTACTTGGCATAAAGGAAAACCTTTTGTCCATAGACAGAAAATTAAATTTTAACAAACCACTTAACTGAAGCCCAAAGAAAATTATAACTACTCCTGCTAACCTCTCAAATAGCACTTGATTTTGATAATAACTACCTACAGAAGTTGCAAGCGCTCCAAGGGCTACAAAAATCACAGAAAAACCGAGGATAAACCCTAGGGTATTTTTTAAAAGTTTATATCTATTCTCACCAGTTTTGATTTCTGATAACGACGATCCCGCTATATACGATACATACGCAGGGTATAATGGCCACACACAAGGGTTGAAAAAGAATAACAAACCACCCCCCAGGGCCATGCCTATTGATATAGACGAAGATACCATTACCTACACCCACCTTGCTTTTAAAATATCACTTGTTGCTTTTTGTTTTTTTAAGTTTTCTTGCAACAATACCACCAAGCCTACCAGTTTCTTCGGCAGTCAAGTATTCCCAGCCTTTCTCCAAAACTTTTGGTAATAGCCCAAGGTCCATTGCAGTTTCCCATTTAAGACGTTCTATTGCATCAGACTTGTTTTCCTTTTTGTTTTCTGACATAGTAAAACCTCCTCAGTATTCTATCTGAATCATCTATTAATATTTTCTCAAAATACAGGAGGTTAATACTTTTACCAGAAGTGAACTTCATAATCCATCATTACTATGTCTTTTTTGGTCTCTATCTTATCTACAACTTTTTCAATAACCCTATTAAGATAAGATTTGTCATTACCTACCACAGCAATTCCCAGTTCTGCAACCTGCCACTTGTTCTGTTCCCCAACTTCAGCAATGGAAAGGTTGAACTTGTTTTTCAGTACATCAATTAAACTCTTTAAAATTCTACGCTTTTCTTTAAGTGAAGATGCCTCTCCGATTGATATTTTTACTATAAGGATGCCTACTTCCAATTGTTTTCACCTCTACTACTATCAATAATATCATAAAACTATCAATAAAAAAACCTAAGTTCTATAATTTAATTTTACAATTGTATTAACAATTTTCGAATTTCATGTTAAAAGGCTATGGAAATTCTTACTGTTTTACCCAACTCTCCTGAATAATATAGAAATCTTTTATTAATACAACTCCTTAAAAATACACCATCCTTCTCATTCGCTGTCCTATTTGCAACTAATATCCTAAATGGTTAATTTAACCTATCCTTACATTCATTGGACTACCCTGGTTTAAAGGAAACTATATTTTTTTGTAGAAAAAAAGTTTAAGAAATATTTTTGACACGAAGGGAGGCATAATTGGTTTTGAATGAAAAACACGCAATAATTAAAGAAGCAGTAGGAACTTTAGTAGAGAATTCTTTAAATGCCGGAGCAAAAAAGATAACTTCCAAGGTAGAAGACGAAAATGGAAAGTACACAGTTTTTGTTAAAGACGACGGCCACGGGATGAACGAAGAAACAAAAGAAAAAGTAAAAAATCTTTTGGAAAAAAAAGAAGAAAAAAAAGAGTCTAGTTCTTCTTTAGAACGACTGGTTAATTACATTGAAGATTTTCACTTAGCCACCAGGGAAGGTGCAGGTACAGAGATCACCATTAGTATTAAGTAATTATACCCGAACATAACTTTATAAAAAAAGCGGGGTAAAACCCCGCTTATTTTTGTTCTTTTATTTAACTATTCAGGCATAATCCTGAAGAACTTTTTTTAACTTTGCTTTATCATCTTTGTCTAATTCTTGCAGTGGTGGCCTCAAAGGGCCTACAGAGACACCTGCCAGATTTAAAGCTGATTTTACTGGGATAGGGTTAGTTGAGATAGATAACCCTTCAAATAAAGGCATTAAGTCATAATGGGTCCTCATCGCCTTGTCTACATCTCCAGAGACAAAGCTTTCAAGCATCTCTTTAAATAACTCCCCTGCAATATGAGAAGCAACACTCACAACTCCAGAAGCTCCCAAAGCCATCATAGGAAGTGTAATGCTATCTTCCCCAGAAAATATCTTAATCCTATTCCCTATTAGCCTTCTAAGTTTTGCAACCTGTTCCAAGTCCCCACTAGCTTCTTTTATTGCTATTATGTTATCACAATTCATTAACTCTTTAACTGTATCAGGTAATAGATTAGCACCGGTACGTTTTGGCACATTATATAACATTATTGGTAGGTTAACCTTTTTGGCAACCTCTTCAAAGTGTGCTTTCATGTTTGATTGAGGTGGCTTATTATAATATGGTGTGACAAGCATTATTGCATCTGCACCAGCTTTTTCAGCTTTTATGGATGCTTCAACAGTTTCTCTTGTATCGTTTGATCCAGTTCCTGCTATCATAGGCACATTTTGAGGTTTTGTCCTAATCACTTCTAGCCATAGTTTTTCCTTTTCCTCCAAGGTAAGTGTAGGTGACTCACCAGTTGTTCCAGTAACTACCAATCCCTCTGTTCCACTGTTACACAAGTACTCAACAAGGGGGGCTACACCTCCAAGATCTAATTCAAGATCTTTTTTAAAAGGAGTTACCATCGCCGTTTGTACACGTCCCAAGCGTATAATGGGTATCCTCTCCTCTTCTTTAAAATTTATTAGTACTATATTTGATTCATAATGAAAAAGTTTTGTGAAGACCATTTAGAGCTGCTTTTTTCTTATCTTTAGGTATTAGACAAGATACAGTAGTATTAGAGTCAGCTGTTTGAAGCACTGGCACTTCTTCATTTTTTAAGGTTTCAAAAATCCGCTCCATTACTCCTGAAACACCTTTCATACCGTGTCCAACCAAAGAAATTTTTGTACAGTTCTTTAGTATATCTGTTTCTACAGGAAGATCTTCTAAAGCATTTATCGCCTGTTCTACTTTGTCATCTGCAACAGTCAAGTAAACACCAGTTGTCAAAACATTTATCAAATCAACGCTTACATCTTTCCTGGCTAGTTTAGCAAATATTTGACACTGCAAGTCCATAGTCAGTTCCCCTTCTCGGGGTTTAATTATAATTTGCGAAATTTCATCCATATGAGCAAGCCCTGATATTACTCTACCCTGATCCCAGGTAGGTGATTCATCATCGGTTTGCCAGGAAACCTTTGTCCCTCTAGAACTCCCTTTTGCACATGTTATATAAAGTGGAACATGATTTTCCATAGCTATCTGCACCGCTCTTGGATGTATAATTTTAGACCCTTCCTGAGCTAAGTTCAAAAGCTCAGTAAAATTAATTTCGTGGATAGGCTTTGCTTCAGAAACCAGCCTGGGGTCAGCTGTCATCAAAGAATCTACATCTGTATAAATTTCAACCCTATCAACATTAAGAAAAACACCTAAAGCTACAGCAGTAGTATCGCTTCCCCCGCGCCCTAGAGTCGTTATGTCTCCTTCAGAAGTTGCTCCTTGAAAACCGGCAACTACAGGAATAACATTCTCCTCAATTAATGAATTAAGTGCAGAAGATTTTACTGCTTCTATTCTCGCATTACCAAAAGCATCATCAGTCTTAATTCCTGCCTGAGGTCCTGTCATAGCTTGGGCCGGGTATCCAAGATCTCTTAGTTCCTGACTAAATATTACACTAGAAATTATTTCTCCACAAGATAGAAGTAAATCTTTATCCCTAGAAGAACTAATTTCTCTTTTGGTTAACGACAAAAGAGTATCTGTGGCATAGGGGGATCCTTTTTGACCCATTGCAGATACAACAACAACCGGCAAATCACCTTTTTCATATACTTCAGAAACTTTTTTGATAGCATATTCTCTTTCCTGTTCAGTAGCAACGGAAGTACCACCGAATTTTTGCACTACAATTTCCACTTATATCACCTTCCAATCCTAAATACTTAGCTAGTAATCTCTTTATCCAAAAACTCTTACTTTAATAACTTTTATAATAAAATTTTATAATAAAAAAACAGCTAACAGGTCTTAAGCGTCAGGTCCTGTTAACTGTTCATTTCCAAAAACAGTAAAGACCCTCCTCTCTACCCTGCGTCCGTGTGAGATAGCTCTTCATTGGTGTTACAGGGTTAGCACCAATGACAGTTTGATAGATCTTCTCTACCAAACCAGCACCATAAGCCGAGCCCACTTACAGTGCTTCGGCGACCGCCCCTTTCATTCCCTATCATTACCTGCTCTAAGGTTTAAGAAAATTACTATTGACAGGCCGCTCCTCTACCTCACCTCAAGCTCGAGATGAGGTGTTATTATATTGTCATAAAAGATGTTATCATTGAAGAAAAATTATGTCAAGATACCTAAAATTTTATTTCCTAAAAGTTGATTCTTATTCCTTTGAATAGACTTTTTACAGTTAGTATCAAGATTTAGAAATTGAATTTAAAATCCCCAGGAAAAAACCTCCCATAAAACCACCGATATGTGCCCACCAGGCTATAGAGATTGCAGCACCAGGAAGTGTTAACAAAGCATTAATCGTTTGAAGCAATATCCAAATTCCAAGAAATAAAACTGCGGGTACATGAAATGCTGTAATAAAAAAACCAAGGGGGATTAAAGTTAATATTTTAGCATAAGGGTAAAAAACAAAATAGGCTCCTAATATACCTGCCACTGCGCCACTTGCTCCTATAGCCGGCTGTGTTGACAGAGGATTATAAAGATAATGAGCAATGTTGCCAATTACTCCAACTACTATATAAAAGAACAAAAATCCGAATTTGCCTAATCGATCTTCAACATTATCACCAAATATCCATAAATAAAGCATATTACCAAGCAAATGCAGTAAGCTTCCATGCAAAAAGGTTGAAGTAACAAAAGTTACTAAAGGATATAATGACAAATCTAAAGAAATTCTATGGGGCACAAACCCTAGCACATTTATAAGTAAAATCTCCAATTCAAAATCCAATAAAAACTGGAATGCAAATATTGATACATTCATCAAAATCAAAAATATTGTAACTAGTGGAAAGCTTTTTGATTTTATATTATCTTTTAATGGGATCATTTAATTCACCACAATTTGGCCAGTTTTTAGTTATATTTTCAAAAAATAATTTCTACTCTGTACTCTAAAGTGTTAAAATAATATAGTGGTAATAATAAAGTGGTACTTATAAATAATTATAAATTTTAAAGGGGACTATGTCATGGAAATTTTGGATATGTTAAAAGTAATAATCTTCTCGGCACTACCAGTTATCGAAATAAGAGGTGGAATCCCACTTGGCCTCAGCTTAGGCTTCAATAGCTGGCAGGCTTACAGCTTAAGTGCTTTGGGCAACATATTAGTAATCTTTCCTATATTTATAATATTAAATTGGCTGGGAGAATTTTTTAAAAAAGTTCCTGTATTAAACACTATATTCAACAATTCTACTGAAAGAGTC
Source organism: Natranaerofaba carboxydovora (assembly GCF_022539405.1). NCBI lineage: Bacteria > Bacillati > Bacillota > Clostridia > Natranaerobiales > Natranaerofabaceae > Natranaerofaba > Natranaerofaba carboxydovora. Next base: position 770,192 of record NZ_CP054394.1, on the reverse strand, counting down.
CTTAAAAGAAAAGATCAATATGTAAAATACGGCAAATATGTCTTATACTTATTTGTTGCGATTCCTCTTCCTACTACTGGAGCCTGGACTGCTAGTCTTGCAGCATATATATTCAAAATACCATTTAGAGATTCTTTTTGGATCATATCCCTTGGAGTTTTAACCTCAGGTATAATAATATTAATTATATCCCATACAACTTTAAGTTTCTTTTAAGCTAAAACAACATAACATTGTTTAGCCTTATTTTGGCCTTCGTAATGAAATAACTGACAGGTAATTGTGATATAATATAAAAGTAGGTATTTTAAAACGTCCTGAAAGGGTGGAAAAATGACTTTAGAAACTTCATTAAAAAGCAGATTATTTGACTCTCCAGAACTAAAAAAAGTTGAAGAAAGACTAGAGCGATTTGCTAATAGCCAGTATAAAGAAACAGCTGAACTTACTACACCCTTTTTAATAGGTCGAGGGAAAAAATTAAGGCCTTTATTAACTATCTTATGTTCCACTTTTTACAAACCTTTTGACGACAACAACATTGATATAGCAATTGCGGGAGAGTTGATTCACACTGCATCCCTTATTCATGATGATATAGTAGATGAAGCAAAAGCTAGGCGCGGGGTCCCTACAATCAATCACAAACGAGGGAATCAAATGGCCGTGTTAAGCGGAGATTATTTATTTGCTAAAGCATTTGAACTTTTAGCACCATATAACTCTTCAAAAATACTTAAAACAATGACCACCGCTGTTAGGGAGATGAGCCAGGGAGAAATCTGCCAGCTGCAAAATCTCTATAACACTGAGGTAACAAGGGAAGATTATTTTGACTATATTTATAAGAAAACTGCAAGTCTTATCTCTGCCTGCTGCGAAGCAGGGGCGATAATAGGGGAAGCTCCAATAGATAAAATCAAGATAATACGAAATTTCGGCATACATCTAGGATTAGCTTTTCAGATTATAGATGATTTGCTAGACTTTACGGCTAAGCCTCTAAATGTAGGTAAGCCTACCAAAAAAGATTTAGGGCAGGGAAACATAACAATTCCTATCATTTATCTGTTTGAAACAAGTAAAGATGGGGAAAAAGTTAAAGAGATCATCAATAATAGAGAACTCACAAGAGAAAATCTTGAATATATTACAAGTTTATTATATAGTAATGGTGCTATCTCATATACCTACTCATTAGCTAAAGAAGAAATAAAAAAAGCAATAATATGTTTAGAAGAAATGCCAGATGTAGAGGTTAAGAAGACCCTTTCTCGATTAACATACTTTATCTCAGAAAGAAAAGAATAAAGAAGAAAAAAATTAGCACATTTAAATAAACATAAATTATATTTTTTTTGCAGTCCGAAGTACCATGCAAAGATAATACATCAATCGAGTATCATTCCCACCTGCTTTAAGGATTCTTTTTGCCGTATTCTGAAGTCCCTGCAGTTTAACTTTTGGGTCAGAAAGATATAGTGAAATCATACCCTTAACCACAGCCAGGTGAAATTCACTTTCAGGTAACTTGGCTGCCTCTTCCAAAGATTTTTCACAAAAAAATAACAATCTATCTTCCTGCTCTTTTTCATCATGATAAAAACTTACCAGATTCAAATCTCCTTCTATCTCATCTTCTTTTTGGTCAATATAATAATCCAACATAATATGAAAACCACAGATCCAGGGAAAATAAGCATTGATAATTTTCTCTTTTTCCTCCTGGCCAAAATCATCTCTAGTAGAAAGAACAGTAAGCGCAAACACAAGAAGTGTTGAACCAGAAGCACATGAAAACTCCCACCACCTAATATCAGGATAAATAATCTTGTATTTTTGAAACCAATTAATTAGTTCGCTTTCCCTTTTTGCAGGTTCAATATGTTTTAAAACCTGAAGGTCTCTGTAAAGGCCTATAAAATATTTTATATCCTCTTCCACAAAAGAATATCTTGAAAACTTGTTAATTTTATCCCTGCAATTTTGTACAAGATAAGTTAAATAGTCACCATCATCTTTATAAGGAAAATATTTATAATAACCGCCTTCTACTTCATCTAGGCTAAGTGCGTCAAACATCGAATCATGAAGTTTACTAAATGCTTTTTTGGAGTATATGCCAGTTCTATCACAAAGATTATCTAAATAATCACTTATAGTTTGATAGGAAGTTATCAAGCTTGTAATAGTTTTTTTGTAATCTTCATTATATAATGCAAAAACACTGCCTCCAAGAGCATGAAATTTTTTATCTTCAATACTAAAAAGCCCCTGTTTAGCTAGTTCTTTATCAGGGGCTGCTCTTATTATATCCCGCCAGTGATTTAGTTCTTGTTCAACTAAAGGAAAAATTTTACTTACAAAGTCATATATAATACCCGTAGTTTTAGATTTAGTAATCAATTGTTTATTGCCCCCTGGTAACTAATGTACTATCTATATTAAATATTTTCTACCAGCAGGTAAAATTTTAATCTCTTGGCATACAAATAATTTCTTTTAGTTTTGTATCAAAAAAATTCTTTGCATGAGCCGGTGCAATTATTACAGAAGTATCAGCACCTCTTCCCTTCCCTCCTATTGTAATAACATCCTCCCCATATGGAATTAGTCCTGCATCTAGTGCCATGACAGAAATCTCAAAACATACTTTTACTCCCTGGCCAAAACACCTTAGAGTAGCTGAAATAATTCCTCCTGGATAAAGTCCTCCGATCTTGTTTGTTATGTCTCTTTCAATGTTGGCAAATAAATGAGTTGTTGTTAGCATCTTTATATTTTCTTTTTCAAGACGCTTTACAACTTCATCATCCATTTCGAACTTTCCAGGCTCTCTATACCCAACATGATGAGTTACACAAGATACATTTAGTTCATCTTTCAAGCCTTTTTGTTCTAACAAATCTAATAATTCATTAATTGTTCTTCCTGTATGTGATGCTACCACTATATGTTTAATGCCAAGTTCTTTAGCTCTGTCTACAGAATATTCAAGGGCCATTTGAGTATTTTCTTGACCTGCTTTTTCAAAATATACCATTTAGCACCACCCCTTCCCTGGTTTTACAAATTTAATCTTGATTCTGGTACAAAAAGTCATATGTACAAAGGTTTGTTTGTTTACATAGCATCAGGTGTCTTAATACCCATTAGGGAAAGACCATTCTTTAGAACCTGTCTAACACAATCACAAAGAGCAAGCCTTGCCATTTTTACATCTGCTGTTTCGTTCAAAATAGGACATTTATTGTAAAAACGATTATATACCTTCGCAAGATCTAACAAATACCTTGCAAGTATATGCGGTTTATTTAGTTCCCTAGTTCTTTTCAAAATATCTTCAAAGCCTGCTATTTTTTTGATAACTTCCTGTTCATAGTCCCCTGTTAATAGTTTTATAGATTCTAGGTTATAATCTTCTTTGGCTTTTCTAAGTATACTGCAGATCCTGGCATGAGTGTATTGTAGATAAGGTGCTGTTTCACCATTAAAGTCAAGGATTTTGTTCCAATCAAATGTAACTTCTTTTATTCTGTCATTACTCAAATCTCCAAAAATCACTGCTCCTACGCCAACCATTTCACTTACTTCCTCTTTATTCTCTAGATCAGGGTTTTTTTCCTTGATAACATCTAGAGCTAGTGTTTTCGCCTTATCCAAAACATCTTCCAAAAATATAATATTACCCATCCTGGTAGACATTTTTCCCTCTTTAAACCTAATCAAGCCAAAAGCGATATGTTCACAAGAACTGGCAAAATCATAACCCATCTTATCTAGCACACCAAAAACCTGCTTAAAGTGAAGCTTTTGATCATCACCAACAACGTACAGGCATTTTTCAAATTTATATTCTTCATATCTTTTTATAGCAGCACATATATCCCTGGTTGCATACAAAGTAGCTCCGTCTCTTTTTCTAAGTAAACATGGAGGCATATCTTCTTCATCATCAATATCTACTACAAGAGCTCCTTCGCTTTCCCTTGCTATGCCACTTTTAACAATCTTTTCGATTGTCTCATCAAGATATTTATTATAATAAGCTTCTCCCCGATAGCTATCAAAAGAAACCCCAAGCCTATCATATATTCGTTTAAATTCATCTAAGCTGAGGCTTCGAAATTTTTCCCATAATCTGCTTGCTTCATCATCACCAGCTTCTAATTTTCTAAACCATTCACGACCCTCTTCTTCAAGTTCTTCTGAGTTTTCTTCTTCCTGATGATATCTGGTATAAAGTTTGTATAGATAATCAATAGGGTCTTTGTTCAGCTCTTCTTCGTCTCCCCACTTTAGGTAGGCAGATATCAACTTGCCAAATTGAGTCCCCCAATCACCTAAATGGTTAATCCCGATCACATTGTAGCCTAACTTCTCATAAATATTATACAGCGCATTTCCTATTACCGTAGACCTTAAATGTCCAATACCAAAAGGCTTGGCAATATTAGGCGAAGAAAAATCTATCACCACGGTCCTTCCTCTTCCCTCATCACTATTACCATAATCTTCACCCTGGTTCATCACCTGATTGATAGTTAGTTCAGCAAGTTTTTCTTTGTTGAAAAGAAAATTTAGATAAGGTCCCGCTGCTTTTATTTCAGCAAAATAATCATCTTTTTCGAAACTATTCTCAAGGTCACTTGCAATTTCGGCTGGGTTTTTCTTCCTAACCTTGGCGAGTTTAAAACATGGAAAAGCTAGATCTCCCATCTCTGGATCTGGTGGTATCTCTAACAGCTCTGATATCTCTTCAGAAGATAGTTCCACAAGTTCCACAAGTCTATTTATAAGTTCTTCCTTAAATATTCTCATAGCAAAAATACCTCACTTTAATTAAATTTCACCTGGTCAATTATAACGCAAATGAGAAAAAAGAACAAGTTAATCAGGTTTATCCTTTCGGGGCATTCAATATCTTATACATATTTTTTATTTTTCAATTCTAAAATATAACAGATAACATTTTGAATATATTAAAAATAAAACTTTGTTCATATGACTTTTTGCACCAGAATAAAATAACTATTTAGAGGAGGAAATACTTATGGAAAACATTTTAGCATATATATTTAACTTATTAGATTACATAGAAGAAATTAATGAAACAGTAAATGCAATAGTATGGGGACCACCTTTTATGGTTCTTCTCATAGGCACAGGTTTATATTTAAGCATAAGGCTTGAATTCTTTCAGTTTACCCATCTTGGCCATGCCTGGAGAAAAAGCTTTGGCACTATTTTTACCAGAGACAAAAGTAAAGAAAAAGGAGAGATCACTTCTTTTCAAGCAGTATCATCAGCTATGGCAGCTACTATAGGTGTAGGTAATATAGCAGGTGTAAGCACTGCTCTAGCTAGTGGAGGTCCCGGGGCAATATTTTGGATGTGGATATCAGCACTTGTTGGTATGGCTACAAAATTTGGAGAAGCAGCTTTAGGGGTTAAGTTTAGAAACAAAAATATAGACGGATCTTATTCCGGGGGTGTAATGCAGTACATTGAAAATGGACTCGGCAGTCCGTGGAAATTCTTGGCTGTTATATATGCATTACTTGCAGGGCTAGCTGCATTTGGTATAGGTAACATGGTCCAGGCAAATACTATGGCAGGTGCCTTATCAGATTTTGGTATCCCCTCACATGTCACCGGGATTCTTGCAATAATTTTGGTAGGACTAGTAACTTTGGGTGGGGTGAAAAGAATAGCAAGCATTGCTGCCAAAATAGTACCAATTATGACCCTTTTATATATAGCGGGATCCCTTTTAATCATTATACTAAACTTTCAAGCCATGCCTGCCACCTTCGCTAGAATTTTCACCGATGCTTTTACCGGAAGTGCTGCTGCAGGGGGGTTTGCCGGCGCCACTGTAAGTACAGCTATAAGATACGGCTTTGCTAGAGGTATTTTTTCAAACGAAGCAGGCCTTGGCGCAGCATCTATAGTTCACGCCCAAGCCAAAAATAGTCCTACCAATCAAGGAATGTGGGGTATTTGGGAGGTCTTTATAGATACAATTGTTGTTGCCACAATGACGTCCCTGGTTATTCTATCGACAGGTGCCCTTGAGAAGGGCGAAAGTGAGGCTGCTCTTGCTGCTACTGGATTTGAACTTGGACTTCCGGGTCCTGGAAACGTCATAGTACTCGCGAGCCTGGTGCTTTTTTCGTATACCACAATGTTAACCTGGAATTTTTATGGTGAAAAAAGCTGGGAATATATACTGGGACGAAAAATAGTCGTTCCTTATAGATTGATATTTTTAGTTTTTTTATTTGTCGGTTCTATTGGCGGCCTAGAATTAGTATGGGGCATAGCAGATACACTAAATGGCCTCATGGCTGCACCAAATCTACTTGCATTATTTATATTAGGAGGAGTTTTGGTCAAAGAGAAAAGTGATTACCTTAAAAAACTTTGATTCTGGTGCAAAAAGTCTATTCACATAAGTAAAGTTAAAATACTGTTACTGATGGAGTAACTCTCTTATTTTTTCAATTCTATCTGGTATGTCATCTGCTTCAACAATTTCTGTAACCATGGCAAAACAATAAGCACCTTTTTCCATAACTTCTTGTATATTATGTTTTTTGATGCCACCAATAGCTACAAAAGGTATGTCCATGTTCTTGTAAACATAATCAACGTACGAAAGGCCAACTGGCTCTACAACATCTTCTTTTGTGTTTGTCTTAAACACAGGGCCCACCCCTATATAATCAGCGCCTGAACTAGCAGCTTCTTTAGCCTGCTTGGGCGAGTGTGTAGAAAGGCCTATTAACATCTCTTCGCCAACAAGCTTTCTTATCTCGTTAACTGGCAGGTCATCTTGACCAACATGAATTCCATCTGCCCCCACAAGCATAGCAATATCCACATCATCATTTACGATAAACTTACAACCAGCTTCTTTTGTTAACTTTCTTATTTTTTTACACTGTTCTAGCTTTTCCCCTGCTGGCTTTTTCTTTTCTCTATATTGGATTAATTTTATCCCGCCATCTAGCATTTCTTTAACTACTTCAATATTATCTCTTCCTCTTGAGTATTCTTCTGCTGTGATGGCGTATATATCTGTCCCCAGAATTTCGTCAGTCTTAATTTTTGCCATAATCATAACCCCCTGTCAGAAATAAATTAATACAGACAACAACTTACCAAAACATACAATAATAAAATTTCCTATAACAAATGTTTAACAAATATTCTATGATAACATCTCCCAGTCTTTTAGAACAGGTTGATACCTATGCTTTAATAAAAGAGATTTTATTTCATCTACAGACCTATGATCTGCAACTTCAAATTGTTCTACCCCGCTGTCTTCCCCGGAATATCCACCTACTGCAGTGACAGAGCCTGCTGACATCCTGGTAACTCCCAAAGGCAGAAGGTTCTCTCTAAGCTCTGGCGCTTCTCTTGTAGATAGGTTTAGACCAACCCTTGGCAAAAACAGCCTGGATGCAAGCATCATCTGCACCATATTTTTATCAGTCACCCTATGGATATAATCCAAATCTTCCCCCTTAAAAGGTCTAAGCCTGGGAAATGAAATATAAACTTCTGCTTCTGTGTATTTGTTCTGTAGATACCAGGCATGTAGACCAGTAAAGAAAGCTTCTTTTCTCCAGGGACTAAGCCCAAAGAGAGCGCCAATGTTAATCCTTCTTATCCCAGCTTCAAGGCCTCGCTCCGGGGCATCTAGACGGAAATCATAATCTCTTTTAGGTCCTTTTAGATGGACTTTGTGATAAATATCTTCATCATAAGTTTCTTGATAGATAGTAAGTCCATCAACTCCTTCTGTCACTAGTTCTTTATAACCTTCAGTGGTCATAGGGTATATTTCAACGGTAATCGAAGAGAAGTATTTTTTTAGGATTTTTACACAGTTTTTTAGGTATTCCAGGTCAGTATGTTTTTCGGATTCACCAGTCAGTATTAATATATGTCTTATATCTGTCTTACTTATTGCTTTACCTTCTTTTTCTACTTCTTCATAGGTTAGTTTTTTTCTGTCAAAACTATTGTCAGCTCTAAAACCACAATAAATGCATTTGTTAGAACAATAATCACTCAAATACAAAGGTGTATAAAGTACTATAGCTCTTCCAAAATTTCTAACTGTTAATTCATGAGCTTTTCTAGCCATAGGCTCAAGATAGCTTTCTGCCGCAGGAGATAACAAAGCAAGATAGTCATTTTCATCTGGATATTCTTTATCCAAAGCCATCTCCACCCTGGTTTTGGATATCTCTCGAAGTATTTTATCAAGTTCCATGTCCTTGTATTTGCTATATATATCTTTAAAGCTCAAAAACATTTCCCTCCAGTCTCTAATTAATCCTCTGATAAAAATCCTGTCAAAGGTGAACTTGCTTCAGCTTTGTCTTTTACCTGTGGGTTCTTTGCAAGAAAAGCTTTCCTCCCAGCTTCTACCCCTCGTCCAAAGGCATCAGCCATTAGTGGCGGATCTTGTGAAGTAGCAATTGCGGTATTGACCATCACAGCTTCACAACCAAGCTCCATTGCTTCTGCTGCCTGTGATGGCCTGCCTATACCGGCATCAACTATGATTGGAAGGTTAATCTCCGATATCAAGATCTTTATAAGTTCTCTTGTCTCAAGTCCTTTATTTGTTCCTATCGGAGCACCAAGAGGCATAACAGCTTCCACTCCAACGTTTTCTAGTTCTTTGGCCACAGCTAGCTCCGGGGTAACATATGGGAAAACCTTAAATCCTTCTTTTACCAAAGTCTCAGAAGCTTTAAGGGTTTCGTAGTTATCAGGTAACAAAAACTTATTATCTTTTATAACTTCTATCTTAACCCAATCACCACAGCCAGCAGCCTTTGCTATCCTGGCTATTTTGACCGCTTCATCTGCTGTCGTTGCACCGGATGTGTTTGGCATCAAAACACAGCTATCATCAATGTAATTTAATATATTCTCATCTTCTGAATTGATGTCAACCCTTCTCAAAGCTAAAGTGATAACTTCTGTACCAGAACTCTTAATCACTTCACTAATCATACTTTTTCTAGGATACTTACCGGTCCCTACAATCAACCTACTTTTTAACTCTTTTCCTCCAATTTTAAAAGTATCCATAAGTTTTTAGCCTCCTCCTACCATATTTAAAATTTCAATTTCCTCATTTTCTTTTAATTCCTTATCTTCCCATTGTTCTTCAGGAACTACTTCCTGGTTTAATACTATAATTTTGCCTTCTGATTTCACCCCAAGCTCATCTAGTAATCCTTTTATAGTCAAACCATCATTTACATTTCTTTTCTCACCATTTATTTTAAGCTCCATATTTTGCCTCCTTTTGGTGTTAAAATTAAAAAAACTCACCTCGCCAGGTGAGCATATTATATCAGGCACACATCTTCCGGCCTGACATAAAAGCTCCCTACGTTGGTCTTAACCAAGTCAGGTTCAAAGGGTAAGGCTATTTAAGAGCCTTTCTCAGCCTAAAAATAGGCACCCCTGCTTTTATGGGTAATCACTTTATTACTAAAGATCTTAATTGTTTTAATAGTATTATACTATTTACTATTTAGCGTGTAAATAAAATTTTTTCTAGCTCTTCTGGTTTATCAACCTTTCCTTTGCAGCTAATATGATCACATACTTCGGCAGTTACCTTCTCTTTCTCTTTATCTTTGTCTTTGTTTTTTTCATCTTCATCAAAATCAGAAAGGTTTATCAAAACATCAGGGATAAAGTAGCTGTCAACTTCATTTACAAAGCTCCATACCACTTCACTTTTGCCACTTCCATCATGGATATTTACTTTTAGCGGCGGCTTCAAAAACATCATGGCACCCGTCAAAAAGAACGCCGAAAAAGCAGGAGATTCATTAACACTTCCCGCACATGCTTTTATCAAGTTTTCAGCCTTTTGCTCTAAGTTTTCTTTTTTCTCCCTCGCTTCAATTAAGTTTGACAGCTTTAAGTAAACATACAACATAACAGAATTCCCGCTGGGTGTAGAACCATCAAATATCTCTATAGGACGTGCAAAAAGCTCACCTGCATCATTACCATATTTATAAAATGCCTGTTTTTCATCATCCCTAAATAAATTTTCAGCCTGCATAACAATATCTAAAGCTATGTTTAAATACTTTTTCTCAAAGCTTGCTTGATAAAATTCCAGTAAACCCCACGAAAGATATGCGTAATCTTCCAAGTTTCCCAAAAAAGCAGCCTCACCGTCTCTATACCTTGCCAGAACTCTTCCGTCTTTCTGTCTTCGTAAATTTTTTAAGATAAAATGCAGAGCAGTTCTGGAAATAGACAAATACCTGCTGTCATCAAACACCCTTGCAGCTCTCGAAAAACATACTACTGCCAGGCTATTTAAGGAAGTAAGAATCTTATCATCAGTTTCAGGAGGAATTCTTTCTTTTCTTTTTTCAAACAACTTATTAATTGCCCTTTGATATTTTCTTCTTATTTGGGCTTCATTATCTAAATCATTCTTTAAATTACTTTTTATGTTATCTGTGTTTTCTGTTTTGTTTTCTTCTAATCTGTTTAATATATTTTTGCCTTCAAAATTACCTTTCTTAGTAACACCATAGACTTCATTAAATTCTTTTCCTTCTTTATCACCCAAAATATCAATTATTTCATCATAACTCCATAAATAAAATTTACCTTCCTCTCCTTCAGATTCAGCATCAATTGCAGTATAAAAAGTACCTTCATCACTTAACATTTCTCTCTCGATGAACTGAAGGGTAGTATCTGCAACTTCTTTGTACAGCTCCTTCTTACTCCACTGATAAGCTTCTAAGTAACCAAGGGTAAGCATCACATTATCATAGAGCATTTTTTCAAAATGAGGAACAAGCCATTTATTATCTACACTATATCGATAAAAACCGCCACCCAAATGATCAAACAGACCTCCCCGATACATCCCTCCCAAGGTCCTATGAATCATTACATCACAATTAATATCTTCATTGTCAAACTTAACATTATACCTCAACAAAAACATTAAAGTAGCAGGCATTGGAAACTTTGGGCTTTTAGAAAACCCGCCATATTTTTCATCAAACCTTTTTTCTAATTCTTGATACCCTTTTTCTATTGCTTTTTCGTCAATTAGTCCTTCTTTTACTTCATTTAAATGAGGTGATAGTGCTTCTGTAATTTCTTTTCCTTTATCAATCAAATCCTCTTTATCCGTTTGCCATTTTTCGGTAACTTTTTGAAGTAAGTCTTTTAACCCTATATGACCTCTAACGCTTTCTTTTGGAAAATATGTCCCTGCAAAAAATGGAATTTTGTCTGGAGTCAAAAACACCGTCAACGGCCAACCTCCCTGGCCAGTAAGTGCCTCACATACACTCATATATACAGTATCCACGTGAGGTAGTTCTTCACGGTCCACTTTCACAGAGACAAAATTTTCATTTAATATTGAAGCTATCTCTTCATCTTCGAAAGATTCTCTTTTCATATTATGACACCATCTGCAGGTGCTGTATCCTATGCTTAGAAAAACTGGCTTGTTTTCCTTTTTGGCCTTATCAAAAGCTTCTTCTCCCCAGGGAAACCAGTCTACAGGATTATGGGCGTGTTGTAATAGATACGGGGATTTTTCATTAATAAGCTCATTTGGCTTATTCATTTAGGGGGCCTCCTATAATTAAGATAATTTATTAACATCTACAACAAAATAATTTGATCTTTTTTATTTTTTATTTACTTGTTTCTTCTGTGTTATTTATTATTCCTTGTAAAATTAGAATTTAACAAAGTTTTTTCTTTCATTTTACAAAATGTTTATAAAAAAAATATTGTAATTTGAGAGGAATATTTGATTCTTTATCGTATAAAGATAGGGTGAACAAAATTTGAAAGGAGTGAAGTGTACATTATGAAGAAAGTTTTAATTCTTTTCCTTGCATTGATGGTAGGGACCTTTATGGCCCTTGGATGCGAGGAACCAGCTGAAGCACCGGAAGAGGACGAAAAAGAAGAAGAGGTAGAAGAAAAAGAACCAGAGGAAGAAGAAAAGGACGAAGAAGATGAAGATGTTGCAATTGATGTATCCGGGCTAGTGGCAGCTGACATGGATCTTGAAGATGGAACTTATGAAGGTACTGCTGAAGGTCACGAGGGGGACGTAACACTAGAGGTTACTATCGAGGACGGTGAAATCGTAGAGATTGGTAACTTCGACCATCAAGAAACTGAAGATCTATCAGATCCTGCATTCGAAAAAATGCCAGACAGAATTATTGATGCCGGAGGAACTGATGTTGATGGAGTGACTGAAGTTACAGTATCAAGTGAAGCTATCGCTTTAGCAGTTGAAGATGCTCTTCAAAAAGCTGAAGAAGGCGTAGAAGAAGAGGAAGAGGAAGAAGCTGACGAGGAAGAAGAAGCAAAGGAAGAAGACGAAGAAGCTGATGAAGAAGTAGTCTCAGGCACAGCAGAAGGGTTTGGTGGAGATCTTACAGTTGATGTAACTATGGACGGAGATGAAATAGTAGACATTGAGGTTGTAGAGCACAGCGAGTCAGAAGATGACATGGATGAAGTTGTTGATGCTCTAGAAACTGTACCACAAAGTATAATTGATGCTCAAAGTACAGATGTTGATGCAGTTTCAGGCGCTACTGACACGAGCGAAGCTATTATGAATGCAGTTAACGAAGCAACTGGGCTATAAAAAGTAAATAAAAAAACCCCTCAGTTTTGGTTAGAAGTTGAGGGGTTTTAATTTTATAACTTTATTTTATAAAATTAAACTAAATAAGTTACCTTCTTATACCCATCCCTTGCTGCCCAAGACATGGGGCTTTCTTTTCAACTCTTGGATAAATAGTTTTCAATACAAATTCGAGGGCTTCCTCAGGATCTTTATCAAGTCTTATACTTTCTAGAGTTACCATGTCTTCCTGGTCAAGAGCAATAAATACCTTTTTGACTTCCTCTTTTTTATTTTTTTCGCTCATATATTTTCACCCCTTAAAATCAAGATAAAGATTAAAGTTTAATTTCCAAACTTTTCTTTTCCTTTAAGTTTTAATCACTTCCTCCAAGGCATTAAGTAAAAGCTCGATATCTCTTTTGGTATTAAACGGGCCAAGCCCTACTCTTATAGTTCCTCGCTTTTCAAGGGTTCCTATAGACTCATGGGCTATAGGAGCACAGTGAAAGCCAGTTCTTACCATAATATCAAAAGCTTCATCTAGGACGTAACCTACTCCAGGTTTTCTCTTGTCTCAGTTACTATTTCACAAGCTTTTTGGGCTCGTTCATACGAGCCTCTTCCAGCACTAGCACCAATATGTTTAATATAGTGTTCCATGGCCATAACAACTCCATCTGGCTTTGGATATGATGTAGCTGCATTATCAAGATATATTGCACTCAAAGTTTATCACCCCTGGAAAAAACTTAATCAATACAATCTTACCTTTTACTATAGGAATATAACAAATTTTCTAACACCCTTTATTTTAATTATAAACCTTCCAGTTGGCGGAAGGTCAAACAAAAAACTCCGGCAGAGTTTTTCCAAAAACCGGAGTAAAATGGTTAATTATAAATTTATTGCACATAGGTAGCTGCAAATTAAATCCCTGCAGCCATCAATATATTAAATAAATATCCAGCAAATATTGCCACAGCAATTACTATTATAATATATGTTATAAGTAGTTTTTTCTTAAAAATTGTGTTTAGCATTGTCAATTCAGGAAGACTTGCTCCTGTTCCCCCGATAACAAGTGCCATAACAGCTCCAATATTCATGCCTTGATCAATAAGCACTGAACTAATAGGCAATATTGTAGCTTCCCTAACATACATAGGAATACCTATGACAGAAGCTATTGGTATAGAAAATTTACTTTCTGGACCTGCTACCCTGACTATAAATTCCTCTGGCACAAAACCGTAGATGAAAGCACCTATAGCTGCTCCAAGGAACAAAAAAACTATTACCTGACGAAAAAGTGAAATAGCAAATCGCCCGGCATTTTTAAGTCTTGGACGCAATTTTTGTAAAAACGTAGGGTTTTCAGGCAGTTCTTCTGCCTCTTCTTCCTCATCTTTTACTACTTTTACTGACTTAATTTCTTTTTCGTAACCAAACTTATCAAGCAATAATCCTATTATCACTGAAGTAGGGAATAATATCGCTACATAAATAGCCGTCATTTGAATGCCAAATAAGGCAAGCATTAAAATTACCACAATAGGGTTTAACAAAGGTGAAGCAAAGAAAAAACTCATTGTTATTCCAAAAGGAATACCTGATTTTAATAGTCCAAGAGTTATAGGAATAGTTGAACAGGTACAAAAAGGAGTTAGCGAGCCAAAGAAAGCCCCTATCACATTCCCTCCTGCACCAATGCGTTTTTTATCCAAATAGTTTTTAATAGCTTCAGGGTTCACATATTCCTGTAAAAGTCCAACGAGAAAACTGATTCCTACAAATAGTAAAAGTAATTCCCCTAAAAGATAGAAAAAAAATCCTGCTACTTCAATTAAGTTATCCGTCGAAAACATTATTACCCCTGCCTTTAATTTTGTTTTTTATCATTATCACTATTAGAAGTATTTTCATCTTCGGCCTCAATCCTTACACTACAACATCCACCTTTATTAGTCTTTTGGTCATTTGATTTCCCAAATATTTTACTTAAAAGACCTTTTTTCTCCTTTTTTTGTTCGCTCATCTTTTTTCCTCCTTCAAGTGTAATTTTCATCACTTATCTTATTAAGATATGGCAATATATCTTCCCAGGCATCAACCGCCTGATAATAAGCATTTTGTCCTCTAGAAGTTAAATAATAAACCTTCCTCTGCCTGTTTAGTTCTTTTCCTTGTTTGTTTTTTCATATTCTTTAGGCGGGCTCATAGCTCGAATTCTCCGGGCTTTGCTTGCTGCCCTCCGCTGCGGGGGAAGTTTATCCAAAAAGATAGTGAATATTACGAGTCAGAAATCAACGAGTTAAAATCAGAAATTGAAAACCTAAAAAATAAAGTTAACGATGAAAACAAAGAAAATATCGAAGAGCAAATTTTAGAACTAGAAAAAAAACTGGAAAGTTTAAAAAATAATATTAGTCAATAACGTTTAGATGGAGGGCCACAATAAAAGTTGATGTGGCCCTTTTAAAAGAAATTACCATATATCAGTCCTGAGATAGTTGCCATCACCACTACCAAAACCACAAAGACTGCTGTCTTCCTTGTTCCAAGTACTCCTCTAATAACTAACATATTAGGAAGACTAAGAGCTGGTCCTGCAAGCAACAGACTAAGAGCAGGGCCGCTACCCATACCTGAACCAATTAATCCTTCTAGAATTGGCACTTCAGTCAAAGTAGCGAAATACATAAAGGCACCTATTATCGAAGCAATAAAATTTGCCTGAACAGAATTGCCTCCAACAAGGGCTTCTATATAATGCGCAGGGATCAGTCCAGCATCACTTTCAGGCCTACCCATTAATAATCCAGCGACAAAAACCCCTGCAAATAATAAGGGAAATATCTGCCACGCAAAGCTCCAAGTTGATTCAACCCATGATATTCTTTCTTGTTTGTTAAACCATGATACGATCATTATACCTAAAATAATCAATAATCCAATAGCAACATACCATCTTACATCGAATAGCAAAGCCCAAATACTATCAGCATCTGCTGGTTCATTCATTGTCATGATAAGTAAAATTATCACCATTGTAACAAAGTATAATATGTTTTGATATGGACTTCTGTTTTCTTCTTGGTCTCCCATATCAAAGGAGCCTGCTGTTTTTTCTTGGTCTTCTTTTTTGTATATTGTCGCCATAATCAAACCAATAATTATAGCAAAAATAATAGCTCCGATAGCTCTTGCTAACCCTAGTTCAAAACCCAGTACTCTAGCTGTCAAAGTAATTGCCAATATATTAATAGCGGGACCAGAGTACAAAAACGCAATGGCAGGCCCAATTCCAGCACCTCTTTGATAAATTCCAGCAAAAAGAGGTAGTATAGTACAAGAACATACTGCCAAAAGTATCCCAGAAACTGAAGCCACAGAATAAGATAACAACTTGTTTGCCTGGGCACCAAAATACTTCAGTACTGCTCCTTGAGAGACAAAATTGGCAATAGCCCCAGCTATAAAAAATGCCGGTATTAAACATGTTAATACATGTTCTCTAGCATAGTACTGCAGCATATAAAAAGCCTCCATAATGGCGGCTTTTACATAATTACTTTCAAAAGGGATAAAATAAGCTCCAAGAAAAACTAAAGTCAAAATTAAAAGTTTTCTTATATTTTCTGTCAATTAAATCACCTCCAATATCTCCTCCAATAAGACAAAAAACAACTGCTTAAAAAGTTTGTACCATAATTTAAGAGTATTATTAAAAAATATGGTGCAAAAAGAAAAGCCTTTTTGCACCAATATTGTTCTTTAACTATCAATTATGTTAGATATTTCTTCTTTGGATGGAATTTTACCTTGGGATTTAACCTCTCCATCAATAACTAACCCCGGTGTCATCATTACTCCTGCAGTGGTGATTTGATTCATGTCAGTTACTTTTTCAATATTTGCTTCTAAACCTTTTTCACTAGCTACTTCTTTAACTAGCTCAAAAAGTTTCTCGCAATTAGCACATCCAGGTCCCATAATCTTAACATCCATTTTAAATAGCCCCCTTGTTTCAATAAAATGATTATATGCATATATACTCATATTTATAATTTCATTTTAGCATCTTAGATATCAGATCGTCAATGTTAAAAAATAATTTTAAGTTCAATAAACTAAATCCGTCTATAACTAAAAAGACCGGGCATTCTCCCCCCGGTCATACACTTCATAAAAATTTTAAACTAATATGCTTCTTCTATTTCTACAATTCCATTTTTAAAAGCAAATTTCACCATTTCAGATGTCTTTCCAATGTTAAGTTTGTCTTTTATTTTTCCTTTGTGGGTTTCTACTGTCTTAACACTTATAACAAGATTTTCAGCAATATCTTTGTTAGTATATCCAAGGGCCACTAATTTTAGAATGTCAAGTTCTCTTGGGCTAAGTTTATCTTTTAATAACTCATCTCCAATTTTAATATTTTCTCCGTAATCTTCAGGGTCAGAAACAAATAAAGATTTTGCAAGATAAGAATCTATAAAAACACCTTCATTACTATATACCGAACGTACCGCTGATATAAGCTCGGAATCAGCAGCTTTTTTTAGTATATAGCCATCTCCTCCAAGTTCCAAAACTTTTTGTAGATATTCTTCATCCTCATGCATCGTTAACACAATGACTTTGACTTTAGAAGACTTGTTTTTAATTTCTTTTAAAACTTTTAGTCCATTTTTATCAGGCAAAGATAGGTCTAATACAACCAAATCCGGCCCTACATTGTCAAATTCATCTATAGCTTCCACAGCATTACCCGCCTCACCTACTACTTCAAAACCCGTCTCATTATTGAGGAGCATTTTTAAACCATCTCGTAAAATCGCATGATCATCAACAAGCAAAATTTTTATTTCATCCGATTTTTGCATCTTGCACCTCCTCTAACGGAAATCTCAAGCTCACCGTCGTTCCTTTATTTTCTTCAGAATAAATATTTAGTGTTCCTTCTATAATCGAAGCTCTCTCTTCCATACCAAAAAGCCCTAAGTTATCATCACTAGAATCCTCAAAATGCTTATCGATATTAAAGCCTATACCATCATCTTTAATTACCACTTCAGCTTCTGCTTCACTTACTTTATTAAATTCTACCCATAGGTTTTTAGCTCCTGCATGTTTCATAACATTAGTAGATGCTTCCTGAACAATTCGGTAGATAGTAGTTGCAAAAATCGGCGAAGGTGACCAATTATTTAAGTTATAAATCTCAAAATTTACATTAATCCCGGTATTCTTCTCATATTCTCTTAAATATTTATCTAAAGCTGTAAACAGTCCCAAATCATCCAATACCCTGGGTCTTAAGTTTTTAGAAATCATTTTTAATTCATCAATTGTATTATCTAATACATTTCGTAAATCACCAATTATCATTTTAGCCTCGTCTAGGTCACGGCTATCTTCTATTCGTTTTAGCGCAATCTTTAATGAAGTAAGAGACTGGCCTGCTTCATCATGAAGCTCCCTAGCAATTCTCTCTCTTTCATTTTCTTGAGAGGTTATAATCTTCTTTAATAATTTCAACCTCATCTCTTCTTTGGCCTCAAGCTCTTTCCTATAACTTTCGTTTTTTTCATCTAGCTCTTGAAGCCCCTCTATCATGAGATTAAAAGATTTTGATAGCTCTCCTATTTCATCCTTAGTTTTAACCTGAATAGGTTTCTTTTCAAAATCACCTTTCCCTATTTTCTTAGAGGTCTCTGCAAGCTCTGTGACAGGTTTTACAATAAAACTCGAAAGATAATATGAAAAAATAAGTCCAATAAATGAGATAATAGCAGTCAAAATCAATATACCTATTATCAACTCACCTGTCATAGCCCTAACCCCTGATTCAGTGACTCCAAGTCTAACAGCACCACTTCTCCCATCAAAAATCGGAGTAGCTATATCATATATTACACCTTCTTCTGTCATTATCTCTTTTGTATTATAATCATCGTCAGGACTTGCCGAATTAACTTCCCTTAGTCCCCGGGGTATCCCTTCGCCAAATGAACTTACTAATATTTCACCGTCCGCTCCCTCAATAAATATATACCTAACATCAGGATTGTTCTCTAAAGTTTCTTCCATCAGATTGTGGAGCCTGTACATATCATTCGTAAACACATAATCTTCACTTCTAGTTGCAACATTTTTTGAAATTGAGACTCCAGTTCTCTCTAAATAAGTGCGAACTGACTCCATTGAGGCATTATAAACCTGCCATGAAGCCCAACTTCCAAGGATTACAGTCACCAAAAAAACTATACCCATTATCTTCCATCTAATTTTGCACTTACTTATAAAATCTTTTATTATATTAATGATATTCATATCCCATCACATCCGCTAGGTCTCTTATCGAGTCATAATCAGAATCTTCCCCTTCAACAAACTTATCAAATCCAATATGACCTAATATTTCTCTTCCATGACTGGTCTCATGAAGAGTAGTAAAAAACTCTCTTAATTTAATCTTCAGTTCTTCATCTATCCCAGGACGTGCAACAATAGGTTGAATTCCAAAGGGCTCTGATTTATGGATGATTTCTAAGTTTTCAAAATACCCTGGCTCTCTATTTTTTAGATAGTCATAAATAAGGCTGTCAACAGCAGCCCCGTCAACAACTTCTTTGCTGACCGAACGAATAGAATTATCATGGCTATAGGTAAAAATATTACTGCTAAAAAATTCTTCAGGTGTAGTCCCTAGTTGATATAGCCTGTACAAAGGATAAAGTCGGCCTGAGTTAGATAAGGGATCTGTAAAAGCAAAAGATTTGCCTTCTAAATCAGAAAAATCTTCCACTTCCAAATCTTTCCTTGCGATAATATAGGAATGGTAATGTTTTTTTCCATCTACCTGGGGGACAGCTATTATTGGGGTATTATAATTATCGGCTACTACAACATATGAATAAGTGCAGATAAATGCAATATCAGCCTCACCCTGTCTTATCATATCATTTGTCTCACCGTAGGTCTGTCTTTGAGTGATCCTAACATCACGATCAACCTCATCTTCTAGCAAATCAAGTAAATCTCCATAGAAATATAACGATTCACGAGGAGATGTGATAGACGCAAGGGCTATCCTAAGCACATCTTCATCCTCTTCAAAACCATCATCACTATCATCACCATAAACTTCTTCCTGGTACTCTAACTCTTTCTCGGCAGATAAATATATTTTAGGCTTATCAGTACCTCTTTGTAGACAACCACTAAATGTCAATGCTACAACTAGTATCGTAATTAAAATGACTAAAAACAAAACACCAATAACACTATTTTTAATTTTCAAGTTCTTCTCACCCCTCAAATTAATACAACAGTAGGGATCAAGTTATATTTGTAACTATTCTGCATATAAACCAGCAATTAATTAGACTCTACTATAACTTTTATGCAGAGTCTTCTTTTTTATTCGGTTTACCTTCTACAGCTTCTCTTGTATCTTTCACTGTGCCTTCAATCTCATCTGTTAAGCCTTTCTTTATTCCTCGGTATTCTTTATAAGCTTTACCAAGTCCTTTGCCAACCTGAGGTATCTTTGTAGGACCAAATATTAATAAAGCTACACCAATTATAATCATTAATTCTTGAGGCCCTAATTTACCAAACATTCAGTACCACCCCTCAAACTTTCTTATTTTTTTCTTTTTTTTCACATGTAGGACACATTTCACCCATTTCTTCTGTTTGAACAAATTTTCTTTTACACCTGGGGCATCTTGATTTTGTTAAAAGCTTCTTGACAAAGTATATATTTTCAGAAAAAGTTTTACCGTCATAAGTGCTTTCCTTTATTGCATTTCTTGGACAGTATCTTTCACAAATACCGCATCCAAAGCAAAGCCACGGAAAATGTCTGATTTCTATCTTATCATTTTCTTTGTCAATTTTCTTATCCCATGCTTTATGAGGACATACATTTGAACACATTGCACACCCGTTACAATTCTCGTTTAGCTCCCAGAATTTAAATGGCAGGGGCATATTTTCATTAAATCTTACTTCATTGTGCTTTAATATCTCAATTAAAAGCTTTCTATCATCAGGAAGAGGAGAAGGTTTATTTCTATTTAATAATTCATCTGCTATATCCTTAGTACTTTTGGTTGTTTCATTGCTAAACATCTTAAACAAATCTCTTCTTGATATTGGCTCTTCTTCTAAAGGGTTTTCTTCGTATTCATGTATTTCTTTTATTTCTGGTAGTTCTTTTATTTCGCTTACAAAGTCTTTAGCTTTTTGGAGCCTTTTCTGATAAAGCTCATAACTTTTGTTATTACTGCAATCTTCACAGTCCCCTAGATAAAAGCTTATTTCCTTACCTCTGTAACCTAAAAGTAAAGAGATTAAAAATTCACTACTAATACTATAAACACAAGGAAATTTAAGATTAACATTGTCTCCATTGTCTATACAGCCAATTACAAGAGGCGACTTGGTTAAAGCTTTTTGATATAATCTAATATACTTCATCGTCCCTGACATAAAGGCTCTACTAGGACATACGTCAACACAAAGATGACACCCGTTGCACCTGTCTTTATCTAGTATAGGCAGTTCATTTTTAGAAAAGCTCAAAGCATTTTCACCGCAAATTCTGCTGCATTCCCGACAGCGTTCTCGTCTCATTTTTCTATTAACACAGAATTTTGTGATTAAACTAGGAACGTTTCCTTCTGTTAACTTTTTCACCAGGTATCCTCTAAAAAACATCCCCCATCCACCTCTTCCAGGAGCTACTTATTTGTATATTTATTATAACATATCTAGTCTAATACAGTGTTTAGATATTCGTTTTCTTTTTCTACAAATTTTTCTAATATACAGGCGATTATTTTATAAAAATCTGTTTCAGCATATTCTTTAATATTTTTAGTTAATTCATTTACCCAAGTATAAGGATGATTAACAAAGAAATTTTTCTGTATAGCTAGTAATTCATCAGCCCTTTGTGTTTTTCCTTCTTTTCTTAATTTATCTTCACCTTCGCATAAAAATGACATAAAATTCATTTCAAATGCTATATGATCCTGAGGCTCTTTGCAATCATCATCCAATTTCATGCCTGCCTTTTCATAAAACTTTTTAACTTTCATTGTAGAATCACCCATCACTGTATATCCTTCGTCTTTATATACTGATTCATAAGGAGGTGCAAGAAGTTTTGAAGGACCAACAAAAAGTTTAGCATAGTCAACTTTCAAGTCCTTTAGATCACAGCTTTTCCCAGTTATTAGCTCTCTTAATTTTTCAGCTTCATCATTGAGTTCTAAGTTAAAATTTTTTGCCAGCTCAACTAATACATCGACAAAATTTTCTTCCAACAGATCTTCTTCAGGTTGATACAACGATGCACTAAGCAGGTTATAAAATCCAAATCTTACAGGTGTCATTTTATCTTTATCAAGAATATTTTGATCGGTATTCATAAACAACTCTCTCCTTTAAATAAATTTTAGTTTCTCTTACTCATTATATCACTATGATCTCTTATACTTAGTAAAAGCGCTGCGGATACTACCGCAGCGCTTTTAGATTATCATATAATCTGTACTTATACAAGGTTGTTTCTATTACTTATTTTGATATTCATTTACATAAAATACATTCGGCTCGGTATCTCCAAGTACACCTGCATCATGTTCTTCGTTTTGTTCTAAGTGTTGATTTAATTCACTATCAGGGTCTTCTTGATCTCCAAAGATTCTTGCTTTGCAAGGACAAGCTTCTACACAAGCAGGTTCTTTTCCTCCTACTAAAACCCTGTGGTCACAGAAAGTACATTTTTCTGGATAATCTACACCTCTAACCCCTTGATAAGTTAGTGCTCTATTTGGGTTGTAGTAAGGAACAACTTCCGGACTTCCTGCTGCTTCAGCTACTTCCTCTCCTTTTTCATCTCTCCAAAACTCATGAGCTTCTTCATCATTAAAACTCATTTGATCATAAGGGCAATTGTCCACACATGCTTTACACTGAACACATTCTTCAGGATTTAATAAAGTCATTCCATTATCTGAATAATATAGTGCTTCACCCTTTGCAGGGCACCCTTCAACACAAGGAGCATCATCACAATGATTACATTGCGTCGGTATATAACTAAATTCTACATTTGGGAATTCTCCGCTGTACTCTACTTTATAATTAGCCCATTTTACACCTTTTGGCACATTATTCTCAGCCTTGCATGCCATTACACAGGCACCACAGCCAGCACATCTTGCCAGGTCAATGACCATTCCATACTTAGCCACTTATTACACCTCCTGATTTCTTATAATTCATATAAGTTAAAGCTTAAGTCAATGTTTATTTAATTATATTTTTTCTATTCTTACTTTAGTTCCAGCATAGAAAACTGTGCTTCCACTTAATTTTTCGTACACTGCTGGGATTATATCGTTGTTATTTCCACCTCTTGGGTTATTTCTATCATAATCATCCCTAGAGTTGACGCCTGCAGCTACTCTACCGTGGGACCAGTGACCCTGACCAAACGCCTTTACTATCTCTCCAGGGCGTACACCTGGGAATACTCTAGCTGTACAAACTGCTTCTCCAGGCTCCCCAGTAGGTGAAATGATTCTAATTTCATCCCCATCTTCTATTCCATATTCTGCTGCATCATCTGGGTTGATTAGTGCTGAATCTTCATCAGGTTTCATACCAGGATTTACATCATTTAATTCATAATACCAGTAGCAGTTAGGCGCACGACCTTCTCTATTTAACCTACTCTTAGAGTCTATAAAGGTTAATGGATACTCATCTTCTTGATCCTGCCCTGGGATAAGAGGTTCTTGATAATGCGGTACATAGAATTTATCTAAATCATCAGGAACTTGATAATCACATGCTTCTAGTAACTCTTCTACGGAAATACCTTTTTCTTCAGCAAATTCTTCAAAGTATTTCTTCATTCTTTCAGGATAGAACTCATACTTACCTGATTCTGTATCAAAATTACCCCAACGATGTCTTTCAGGATACTTGTCAGAATTATAGACCCCAACTTCCTTGAAGTCTTCCCAACCATTGAATTGATCTCCATCTGTTTCCTCATCAGGATCCCAAATTGGCTGAGTCATAATCTTACATGCTATTTCTTCAAATTCTATTGGATCTCCTGGAGTGTCGCCAGTCTCTGGATCCTCAAAAGTCTGGATCCAATCCATTACATTTGAAAACCCTTTTTCCTCTAACTTCTCAGCTAACATATATACCATTTCAGTTTCTGGGTTTTTCACATCAAATACCGGATCTATTACTCTACTACCCATCCACAGATGAGTATAACGCCTTGCCTTTTGGCTAAGGATACTGTACTGTTCAAACATATGATGAGTTGATGGTAGAAGTAGGTCTGCAAACCATGCCATCTCATTTTCATGAGTTCCAGAATGTACTAAGAAGTCTAGTTTAGCCAATGCTTCATTCCAGCGATCTGTTCCTGGACCCGAATAGTTCCAGTTGTTCCAGTAACTCCAAACTACCTCTAACATATATGGATCCTCATCATTTAGAGCTCTTGCTACGTTATTAGTAACAACACCAGGCGAACTTATGCCACCATCAGCAATAGCTGGCATTTGAAGAGTTCCACGCTGGTCTATCTTTCTATCATCTACCATATCTCTTGAAAAATCATCTGCGCTTGGGAATGAATTGGTTGGTGCTCCCATTCCATCAGAAGTAGCACCTTCTCTATCAACCGCACCAACAAGACCATTAAGCGCTGTAACAGCCATAGAGTTAGGAGCTCCTCTAATCTGCATAACAGCACCGCCACCCATCCAACATGTAGCCTGTGGCGCAGCTTCTGCAAATTCAATTGCAATTCTTTCAATATCCTCTGCTGAAATTCCACATATATCTTCTGCCCACTCAGGGGTTCTATCTTTAAGTTCTAAATTCCACCACTTAACTACACCTTTAGTTTCTGTTTCTTCAAAATCATCTTCATTTACTTCTTCTCCTGGTACAAATTCTCCACCATTTACAAAGTCACCAACAAATTCTCTGCACCATAATCCTTCTTTCAAAATTACATGTGCCATAGCTAAAGCCATTGCACCGTCTCCACCACTTTTCACAGGTAGCCATTCGTGGGCTTTAGAAGCACTCGCTGAATATCTAGGATCAATTACAACTACTTTGGCTCCATTTTCCATCATCTTTGGCCATACATCTAACATTGAAGAAACCATTCTGTTGGTTGATAGTGGATCTACACCCCAGAATATGGCATACTTCGTGTTGTCCAAATCATGATCACGATATCCCCACATTCCTTCAGTGTAATATGGTCCCCACTTCTCAGCTTCAGCACAGATTGAACTGTGAGAAATGTTATTTGGGCTACCCAATAAACTTGGAAGAGTTCCATAATTAATTGAATTTAAGCTAGTGTAACGTCCTCTAAAAAGAGCAAACTTATGAGCTTCGTCTCTTTCAATCAAATCCATAATCTTATCAGCCAGTTCATCCATTGCCTCGTCCCAGCTGATTGGCTCCCACTGCGGATCCTCATCTAACCCTTTGTTTGGATTAGTCCTTCTCATTGGTTGCTTAAGTCTGTCAGGGTCATATACCTGTTGTAATGTAAGATGTACCCTTGGACAACTAGACTCACCATGAAGCTTTGATTCAGGATTACCCTGAACTCTTACTACCCTACCGTCAATAACCTGTGCTACTTTAGCACACCAGGAAGTACATCCAGAACATCCTGTAGGTTTCCATTCCCCCTCGTCATAATCCAATTCCGCTGGATCATAGTGAAGAAGCTCATCCACTTCTTCAGGCTCGTCTACCTCTTCCGGCTCGCATCCAAGACCGAAGAAGGCAGCAATACCAGTAACTCCAGTTACAGTCAAAAACGTTCTCCTCTTGATACCTCTTTGCATGATCTCCTTGAGGCTCACAAACTTCACCTCCATAAATTATTTAAAATTTTTTTTGATAATGTTTGATAAATGTGCTATAATAAGGTTGCATTTAATAATAAAATTTTATTTTAAGTGTTTTTTGTATTATTGCGACAACCTTATCTAGCACAGAGTAACCAAATTCGTTTATATTTTCACATATTCGTCAAAAAAAATCTATCAGGGATTCCCACCAATAAAAATTTATCCTAAGGGAATTCCCTGATAGATTTTTATTATAGCTATTTAAATTTTAGATCTATCTCTATCAAATTTATACTATTCAAACTCATATGATGTAAGAATACCCTATTAAATAATTCTCTTGGGTGAGACGATACTCCATCAGGTGTTTCTTCTAAGGGGAGGTCATAAGTATCAACAAGATTAACTATAACATTTACAGAAACATCTTCTTTGTTGCCAGCAAACCACATTTTCATGCCCATGGCCGTTTGATAAATACATAGATCTGTACAATTGCCCACTACATAATACTCTTTAATACCTCTACCTTGCTGTTTTACAAGCCAATCTTCAAAATTCCACGCTCCAAAAAATGGACTTAAGGTCTGCTTTTTTACTACTTCGTATTCCTTATTTTGTAAAGCATCCAATATTGGTTCAACAACTTCTGCCTCTTTACTTCCATCTACACAGTGAGGCGGAAAAGAATTGAATTCTTTATCATCTTCATCATGAGCGTCCTGAATCGATACAATCGGGCCTTCCCATTTTTTCACTAAACTGGCTATTGGACCTGCAAGAGCATGGTTATAAGGGCTTTGAAGTGGTCCTGTATCACAAAATCCTTTCAGCATATCAACTATTATCAAAGCACTATCTTTTGAATTTTCAACAATTGTATTACCGGCTGTTTTTTCAACCTGCAGTTCACCAAGATTATCTTCTAAATACCCCAAACAAAACACCTCTCTTTTATTCATTTCATTTTTAATTTTTAATTTCACTTAAAACGTTTTCATGAACATCATAAGATTTTTTGTCAAACAATACAAACCTGATATGAGAAACTTTATTAAGCTCTTTTGCTTTTTCAAATATTGTTTCAAAGGCAATTTTTGCAGCATCCTCCATTGGATAGCCAAATATTCCCGTCGATAACGCAGGAAAAGCCACTGAAGAGATATTATTTTCATCGGCAATTCTAAGTGCTTCTTTATAACATGAAGCAAGTAATTTATCGGAAGGTTCATCCTTACCATAAACCGGACCAAGACAGTGGATAACATAATCATTTGGCAGGTTATGACCCCCTGTGATAACTGCTTCTCCTGGCTTTATCGGTGCAAATTTACTACCCTCTTGTTCAAGTCCAGGACCAGCTGCCTTATGAAGGGCTCCTGCCACTCCACCACCCGGCTTAAGATGAGCATTAGCAGCATTAACCACAGCTTCCATATCTTCCTGCGCTGCAATATCACCTTGAATAATTTCAAGTTTAATCCCCTCGACTTGAGTTTTCATAGAAAACACCTCCATATTTTAAACATAAAAACTCCTGATACAAACCCGGCAATACCCGACCTTATATACAGGAGTTTTAACTGCTGTTTATAAAATTTATTCACCTATTACTTTAACTAATGCCTTTTTCTTTCTTCTGCCATCAAATTCACCATAGAATATTTGCTCCCAGGGCCCAAAATCTAACTCCCCATCTGAGATAGCTACAACAACTTCACGTCCCATAATTTCACGTTTCATATGGGCTGCAGCATTATCTTCTGCTTTGTTGTGCGCATACTGAGAAACCGGCTCATGAGGAGCCAACTTCTCAAGCCACTTTTCTAGGTCGCTGTGAAGACCAGATTCATCATCATTGATAAAAACACTAGCAGTTATATGCATGGCATTAACAAGGCAAAGCCCTTCTTTCACGCCGCTTTTTTTAACTACTTCTCTAACTTTTGGAGTAATATTAATAAATTCCTGTCTCTTAGTAACTTCAAACCACAAATATTCTTTATAAGATTTCATAAAATCACCTGCCAAAAACTATCTTGCTAATTTACTAAATATCTTTCTAATATCTTTCATCCTGTTCAGCTATTTGGTCCTGTTTTTCTTTTTTTCTAACAACTATACGCGATATAATAATGCTAATTTCGTATAAAAGAATCAATGGACCAGCCATAAGTGCCTGTGAGATTATATCCGGCGGCGTAAGCACTGCCCCTACCAAAAACACAACCAAAAGGGCAATCTTTCTATTACGCTTCAAAAATGTCGGCCCTATTAAGTCAAGCTGACTTAATATCATAGTTATAAGAGGCAGCTGAAAAACCAACCCAAAAGGAATTATGAGTCCAAGGGCAA
Source organism: Natranaerofaba carboxydovora (assembly GCF_022539405.1). Lineage (NCBI taxonomy): Bacteria > Bacillati > Bacillota > Clostridia > Natranaerobiales > Natranaerofabaceae > Natranaerofaba > Natranaerofaba carboxydovora. The sequence goes on along the minus strand of NZ_CP054394.1, from coordinate 742,217 downwards.
ATGATACATACTCTCTTACAGAGATAAAAGGCTGAAGTTCTTCGTTACCAAAACCTATAAAAAAGCTGTATGCTATTGGGAGCATAACAAAATAAGCAAATAAAACTCCACCTACAAATAAGACCAGGGCGAAAGGTATTACAATAAATAAATAACGCCTTTCATGCTTCTCTAAAGCAGGTAACAAAAAAGCTATAATATTATACAATATAACCGGGAAAGCAAAAACAAGCCCCGTAATCAGAGCAAGCTTCAACTGCGTCAAAAAGGCTTCCGCAGGCGCTGTATAAACTAGCTCATCAGCAGGGGCTTTTAATATCTCTAGTACCTGCTCCGAGAACATAAAGCCAACAACTACTGTGACCAGCAAAGTCGCAATTACCCAGATTAGTCTTGTTCGAAGTTCACCAATGTGCCCAAAAAAACTCATCTCATTTGGGTCCGAACGACTTCGTCTCATATAATTCACCTTCTTTTAGACTGCAAATATTATCGCCTATATTAGGCCAGTACAATCACTTTTTACTGTTCTGCTTTTTTTGGTTCAGCTTCTGAATCAGATTTTTCATCTTCATTAAGTCCTTCGGTAGCACTTTGAGCTTCATCTTTTATCTCTTTGTCTACTTCTTCTACACTATCTTTTAGCTCTTTTGTTGCACCTTTAAACTCTTTTAGTCCTTTTCCAAGGCCTCTTCCAAGTTCTGGTAGCTTTTTAGGCCCAAAAATCACAAGGGCAATAATCAACACTAATATAAGTTCCCAAGGTCCAAAACGTCCAAACATTTTTACCCCTCCTCAGTTTAATAAGCTAAAAAAGTCATGATACTCTTTTCACTATACCTTGCATTCCTGATTATAATACAAAGTACTATTAAAAGCAAACCTAATAATTATGTTTTGGTTTGACATAAATATAATAGCTATTTAAAATACAATAGAGATATATCAATTTATTTTAAGGAGACTTAACAGATGGACTTTTTCCCACTGCAGCTTTCCCTTAGGGTATCTATAATAGCAGTGTTTTGGGCATTTGTAACTGGGATACCGATAGCTTATTTTTTAGCCAAAAAAAGCTTTAAAGGCAAATCTTTAGTTGAAGCCTTTATTACTTTACCAATAGTACTGCCACCTACAGTACTTGGATATTATCTTCTTATTTTAATTGGAAGAACTAGTTTCATAGGTGATATTTTTTTTGAATTAGGGATACCCCTGGTGTTTACCTGGAGAGCTGCCGTGATTGCTTCTTATGTTGTCTCAGTTCCATTTTTAATCAAATCTGCAAGAGCTGCTTTTTCCTCAGTAGACAAAAACCTTGAGGATGCGGCCAGGTTGCTTGGTAGGTCAGAACTAGAGATATTCTTTTTTGTAACCATACCACTGGCATGGCGTGGAATAGCCACTGGTATTGTGCTAGCCTTCGCTAGGGCTATAGGCGATTTTGGCACAACTATTATGATAAGCGGAAATATACCAGGAAGAACCCAGACAACTCCCATTGCTATCTACGATGCAGTTCTTGCGGGTGAGATCACAAGAGCTAACACCCTTGTTGCTATAATTAGCATAGTGGCACTAACGGTCTTATTTTTATTAAGTAAGCTAGAAGGAACAATGTCTAGAGGTGAAAAGAATGCTAAACTGTAATATTAAGAAAACCTATGAAAATTTTGAGCTTGATATAGATTTGAATGTCGAGGGAGGAATCACTGCTCTTTTTGGTCCATCTGGATGCGGTAAAAGCCTTACCTTAAGATGCATATCCGGGTTAACAGAACCAGAAGAAGGTCAAGTTAACCTAAATAATAATATTTTTTTTGACAAAGAAAAAAGTATTAACACACCTGTAAAGAGGCGAAATATCGGATTTTTATTTCAAGATTATGCTCTTTTCCCGCATCTTACTGTAGAAAAAAATATAGGTTTTGGCTTAAAAAATCTAAGTAAATCTGAAAAAAAAGAAAAAGTAAATCAAATGCTTAAAATTATGCGCCTTGATAACCTGGGAAAAAGATATCCAAGTCAACTATCCGGAGGCCAAAAGCAGCGAGTAGCATTAGCAAGAACTTTAGTCGTAGACCCAGATCTTTTACTCCTTGATGAACCTTTCTCTGCCCTTGATGCTCCAGTAAGAAAAAAGATGCAGGAAGAGCTATTAACTATCCATAATAAATTTCCTGTAACAACGTTGTTGGTTACACACAGCCTTGAAGAAGCTTTCATGTTAAGTGATAACATAGCTGTTATGGACGATGGTAAGATATTACAAATGGGCCCAAAGGAAAAAGTCTTAAACGAGCCTTCCTGTAGGACCGTGGCAAGGTTTACAGGTAATAGAAATATATTTTCTGGCAAAATAATCTCTAAAGAAGACGATCATGCGAAAATAAAATGTAATGGTTTAATATTAAAAGCTCCAAACCTTAATTATAATTTGGGTGAAAGTGTAAACGTTTCCATAAGACCTACCGAGGTTTTATTTGTAAGGCAAGACCTGGGAAAAAGGGGATTAAATAAAGATAATGTTTTTGAGGGAACACTGCTTGACAAAAGAATAGAGCACAGTACCAGCTATACTCTTTTTTTAAAACTTTTTTCTTTTCCACAAAATGAAGACGATTATGATTTAGAAATTCATGTGTCCCTTCATATTTATAATAAACTTAAATTGGCTAGTGAAAGTAACGTTTATGTTACATTACCACCAGAATCGTTAAGCATTTTTAAAGACTAAAACCATAATCTTTCATAATTTCTTTTCCTTTTTCAGAACGGGTTACAAATTCAAAGAATTTAATCGCTTCATCTTTAGCTATGGCGTTTTTGACAACTCCTATTTTTTGATCAATAGGTTCGTGTAAGTTCTCATCGATAACATAATAAGCGGACTCGTCCTGTTCTTTTATCATTGATAATGATATAATCGCAGCATCTGCCTCTCCGCTTTCGACATACCTTTGGGCATCTCTCAGATTAGAGCCAAATATTATTTTTTCAGATAGTTTCTCCCATATTCCTTTATTCTCAAGTGCCTGTTTCGCCGCTCTACCATAAGGCGCATGTTCTGGATTAGCTATAGCAATTATATCTATATTTTCTTTATCTAAATCTTCAAGTCTTACTACATCTTCTCCAGGACTTATTATAACAAGTCTTCCTCTTGCATAAAGTTCCTGTACTTCTTGATCTATTATCCCTTCTTCAACTAATCTATCAACATGCAAAACATCGGCAGAAGCAAAAACATCCATAGGCCCACCCTGTCTAAATTGCTGATACAAAAGGCCTGTAGCCCCAAAGTTATAATCAACCTTGATGCCATACTCCTTTTCAAATTCTTTGCCTATCTCTTGGAATACAAAATAATGAGATGATGCAGCACCTACAGTTAAAGTTTTATCTTCCATTCTTGGTGCACAACCAGTTATAAAAGAAGAAAAAATTACAACAAACACCATCGTAAATATTGTTATCATCCTATTCATTACCTTTGCCTCCCACAACATCCCATAGCCGTTTCAAAAAATAATTAAAATCACAGTTACTGCTAACTGGCAAAAAGTTCATTTCGGCATTTCTTGCCCCGCTTCCATCTTTGTGATACACATCTCCAATCACAAGAAGTTCATAAGGGTTACTATCCATCATCTCGCACATCTTTATAAATGAGTGTTTACTTGGTTTTTTGTACCCTAGTTCTTTTGTCCAAATTGTATTGTTTAAGTCAAAATAATTATCCAATCGCAGGGCTCTTATCTTTTTTTTCCCAAAAGTAACGGGACTATCTGAAATCATTCCAATTCTAAAACCGTTTTCTTCTAGCTCTTTCATTGTCTTATGAACCCAAGGAAAAGGCCTAATTTTCTCATAAAAAACCTTATACCATACCCGTTCCAAATAGTCGCAGCACTCATCTTTTTTCTCATCCATATCAAACCAGGCTTTTTTAAATATCAAGCTCAAAGGAAACTCATCCGAACCGGTATTTTTACTGTCTTCCTCAAATATAGTTTTCCAGAATTTGTATGAATAAAGTTCCTCCCCATTTATTTTTCTTTTTAGCCTCTGTCTTCTGCTATCACAAATAAACCCTTTTTTTTCTGCTAATTCAAAGCATGCTTTAAGGGATACAAGTCCAGGCCAAAAAGGGTCATACAAAGTACCATCAAGGTCGAATATTATTCCCTTAATAGTTTTTGTCACTTTTTTATCATCCCATCTAAAAGAGAGTCAATATCAAGGTTTTCTTTTACTATTTCTGCTAGTTTATCATAATTTTCTTCTTTACTTAGTCTTCCAGAATTGTCTTCAAAATAAAATTCTTCTATTCTTGAAGTATTATTCGAATACTTCCACGACTTCACCCAGGCCAAAAACCACTGCAAGAATTTTTCGTTATCAAATATATCATGAAGATAAGTCCCCAAAATCCTGCTATCCTTACTAATAGCTCCTTTTGAGTTATTTTTTTCATCATATAGCCAACTATAATCTTCATCTAAAACCCTAGTATTTCCCAGGTGAATTTCATAGCCCGTAATATTCTCGTCTTTTATGGGAGCAAAAATATTATTTTTTGATGTAACTCTACAGCTAACCCGCACAGTACATTTATCTTTTATAAATTCGGTCACCAGGGGCAAGAGCTCAAGTCCTTCTAACTCTCCCGGGCGACCTTCTATCCCTTCATAATCTTTTATGGCATTACCAAGCATCTGATAGCCGCCACACACCCCCATAATAGGCTTCTTCTCAAAAATATTATTTTCTTTAATTGAGCTATATAGTTTTGATTCCATAAAATTAATAAGGTCCTGTCTACTTGCTTTAGTCCCCGGTAATATTAGACAATCAATATCGTCTATTTCTTTTTCTAAAGGAAGATATTTAAATTCAATTTCAGGATGTTGTTCAAGAGGGTCAAAATCAGTAAAATTAGAAATTCTGCTTAAATTAACAACTCCAACTTTTATTTTTCCTTTGGCTTTATCCCCTTCCATTCCATCACTTCCACTGGAAATCTTTCTAGACAAAGACAAAGAATCCTCAGCTTCAACAAGTTCTTCGGTAAAATATGGAATGACTCCAAGTACTCGCTTACCTGTTTTCTTTTCCAAAAAGTCTAATCCTGGCTCTAATAATTTGTAGTCCCCTCTAAATTTGTTTACAACTATCCCATAAACTAGATCTCTTTCCCAGTCTTCTAGTAACTCCAGGGTGCCAACTACAGAAGCAAGCATTCCCCCTTTTTCTACATCACTAACAAGAACCACTCTTGCATCACCTTCACCTGCCACTTCCATGTTGGTCAAATCCCTTTCCCTTAAGTTTACCTCTGCGGGGCTTCCTGCCCCTTCCATCACAACAAAATCATATTTTTTTCTTAACTCATACAAAGCTTCTTGAACTTTAGGCCATAGATACGGTACCCAGTTTTCCCTGTACTCTTTGGCTTTTACCTCTTCTAGAGCTTTTCCCATCACAACAACCTGGGAAGCACCGTCACTAGATGGTTTTAAAAGTATAGGGTTCATGGAAGCTTCTGCTTTTGCTTTACTAGCTTCTGCCTGAGCCCCTTGTGCTCTACCAATCTCATGTCCCTCTTCTGTGACATAGGAGTTATTGGCCATGTTTTGAGCTTTGAAAGGGGCTACCTTATAACCCATATTAGCCAAAATTCTACACAGTGCCGTTGCAAGAACACTCTTACCAGCATCAGAGGAAGTTCCCTGAAACATTATACATGGACAGAGTTCATCATTACTCATTAGTACTCAATCCCTTCTACTGCTGATACCCCGGCACTAAAATGATGTTTGTTCTCATCAAAAACAGTAACTGTATCAGCTATTTCAATTAGCTTTCTGTGTGCTTCCCTGCCGGTTAATACTACATGCTTATCTTCAGGCTTTTCTTTTAACAGCTCCAAAACCTCATTAACCCCCAAAAGACCAAGAGAAACAGCAACATTAACCTCATCTAATATTACAAGGCCAACTTCCGGATCATTAAGGACTTCCCTGGCTTTTTCTAAAGCTTCTTCTGCCATATCATAGTCTTCTTCAAGAGGTTCTCCCCCTATAAATCCTTCTCTGCCGTAAGTATGAATCTCCACCATCTTTTGAAGATACTCTTCACAGGCAAGTAGTTCCCCTGATCTGTCGCCGCCTTTTAGAAACTGAATGACCCTACTCTTGTAACCTCTACCTGCTGACCGAAGACATAGCCCAAAAGCTGCTGTAGTCTTCCCTTTTCCCGGACCAGTATGGATTATAACTAAACCTTTCTGTTCTTCCCCCATGTTAAATCTCCCCCTTCGATTCACTTTTATTGTTGATTCTACTGCATAAAGTCATTGAACAAAGTTTTGTTTTTGAGCTATAATAGAGCCATTTATTAAAGAGTCTTCAAAAAATCCTCAAGGGATTTTAGAAGTTTTTCATTCTCCTCAGGAAGCCTAACTGCTATTCTAAAAAAGCTATCATCTAGACCATCGAAGTTTTCTGCGTTTCTAATAAGTACACCTTTTTTGGCAAGGCCTTCCCACAGCTTACATGAATTTAAATTTTTATTATCTTGTATTTTGGCAAGTACATAATTGGCTTTCCCAGGAAATGTCTTAAAGTTTAGCTTTTCTAAACCTTCTATTAATCTATCTCTTTCTTTATCTACAAGTTTTCTAGTCTTTTTTTCGTATTCTTTTTCTGTTAAGCATACCTTTCCTGCTACCTGGGCAAGATGATTAACACTCCAGGGATTTCTTAATTTTTTCATCTCCGAAATCATTTTAGAAGGGCCAATTATATAGCCTAATCTAAGTCCTGCTATGGCATACATTTTGGTAAAAGAATAAATTATAGCAGTATTATCAGGTATAGTATTATCCCAGATGAGTTTTGGCCAATCTTCTCTTACAAAAGTTATAAAAGATTTATCAATAAAAAGCCAGCCATTTATTTCTCTTACCACATCAGATATCCTCTTGATATCCACTGGTTCCAAGACTTCACCAGTTGGGTTGTTTGGAGTACATATCACTACAACAGAAGGTGATTTTTCTTTTATCTTTTTTATAAAATCATCTAACCTATCTTTCAAAGGCCTATCATATATATAAAAATTCTCTACCTCTGTCCCTACTGATCTACATGCCCTTTCATACTCTTTAAAAGTAGGAGCAGGAAAAAAAGCTTTTTGAAACTTGTTATACAAAAAAAACAAATCTATTAACTCACTTGCTCCGTTACCCACCAATATATTTTCTTCTGAGATGCCATGCATATTTGCAATATCATGACATAGCTCTAAAGCATCTGGTTCTGGATAATTAGGAAGATTATCTAACTCTTTTGTTAGTTCTTTTTTTAAATTCTCTGGGGGACCTAAAGGATTAATATTCGCGCTAAAATCAACAATCTCTTCATGGTCAAGTTCAAATTCTTTTGCCCAGCGATAAATCTGCCCTCCGTGTTCATGAGGCTTCAATAACCCCACCTCCAATCCATTCTACACCTCCACCTCTTAGCGGGTAGTTCCCAATTATTTCACCGGGGCCTTCTTTTCTATGCCAGGAGTAAAAATCAGTCATATCTTTTTTTTCTTCAGGATATATAATCCCAACAAGAGTCCCGCTATGAGCTACAACTACTCCAAGGGCTTCTAGGGTGGTTATGTTGTCAATAATACATTCTAGTTCTGCTTTTGGCAAAATCTTTTGGTGAGAGATTGCACTCAAAGTCGAACCTTTAGCCATCAAAGAAAGGTCTCTATTATTTATACCTTCTTTTATATAATTATAAGCTTTTAAGCTCGTCGCTTCATTTTTATCATAAAGGTCTGTCAAATATTTATTTTGATTAAATTCCATAGTTTCAACTTTTCCACCCAGGTCAATCACCATAACCTGACCCTTGAGGATCTCACCTAGATAAACAGGATCAAAGTTTGCCATTTGTTTAGCAGAATTTATTCTATGATTAATCTTCCACAATCCAGAAAATCCAATGCTATCACTTGGTTCAATCTCTACTCCGATTCTAAAAAATTTACTAGCCGGTATGTCCAAATTAAATAATTTTAATACAGCCATAATACTTCCAAGTACATCTGCACTGCTAGTCGCAAATCCTTTTCCTTCAGGTTTAGGACATTCTATTTCAAGTTTAAAATCAAAGCCATTAATCCCCAGTTCACTGCAAACTTTTTTTACAGCATTTATGGCCTTAGGAGGATAGGTCACATTGCCATCATGATCTATCCTATTTGCAGTGACACTAATGTCTTGAGTTTCTTTTTCTTGACACGACAAAGATATTTTAGTAAAAATGTCTATAGGACATGACACCAAAAAATCATCACCGTTTAGTCTTCCCTGAACCCATTCTCCACAGGTTAGTGGCACTTTAAGACAAACCCATTTTTCGTTTATAGACAATTCATTCACCACCATTACAAATAAAACATCATACTTTTGTGAGTAGACTTTTTGCACCAAAGTACAGTTTTATTATATAAGAAAACTTCCCATTAAAAGAACCATTACCTGGGAAAATTCACAGCAGGCACCATAACCATCTCCATTTACCCCACCAAGTTTGATAGATAAACGTTTAATAAATAAATAGGTCAAACTCCCTGATATTACAGCAGCTATGATAAGTTCTGTTAAGATTGTACCCGTTAAATTTTCTGGAAAGAAAAAATACAATGCTAAAAGCAGTACCCCTCCGGACAATACAGCCCATAGATGACCAAGTATACTGTAGTCCTCCTGACATATTTGTCCAAGCCCTTTTTTCCCTGAAGGATAGGGAAAAGAAACTATCACTAAATACATCAGAATTCTCGCAAACCACGGGAAAAAAAGAATCCACACCAAAGAAAACTCACTAATTAAAACTTCTCTTAAAAATATCACTTTTCCTAATATCAGAAAAACAAGTCCTGCCGCTCCTATTGCTCCGATATTACTATCTTTCAAAACCGCTCTTAAATCATCGCCTTCTTTGCGGCTGTATATACCATCTATCCAATCAGAAAAACCATCTAAATGAAGCCCACCTGTCAAAAACCCATCTAACAGTACCAGTAAAAAAGCAAGCATAAAAGGAGAAACAAGCCCATCTAAAACCAAGAACAAAAACAAATATATAAAAGATAAAATCACACCAACCCAGGGAAAATAATGAGTTGTCCTTGTGAAATCTAACTGCCATCCAGGCATGGGAACTACCGTAAGGAGTGTAATTGCAGAATATAGCCTTTTGTAAAAAGTCTTTATTTGCTTAAATAAGTTCATTATAATTGGCATCCTTCCAGTAATTAACCTTGGTTATAATGTTAATTTTACTGCAAAAAGTCATATGAAAAAAAGTTTTGTTTTTAATTGTAATACATCTTGATGAGAAAGCAGGAGAATCGACGTTTATATTTTATCATACCATACAAATAGAACATGATGAATTTAAATCAAATAGTTTATAATAAGCGATAAAACAACTGAGAATAGCAGGGCCATCCAGGCCGAAATATTTATTAGATTTATTGCACTTTTTAGATGATGAGGTCCTGGAAGCTTTTGGTTTTCTCCCATATATGCCCGAAAAGATTCTTCCCCATTATAATAATTAAGACCTCCAAGTCTAACCTCCAACAAACCAGCCACAACACTTTCTGATTGGCCAGCATTTGGACTTGGATGTTTACTGGCATCTTTTTTTCTTAATGAAACCGCTTTTTTATAATTTAACTTTTTTAGCCTTCCAACCAAAAGGAATATATATGCCGATAATCTTGCAGGGATATAATTTAAAACATCATCAAGTTTAGCAGAAAAATAACCTAAATCTCTATAAGGCAAAAATTTGTACCCAATCATAGAGTCCAAGGTGTTGACAGCTTTATATGTCATAGCGAGGGGAGCCCCACCAATAGCTCCAAAAAAAAGGGGCGCCATAATACCATCTCCAAAACTCTCAGCAGCCGTCTCAATTCCTGCCCTTGATACTTCACTATCATTTAGCCTTGAAACATCCCTACCTACAACTTTACCAACTGCTTTTCTTGCACTATCCAAATCCCCATGCATAAGAGGATCTAATACATCTTTTAAATGATAGGTCAAACTTTTAATAGAAATACAAAAATAAAGAAGTAAAAGTTCAACCCACCAGCCTATACTCACCAACAGAACTGATACATAGTAGGTTATAAATATTACGATGAGTGCCAATACAACTCCGCCAGCTTTTAAGCTGGTTGGTGTTTTAAATATTTTAAAAGCTAGATCTTTAAGCTTGTCAATTAAAATTCCAATCAAACAAACCGGGTGATACCTTCCAAAAGGATCTCCTATAAGTAAGTCAAGCAAAAAAGCTCCAGTTATCAATACAGGTGAAAAAATTGTTGCCCCCTCCTATTTTATCTGCGTAGGTATCCCTGAAATAACTAAATATACTTCATCAGAGGACTCAGCAATTATACGATTGGCACGACCTGCAAGATCTCTGAAAACCCTACCCATTTTGTGTTCAGGCACCAAACCAAAACCAACTTCATTGGTAACAAAGATAGTTTCTGCTTCATTTTTTTTTATAATATCAATCATTTTTTTGAATTCTTCTAGCACAAAAGTTTCAAATCTTTCATCCCACTTATCCCAGTATTTCATAAGTTTATTTGAAAGATAAACGGTTACACAGTCAACCAAAATTAGTTGCTTTTTTTTACATAAAGAATTAAACCTATGAAAAAGATATAAAGGCTCCTCAATTGTTTCCCAATCTATAGGCCTTCTTTCTCTGTGAACTTCTATTCTTCTTTTCATCTCCTCATCATGCGGCTCAGCAGTAGCTACATATGACACAGGCAAAGGAGATTCTTTGGCTAGTTGTTCAGCATAATCACTTTTCCCTGAGCGAGCTCCACCTGTTACCAAAATAAGTTTAGACATGAAATTCTCCTTTAACACGAAAATTCAACATCAAAAATCTAGCTTACTCGAACTACGAACGTCCGAGTATCCTTAAAACACTATATCATAAACCGAATTTTTTTGCCATATTTATAAATATATATTAACCATACACAAATTTCCTAGCACTTTTGTTTTGGGTTATCACTTCTAACTTTCACTTGCCCACCAAACCTTCTTATGGTATAGTTATATAAAAGCAATATAAATACGAGTTTTACCTCAGGGTGCCATTACTAATGGTTAAAAGGGAATCAGGTGAAAATCCTGAGCGGTCCCGCCACTGTAATTGGCCAAATTATCGTGTTTTAGCCACTGGAAAGTTTCTTTCCCGGGAAGGCTATAACACCTTACTTGGGCCATAAGCCAGGAAACCTGCCCTGAGGCCGGTACTCTAATAGCCTTCGAGGATAAAGGCAGAGTACCCACGCTGGACTGTCTAGACTAACTGTAGCTTAGAACGCAGTTAGTAATAATAAGACATAGTACAGCCGGGTACCCAGCTTCTTCCTAGAAGGCTGGGATTTTTATTTTGCCTAATAATAAAATTAACAACACTAGAGGAGGAAGTTATAATGCATTTACCTGATGGTGCAATGGGCATAACACAAGCTGCTAGTTGGTGGGCTCTAACTGGAGGATCTCTTATAACGGCAGTAATGGCTTTTAGAAACAAAGCCAAAGATATTCCGGGCATTAAAGGTATCTTGGGCCTATTGACCGCAGTATCTTTTGTAATCTCAACGATACATTTTCCTATACCTGTAATTGGAAGCAGTGCACACATGGTGGGAGCTGCGATAATAGCTTTTATTATCGGGCCAAAATTATTACCCATAATCATTTTTCTATCATTGTTTATCCAGGCTTTATTTTTCTCTCATGGAGGTTTAACAACCCTCGGCGCTAACACTTTTGCCACCTGGTTTGGCGGATTTTTTGGCTGGGCTATATTTTATTACTCAGACAAAATAAACTACAAAAATTCTAATTTCTTTTTTATAGCTACAACCTGGTTGGCTGGTTTTTTGGGAAGTATAATTGTGTATGCTATTTCCTCTACTCAAATAGCTCTCTCAGAAGTCCATGAAGCTGCCTTTAGTACAGCATGGGCAACTGCTGCCATAGCATATGCTCCAACCCAGGTTCCTTTTGCAATTGTTGAAGGTATAATTACAGTCGGAGTTTTAAAATTTCTTATGTCAAGAAGGCCGCAGATTTTCGAACACCTAAGACCTGTATCTATTATTGATCCGTTAAAACACAATTAGAAAAGCTACCAATAAGTTGGACCAAACTGACCTAAACTTAACATTTCACATAGAGGTGATTAGTCAATGATTAAGATTTTAAGCCAGAATTATATTAGACCCAAACTGGCTTTCACATCGCTCCATCCTCTAAACAAATTTGCTTTTTCTGCAGTTTTATTTACAATAGCATTTATAATATCATTACCTGTCCAGTTATTATTTTTACTGTTAGGGATGTGTATCTTCTTATTTCTATTAAACATAGAGCATGACAAGACCGTTACTACAGTCAAAGCTGCCCTGTTAAGATTTATAGTACCTGGCAGTATGGGCTTTTTCCTTTTTATATTTAATCTATTCACCAGAAAAGGAGCCGAGATATTCAGTTTTGAGCTGCCATTTGTAGGTTTTGACTTGATCGCAACTTACGAAGGTTTAAATTTTGGCTTATCTATTTTTTTGAGGATTATACTGCTTGCATCAATCTTATGGTTTTTTTGTCTTGTTACATCAAAAGCCGAGCTTGTTGGGCTCTTTAAGCATTTTAGAGTTCCTCATGAGATAATTGACATATTTAATTTTTCAACTCGTTATCTTATTTACTTAAAAGACGAGATAAAAAAAGTACAAAAAGCTCAAAAGACACGTCTTGGCTATACCAGCTTCTTAAGGTCTGCCAAGTCTACAATAACTTTGGCTGGCACACTTTTTTTAAAGGCATTTGATCAGGCTTTAAGAACTGATGCGGCATTAAAAGTCAGAGGATATAAAGAAAAACTGTTTTACTTACCCTTTCCAAATTATAACCTTAATGATTTTTATTTTCTTTCAATAATATTTATTTCGTTTTTTACTATAGTAGGAAGCATTTATCTAGGTCACATGTTCATAACCGATCTAATACAAATTTTATTATAATGTAATACAGAGGTGTAGTTAATTATGGAATTAGAACTAAAAAAAATCTCATATACCTATCCAGGTAATATCCAAGCATTAAAAGATATCAATTTAACAATTGGCAAAGGCAAATTTTACGGACTTTTGGGGGTTAATGGATCCGGTAAATCTACTTTGTTAAATATAATCTCAAGATTAACTCCGTTAAAAAAAGCATCCGATGGCAACATATTACTAAATGGCAGAGAACTTAACGATTATAAAGATGAAGAACTCTATAGTATAATCGGGATGGTTTTTCAAAATCCCGAAGATCAGTTATTTGTCAACAATGTTTTAGAAGATGTAGCATTTGGTCCCCTTAACAGCGGACTATCACCTGAAGAAGCAAAAAGCAAAGCCAATAAAGCCCTTGGGCAGGTCGGCGCCCTAGACCTCAAAAATAGAAGTATCGATCAATTAAGTTTTGGCCAAAAAAAACGTGTAGCTCTTGCAGGGGTCCTAGCCATGGACCCCGAATTGTTGTTACTTGACGAACCTACTGCAGGTCTTGACCCGATGACAGCTTCAAACCTTCTAAAGCTTTTTAAAAGATTAAATAAAGAAAGACAAATCACTATTTTTATGGCAACTCAGGATGTAGATTTAATTCCTTTAGCAGCTGATGAGCTAATTATTTTACAAGAAGGAGAAGTTAAGAAACAAGGCCCTCTAAAAGATGTAATCAATCCCAAAACTAAAAACACCCTAAGAAAAGCCGGGTTAAGACTGCCAAGAATCTCTCATCTATATGAGATTATTCAATCTGAACAAGGTTTAGAAAGTACACTACCCCTTACAATTGGACAGGCCAAGGATGAGCTGTTAAAAGAAAACGCTAAGATCAAAAAGTTCTACAGCGAAAGCCCTAAAGCAAAAAAAACACCAGAGAAAAAATCAGGCAACCTAAAAAAAGGCTTTACTACAGGAAGTACAGCATGTGCAGCAGCTAAAGGCGCTCTATATTCTTTAATAAATCACAAATGTCCAGGTGAGGTACAAATAAAAACTTTAAACGGCCAAAACTTAAAAATTGACATCGCCTGCAGCAGTATAGCTCCTCCATCAAGAGATAACACATTCCACTGCGGTGTTAGAAAAGATGGTGGAGATGACCCTGATGTCACTCATAATCTTATGATTATGGCAGAGGTAGAACTGACATATAAAACTGGGGAAGTCGAAATAGAAGGCGGACATGGAGTAGGAACAGTAACTAAACCAGGACTTCCGGCAAAAAAAGGTGATGCAGCTATTAATCCTGGACCTAAAAAAATGATAGAAGACAACTTAAAAGAAATTCTCCCATTAGATAATGGTGCAAAAGTAACTATATGGGTGCCAGGTGGCGATAAAATAGCCAAAAAAACCCTAAACGAAAAATTAGGTATAATGGACGGTATATCAATCCTTGGAACGACAGGTATTGTAGAACCTATGTCTACTGAAGCCTACAGGGACTCGTTATACATGCAGCTGCATCAGATAAAAGCACAAAACTTAAGCACTGCTGTCTTCACACCGGGCAAAATCGGTGAAAATAATGCTAAAGCTATAAACATACCTGAAGAAAACATTGTATTCATTGGTAATTTTGTTGGATACATGTTATCATCAGCTACTGAAATATTAGATGATGACAGCGATATCTTGCTATTTGGCCATATTGGCAAACTAAGTAAGATTGCAGCCGGAATCTATCAAACTCACAGTAGGATGGCTGATGCAAGAAAAGAAGTTTTTATTACCCACTCTGCACTAAACGGGGCAAGCCAAAAACTTATAGAAAGACTATATCACTCTAATACCACCGAAGAGATGCTAAGCTTTTTAAAAGATGATGACGAAGGCAATAATGACACTGATACTGGCAAAATTCTTAACTCCATCGCAGAAAAAATAACAGCCAACTGTGAAGAGTTGGTAAAAAATGACTTAAATGTTGGCGCTATTTTAACGGATAGAAGTGGTAATATACTTGCAGCCAGCCAAAAAGCTAAAACTATATGTGAAAAAGAGGGATGGAAATGGGACAAATAAACATAGTAGGATGTGGAACAGGAAGTGAAGACTACCTCCTTCCTATCGCTAAAACCAAAATAGAAAATGCAAGTATAATTGTAGCTAGCGAAAAAACCGCTATTATTTCTGATAAAATTAACTCAAACCCTAAAGAAAAATTTATTTTTGATAAAAATTTAAATGAAGTCATTGATTTTTTAGAGGAAAAGGTTTTTAATAAAGGTTTAGAAGCTACTATTTTACTTACCGGAGATCCCGGTTTTTATAGTTTATTATCCCTATTAAAAAAGAAATTCCCCGGGGAAAGTTTCAATATTATCCCCGGGATTAGCTCGATTCAGGTGGCTTTTGCAAGATTAAATGAAATATGGCATGACGGGGTAATCTTAAGCCTTCACGGCAGAAGCGAAAATCTTTCTAAACTTTGTCAACATTTACGAAATCAAGATAAGACCTGCGTTCTTTTGGGTAACCTTGATACTCACGAGCTTAAAGAAAAACTTCTTCAAAACAATATCCCAGAAGATCAGGAAGTGGCAATCTGTGCAAATCTTACCCTTCCAGAAGAAGAAGTTTTAAAAACTACTATAAAAAATCTTGATAGCTATTCACCAAAAAAAGATTGTCTCTTAGTCTTTACTAATAGTTGCTCTACCAGCAATGCTAGAAATCATTCTAAAGTTAATAATAATGATAACATTGATGGTTCTTATACAAACATAATGATCAAGGATAGCGAATTTATCAGAGAAAAAGTTCCTATGACAAAAGAAGAGATAAGAACTATAATCCTTGCCAAGTTAAATCTTTTCAAAGGAGCAACTATTTGGGATATCGGAGCCGGTACAGGTTCTATATCTATACAGGGAGCATTAAACATCGGAACCAGCGGAGCTGTTTATGCTATCGATCACAAGGATGAAGCAGTAAAATTAATCAAAAAAAATATAGAAAAATTTAATTGCCCCCAGGTTATACCCATCAGAGGGAAAGCACCGGAAGTATTAAAAGAACTGCCAAACCCTGATAGAGTTGTAATCGGTGGTAGTGACAAAAAGATAATCGAAATTATTAATTATTTAGAAGAGCAAAATAAATTTGAAGGTGCTGTTGTTATACCTACAATTGCCTTTGAAACTTTTGAAAAGGCTTATAATTATTTAAAAAATAACAAAAACTGGACCATAGACGTTACAAGCCTACAGGTTAATAATCTTGAAAGCCTCGGAGCCGTATCACTATGGAAAAGTAAGAATCCTGTTTCTATAATTACAGCCACAAAAAGCGTTTAGCTGCATACCAACGCTCACTAGGATTTGTAAAAAGCATACAAATTAAAAGTTCGCTAATAGTATGCAGCTAAACTTGATCTTAGTGCAAAAGTTAATATGAAACAAAATTTTTTTGATTTGTTAATAGTCTTAAATTCTTGGAAAACGATAATTTTTGAGGTGAAAAAACAATGAATAGTGAAACCAGTTCAAAAAACTCCACAGCTAAATTATATGGAATAGGTATTGGGCCTGGTGAGCCAGGACTTTTAACTCTAAAAGCATTAAAAGCTTTGGAGGAAAGTGATGTATTATTTATCCCCAAAGCAACCCCTGAAAAGGACAGCCTTGCTTATGATATAACAAAAAAGGCTTTTGAAGAGTTTAGCTGTACTGACAAAATGCCAGAAACTGAAGATCTAATATTCCCCATGAAACGAAATAAAGACGAACTTAAAGCATATTGGGATAAAGCAGTCGATATAATAATTGACAAGTTAAATAAAAACAAAACTGTTTCTATAATTACATTAGGTGACCCTACTCTTTATAGTACCTACGGTTATCTCCTTGAAATAATAAGTGACAACTATCCTAACTATCCTGTAGAAACTATCCCGGGGATTTATTCTTTTAGCGCAATCAGCAGTAGGATTAACCTTCCCCTGGTGTTAGGAGATGAAAAGGTTATTGTAATACCTGTAGAAAAAGATAGCACCTACCAAAATGAACTGTTAAACTACGAGACAATAGTATTTATGAAAGTTTCTTCAAATTTTGAAGGACTGTTAAGTCAATTAATAGAAGCAGATAGAGCTCACGAAGCAGTTTTGATGTCAAGGTTAGGACAAGATCAAGAAACCATTATTACAAATCTTGAAGACCTAAAAGGTGAAAAGATAGATTATTTTTCCACTATAATAGTAAATCCAAGAATACCAAATATGGCAGGTGATCAGATTGCAAAAAGAAAATAAAGACAATCGCAGATATCCGGTTTATTTTGTCGGTGCAGGTCCTGGAGATCCTGATTTAATCACCAAAAAAGGTGATAAACTCCTTCAAAATGCTGACCTTATAGTCTATACCGGCTCACTAATTAACACTGAGCTGTTAAATGTAAAAAAAGATAGCTGTAAAACTTATGACAGTGCCAATATGACAAAAGATGAAGTAGTTGAGCTTATTACTGAATATGTGTTTGATGGTAAAATGGTTGTCAGATTGCATACAGGCGACCCTTCCCTCTACGGAGCAATCCAGGAACAGCAAGATGCTCTGTATGAAAAAGATATAGAAACTAAAGTAATACCAGGCATAAGCGCCTTTCAGGGAAGTGCAGCAAGTCTAGGACGTCAGCTTACACTACCCGATATAACCCAGACTGTGATTTTGACAAGGGTCAAAGGGAAAACTTCACATTCTAATGAAGAAGACCTAAAAGATTTGGCCGCTCACAATGCAACACTATGCTTATACTTAAGTATACAAGATGTTGGCAAGGTAGTTGAAGAGCTAAAAGAAGGCGGCATGACAGACGCTACCCCTACTGCAGTAATATATAAAGCCACCTGGCCAGAAGAAAAAATTATTAAGGGAACTTTGAGTAACATTGAAGAAAAAGTTAAAGAAGCTAAAATAGAAAAAACCGCTTTAATTATGGTAGGAGAAGTATTAGACGCAGATAAAAACGCTTATAAGGATTCAAAACTATATCATCCAGATTTTGAACACGGTTACAGAAATAAAACTAATAATTGATTCTGGTGCAAAAAGTCATTCAAAGGAGTAAGAGCCATGAATTATAGGCAGTTAGGACCCGCCATATTTGCCCCTGGCAAGCAGGCTTTTGAGATAGCAAAAAAGATTCATAATGTTTTTCCAAAATCAAGTTTATTTTTTTCTTTAGACAAAGCTTTAGAACTAGCTTTCAAAAGTTACCGTCAGATAATTATAGTAGGAGCAATGGGGATAGCTATTAGAAAAGTGGCACCCTTTTTAGTAGATAAGTATAATGATCCCGCAGTAGTTGTAGTTGATACAGAAGGAAAGTTTGCCATTAGTATGATATCCGGTCATCTTGGCGGTGCTAATATCCTAACAGAAAAAATCGCCAGAACCCTTGGAGCTACCCCTGTAATCACAACAACAAGTGATCTAAAAGGTTTATTGACACCTGATTATTTAGCAAGTAGATGGAATTTGACACCAGAATATTATAATAACAACAGAAAAGTGCTGTTAGATATAAATTCAAAGATAATAAAGGGCGAAAAAATAATTTGGAAGATTGATTCACCTTTCAAAGAAGAGCTAGAAAAAGAGTCAGAATTATATTCTGATTTTACATTAGAGACCCTTTTAAGTGAAGACATAGCAGATTATAAAAATACAGACAATACAAAAGAGAACATTCCTAAAAACATCCCTGAAGTAGTGCTCTCAGATAAAATAAACCCTGCACACCCATACACACTCTGCCTTAGACCAAAAAGTGTCGTAGCAGGGATAGGTTGTAGAAAAGGGAGCTCTTTTGAAGAGATCTTAGAACACCTAGATAATGTACTAAATAAGGTAAATATATCTAGCAAGTCACTTAGGGCAATCGCAAGTGTAAAACAAAAAAGATGCGAGTTTGGACTGATAAAAGCAGCACGCTATCTTAATCTACCTTTATTTTTTTATGAACCTGATGAGTTAACTGATTATCAAACAGAATATACAAATTCAAAATTTGTAAATAAAATAATAGGAGTTGGTGGAGTTTGCGAACCGGCAGCCAAAAAAGCAGCTCAGAAAAAAGGTACAGTAATCATGAAGAAAACGATATCCAAATCCAGGAATGTAACGACAGCTCTAGCAAGGGTTCCCTGGCCGTTGTGGGCCTTGGACCCGGAGGAGAGCACACACTAACCATAGAAGCAAAGAATGCACTACAAAAAGCTGAAATTATAATCGGTTACAAAACGTATATAAAACTGGTCAAGAATTTTGAATTTGATACTAGCGATAAGAAGTTTTTGGAGTTTGGGATGAAAAAAGAAATAGAAAGAGCCAAAAAAGCTCTTAACACTGCTTCTGAAGGAAAAAAAGTAGCTGTTGTCTCTAGTGGTGACCCTGGTGTTTATGGTATGGCAGGGCCTATTTTAGAGCTTAGTAAACATTACAATATAGATGTTGAGGTTATTCCAGGCCTTACCGCTTCAAACGCATCTGCATCTGTACTTGGAGCACCTCTCATGCATGACTATGTAACGATAAGTTTAAGTGATCTGTTAACACCCTTCGACGTTATAAAAAACAGGGTAAAAAAAGCAGCAGAAGGTGATTTTGTTATAACCCTTTACAACCCCAAAAGCAACCAAAGACAGGTCCAATTTCAAACTATTATTGAGTTATTATTAGAATTAAAAAGCCATGATACACCGGTTGGGATTGTCAAAAATTGCAAACGTCCTAATGAAAGAGCTATTTTGACTACTCTTAGCCAAATACCTTATGACGAAGTAGATATGCTCTCGACTGTAATAATAGGAAATTCTCAGAGTTATATAGAACTAGACAAATTTATAACTCCAAGGGGTTATAAAATATGATCCTTATCATAGGAGGCACTGAAGATTCAATAATCTTAGGGAGTTTCCTAGAGGAAAAAGGATATAATATTTATATTAGCGCTGCCACTTCATACGGAAAAGACTTAATCACAAAACACGGCTTAAAGCCTTTCCGTTCAAGGCTTTGTGGCGACAAAATGCACAAAATCTTAGAAGATAACAACATTAAAGCTGTAATAGATGCAAGTCATCCATATTCAATAAACGTAACATCCAATACCAAAGCCGCCTGTGACAAATGCGATATTCCTTTAATACGCTTTGAAAGACCAAGGACAAAACTGCAAGGTCAAAAAGCAAAGGAAAATATATCCTACGTCAAAGATTTTGATGAAGCTGCGAAAAAGGCTTTTTCACTTGGTGACAGGGTGCTTTTGACAACTGGAAGTAATAACTTAGAACCATTCGTCACGATTAGAAACTCATTATTAACTAATAAAAACTATAATAAAGATGAATACACTTTCCAACCAAAATTATATGCCAGAATCTTGCCAGAAAAAGATAGTATTATAAAATGCCAAGAACTAGGACTTACTCCAGATGAAATAATTGCAATAAAAGGACCTTTAAATTATAACCTAAATAAAGCTATAATAGAAAATTATAATATATCAGTAATTGTTACCAAGGACAGCGGAGAGTCTGGTGGTACTCCAGAAAAAATTCATGCAGCACTAGACCTCGATATAAATATTGTTATAATAGACAGGCCAGTTTATAAAGATATTTTAACTACTCACTCAAAAGAAGAAATCTTAGATTGGATTTCAAACATTACTTAATTATCATTTATAAGGAGGAATTATCAAAATGACAAAAGCTCAGGAAAAAGCAATAGTATTATTAGGACACGGGAGTAAAAAGGAAGATGCAAACAATATCTTAAAAGACCTTGCTAAAATGCTTGAAAAGGAAAGTGAACATCCAATTTATTCATCATTTTTACAGTTTACCTCTCCAACCCTTGAAGACACAATAGAAGAGATTTCGAAAACAGAAGTAAACAACATAACTGTGGTACCCGTTTTTTTATTTCCAGGTATACATCTTACAAAAGATATCCCCAAAAAAATTGATGAATTAAAAGAAAAATACCCTAGTACTTCATTTCAAATAGCTGACCCTATAGGTGCAGACGAACGTTTAGTTCCTATCTTAAAAGAAAGAGCCGAAAACTCTAAAAATTAAAGGGAATTCAAGGGAAAGGAGAATATAACAGGATGGCCGCATATGAAAATAATCTAAAGCCTGCAGAAATAGAAAAGGAAAGTATGAAATTTATCGAAAAAAACGTGGACCTAACAAACTTTGCAAGGGAAGAACTACCAATTGTAAAACGAATTATTCATACAACTGGTGATTTAGAAATAGGAAATGACATAACTTTTTCTAAAGATGCTGTTGATAAAGGTGTAGAAGCATTAAAAAATGGGTGCAGTATAATCACTGATGTAAACATGGTTAAGACCGGTATAGATAAAAAACGCCTTTCAAATTTTGGCGGGGATGTTTTGTGTAAGGTAAATGACCCTGAGACACATAAAATATCCGAAGACACAGGTAAGACCAGATCAGCTTCTGCAATGTATACCTTTGATGATTTTCTTAATAATCAAATTATAGCTATAGGAAATGCACCAACTGCACTGTTTGCAGTTTTAGATATGTTTAATAAAAAAAATATCACGCCAGCTTTAATTATCGGTGTCCCTGTAGGTTTTATTGGAGCTAAAGAGTCAAAAGAAGCTCTTCTAAATGAAAATCTATCTAGTATAACTGTACAAGGGTTCAAAGGCGGAAGCCCAATTGCTTCTGCCGCAGTTAATGCTCTCTTAAGAATCGCTTCTTCAAAAGATTAAATCAAAAACACCTGCCTACTACCATAAACAAGCTTTGCGATACGCCTGCAGCAGATAGGTACTATTGTATTGCCAACAAAATGAACATAACAGAGTTATTTAATAAAAAAGGCTATTTAGTAGCCTTTTTTATTAATCTTAATTCTGTTTATTCTCACAATCTGACACTACAGTTTCCTCTGATACATCTGAGACAGCAGTTCCCTCATTATAATTTTTAACCACTTCTTCATCTATGTAATCACTATCCTCTTGTATCTGCTCTACTACTTCCTCATCAATATCAGGGAAGTTATCCTCTGGATAATTGAAGTTTTTACCGTGTTTTTTTGCATATTTTTTCAAATTATTAAGCCAAAAACCACCTCTAAAGTGTTGAGGTTCGTGAGATATAATAAATGCATTAGGATCAAAGGCTAATACATAATTATATAAATCATGCTGATCCTTCCTAGATGTAAGTACCTCCATGACAAGTCTCTTACCGGCTCCTCCTTTTGCTACCCAGGAGGTAACCCCAAAACCTTCTTTTCTTAAGTATTGAGGAAAGTTACAATTGTAATATTTGCTTATCACCTTGACCGTAGCATATCCTAGAGCAAGCTTACTTTCTATTTTTGCTCCAACTATTATACCTAAAGCAAAACCAATAGCATAAGCTGCTAAATTTTGAATCTCTCCAAGATTATCCATGACAAGACCTAAGCCAAGAACAAACATCAAAACCTCAAAGGCACTGACTGCTGCTGCAGGGTAAGTTTGTCCTTTTAGAGTTAGCATTGTACGAACTGTTAATAAAGAAACATAAGTAACATTAATTAATAAAATAACTAAGGGCATTATCAATAACAAAACTTCCTTTCTAGTAAATATCAGAAAGAGTATACCACATTGATACACTATAAAGGAAGTTTTTTTTCACCTGAATCAATTTTTTTTGATACTTTCAACCCAGTTCAAGCCCGCTTCAGGGTTAGAACCCAAATGAACGTGCAAATAGCTTGCTAAGATATTTTCTTTTGAATATCCTTCCTTTCTTGTCCCGAATCTACCGCTTAATTCATAAGCCCAGGGAAAAGATTCTTCATCCTTCGCCACCATCTCAGAATAACGAAATTCATGCCCTCTTACCGCCTCATCTTTATTTAAAAAGAAATTATTTACCTTTGATTTCCCTTCCCTATATCCAAGGGCTTTAAGTTTATCTTTCATTTGAATTTTGGCAGGAACAAGACCTACAAGTTCGTAGCTGTCTCCTTCTATATTCTCTAACTCTTCACATAAATACATTAAGCCACCACACTCTGCTAGAATTGGTGCTCCACTTTCTGCTAATTGTCTCACGCTATCAATGAAATTTTTGTTTTCGCTTAACTCTTTTGTGAATAATTCAGGAAACCCACCGCCTATATATAAACTTTTTGTGTTTTCAGGTAACTTTTCATCCCTCAAAGGAGAAACATAAACCAGGTTAAGTCCCTGTTTTTCTAACCATTCCAAATTTTCCTGGTAATAAAAACTAAAAGCTTTATCATAGGCAACAGTTACAACATTTTTTTTGTCATTTGCAATACTTGGATTATTTTTATCTGTATTACCTGATCCTCTTTTAACAAAAAAATTAGGTTGAATCTGCTCCCACTCTGGCGCACTATAGGCTAGTTTAACGAGCTTTTCTGAATCTAAGTATTTATTCGAGATATTTGACAGAGAGTCCATAAAAGTATTTATCTCTTTACTTTCATTTTGCTCAAGGAAAGGTACTAGTCCCAAATGTCTTTCTGGAAGTACTAAATTTTCTTCTCTAGGGAAATAACCAATTATCCCGATAGGCAAATCAGTAGAAGATAACGCTTCTTTTAAGTAGGTAAAATGTCTGTCACTACCTACTTTGTTAAAAATAACGCCTTTTAAATCCACATCTGGGTCAAAATGATAAAAGCCATGCAAAAGTGCAGCCACACTTCTTGCCTGGCTTTTAGCGTCTACTACCAAAATGACAGGGGCATTTAGCTCTTTTGCAATCTGGGCTGTACTACCCCTGTCGTCCTTGCCACTATAACCGTCAAATAAACCCATAACTCCTTCTATTACCGAAATATCTGCTTTCTCTGATCCTTCCTGAAAAAACTCTTTAACCATGTATTTTGAAGTCATCCATGAATCTAAGTTTCTTCCTGGATTTGATGTTATCCCTTGATAATAGCTAGTATCAATATAGTCAGGCCCAACTTTAAAACCCTGAACATTATATCCTTCATCCACTAAACGTTTCATAACAGCCAGAGTTACTGTTGTTTTACCACTTCCGCTTTGTGGTGCTGCAATTACAAGTCTAGGACGTTTACTCATTTTATTACCCCTTCTCTCTAAATATAATATTTTATTCTATTGATTCCTTAATCTTTTCTGCTTCTCTTTCCCATGCTGCTGCTATCTCTTCCATCTTCTTGGCTTCTTCCCCTTTTAACACAGCATCAGCACCTTCATGTGTAGGTATAGCATCTGATTCTTCAACAATTTCCTTCAAAGCATGAGGTGCATCTATCAGCGGACAGGGCCTATACAGATTTTCACTAAAAGGCTGTCTTTTTTGATAAGCGCTAAATATCGGTGACTGTAGTATCTCTTTTAAAGATTTGCCTTCTATAGTATCTTTATAGAAGTGCACAAAGGCACACGGTTCTACATGGCCACTTGCTGTGATATGGAAATAACGCCTTGCTCCGGCTATACAACCACCAGTTATATGCCCATCATTCCAAAAATCAGCAATCTGTATTGGTTTCTCATTTCTAATCTGGTTAACCCTATCAACAAGCTTTCTTCTCTGCTCTGGAGTAATCATCCTTGAAAAATCAGGATCACTTCCAATTGGTATATAGTGGAACGACCAGCCATATACTGCACCTTTTTCTATCATTGTATCAACAAATTTATCAGAAAAAACTTCTTCACAGTTCTGTCTTGTCACAGTCACGCTAAAGCCAAAAGGAACTCCAACTTCCTTCAAGTTATCCATTGCAATCATTATTTTATCATAAGTACCTTTCCCTCTTCTATTGTCCGTTGTTTCCCTGTCGCCTTCTATACTAATTGCGGGACTAATATTTTTTACTTCCTTCATCTTTTTAGCAATATCTTTATCAATTATTGTACCATTTGTATATAACATAAATGCTACATCATTATGTTTTTCACATAACTCAAACAAGTGCGGCCATAAGAAAGGCTCTCCTCCTGACATAGCTACGAAATACATCCCAAGTTCTTTTCCTTCTGTTATCAGTCTATCTACATCTTCGAAGCTTAAAGAATTATGGTCTTCATACTTGCCCGCCCAGCATCCTTCACAGTTCAAATTACATTTACTAGTGGGGTCAATCAAAAAGGCAAATGGCACAGAATAACCAAGTTTTTCTGATAACTGCATCTGCTTAGGTACCCCAATAAAAGTTGCATTGATAAAAAAGTTCATGGCAAGAACTTTTGCCACTTCCATATCTATATTATTAAAAATCCTCTCTACATACTCTTTAATTGCGGGATTATTATTGAATGCTACTTTAACACCTTTAATTTGCTGTCGATGCCTTGGAGCAAGGGGAGCTTTAGTCAGCAAGTCAAAAATTTTATCAAGATTGTTCACAGGATCTTTTTCTAGATAATTAAGTGCCTGATTAAAAATCTTTTCTCCTAAAAAGCGCTTTGCTCCTTCTGAGTTTAGCATCATTATCCTCTCCCTTCAAATTAAAGTTTAATATTAAACTTTATCTTATTAATATATAAATAAATGAACTATTATGAATTTTTGCTTCATATTACCATAATATACATAAAAGTGTCAATATAGCCCTTTTCCTGCATAACGGGACACATGTTGATTTTGACACCTTTTAAAGAAATATGATAATCTACTATATATAACCTAATCGAGGTGATAAAGTAATGATAGTAGCTGGTATTGACATTGGATCTTTGTCAACAGAGGCAGTAATTTTAAAAGACAGTGAAATAGTTGACTACAATATCACTACCACAGGAGCGAACAGCAAAAACACTGCCAAAAAAGTATACGATGATATTCTAGATAAGACAAGCACCAGTCCTTCAGAAGTCAAGTATATTGTAGCTACCGGCTATGGTAGGATAAGTGCGCCCTTTGCTAACAAGCAGGTAACCGAAATAACCTGTCACGCTCTTGGCATCAATTATTTAAACCCACGAATAAAAACTGTAATAGATATCGGAGGGCAAGACAGTAAAGCAATAAAATTAGACGAACAGGGAAATGTTGAAGATTTTGTAATGAATGACAAATGCGCGGCAGGTACTGGAAGATTCTTAGAAGTAATGGCAGAAGCTTTAGAGGTTAGCATCGATGATTTTTCCCATACAGCCGAGAGAGTAAAGAAAAGTATACCTATAAGTAATATGTGTGCTGTATTTGCCGAATCTGAAGTCGTATCATTAATAGCAGAAGGAAATGACAAAGGTGAAATAATCAGAGGGTTAGCCGAAGCAATTGGTGATAGAACAGAAGGTTTTGCACATAGAATTAACTTAGAAAAACCAATTGCTATGACAGGTGGTGTTGCCAAAAACAAAGGGATTGTTAAAGTTTTAGAAGAAAGATTTAATAGTTCAATTTTTATCCCTGAAGAACCCCAATTAGTCGGTGCTCTAGGAGCAGCTATTAAAGCTAATAAGCTCGCCAAAAAAACTCTTAACCAGGAGTGGTAATAAAGTTATGAAAAAAAATAATAATCTAATAGGATGGTTTTGTACATATGTACCGGAGGAGCTGATACATGCAGCCGGGTTCACTCCTCATAGAATCCTTCCTTATAATGAAGGTAGTAGAAAGGATAAATACCTTCCTCCTAATTTTTGCCCTTATGTAAGAAATATTATTGAAAAAATAGAGCAAGACAAAAATTCTTTTGAAGGTTTAATTGTTGCTAACTCCTGTAATGCAATGCTTCATTTATACAATGTGGTCAAGGAAAATTTTGATCTGCCCGTACATCTTTTACATGTACCCCGGCTAAATACAAAAGCAGCATGCGAATACTTTGCTTTTCAAATTAAAAATCTAAAAATATTCCTAGAAAATATAAATGGTAATGTTACAACTGAAAGCTTAGCAGAAACTATTAAATTGTATCATAAAACAGCAGAGATCTTAAAAAATAACTGGCCGCATCTAAACCTCGCTTTTCCACTAAAAATAGCTTCAGATTATTCAACAGATGTTTTTGACTTTTTTGATGACCTATATTATTCAGATAGGTGTGGCTTTAACTCCAGGTTAGAAAATACAAATTTTTCAGCATTATCTGCAGAAAAAGTAGAAGATGAAAATGATAAATATAAAAATGAAGATAGCAACGACTATATTTTATTAGAGGGAGCCCTTCCATCCAAAAGTCTTTTAAACATGATAAGTAATGAAATAGAAGAAGAAATTATTATGGATAACTGTCTAAGTAACAGGTATTTAGTTAGCCAGAGGACAAGCAATTTGACAGACATTTATAATACAGCCCAAAATTTAGATGATTTGCTCTATTATTTAGCTTCCATTTATCTAAATAAACCATCCTGTCCCAGAATATTTTCTTCTAGTAATGAAAGGACAGAAATATTTAGTTCATTGCTAAATAATTATAATATAAAAGCTGTTATTTATCACAAATTAAGCTTTTGTGATTTTAGCAATTACGAATATCTCAGATTAAAAAACCTAATTCAACATACTTACAATAATAAAATACCTATCTTAAAAATCAACACCGAGTTAGAAGAACAAGAATCCGGTCAGTTTAAGACTAGATTAGATGCCTTTTTGGAAATGATTGAGTAAAAATTCATTTAAATAGATTAGCAACAGGAGGTATTTAAGCTTAATGGATCCCATTAAACATTTTAAAAATAAATTAGGCGAAAATCTTAGTAGAAAATTACTATCTTCCCCTAGAACATATGAGCTAGCTAATTTTTTCTTTGTTAAACACGGGGAATTTCCTTTTAAAGGAATACAAGAGGTTACTAATATGATGCTAGATCTAACTGCATCTGCATATCGTCAAGAAAAAAGAGTCGCTTTCACCTCTGCGTTTTTTCCTGACGAATTAATACATGCTTTTGATTTTGTGCCTTTTTCGCCAGAAGTTGCAGCTGCTACAGCAACTTCACTGGATATATCTCCTTCATTACTAAAAAAAGCAGAGCAGGAAGAAATATCTCCTGATGGTTGTTCATTTCACCGTGTAGCGGCAACAGGAGCCTTTGAAGATTATTTCCCTATTCCAGATGTTTTCCTGGCAAGTTCTCACCTATGTGACGGAGCCCCACAATTATTTCGCTATCTTGCAGAAATATATGACAAACCTTATTATATTTTGGATGTTCCTGTTACAAGTGATAAAAAAGCAAAAGAATATGTTGCATCGCAACTAAAAGAAATAACCCAGGAAATTGAAAAAATCACCGGTAATAATTTAATCGAAGAAAGCCTCGAAGAAAAAATTCATATTTCTAACAAAGCAAGAAAGGCACAGCTAGAATTCTATGAGGCACGCAAAAATCCTACCAAATATCTATCTGGCGAAAATGCAATTACTTTGGTACTACTGCATTTTTTGGGACAAGGCCATCCAAAAACTCCTGAAGTCTTTAGGACCTTAACCAGGGAATTAATTGCTCCAGCCAAAGACGAAAACTATCAAATTACAAGAAATAATGTAGACGAAGAACTAAATGGTTCTCTAAAAATTATTTGGTCACATTTAAGACCTTTTTACAAAAATAACTTGTTTGAAATTCTTGAAGAATTAAATGCTAAAGTTGTATTTGAAGAGATGAATTATGTTTACTGGCCAGAGTTAGACCCTGGAAAACCTTATTTGAGCCTGGCAGAAAAGGTTTTATCAAATCCCATGGTTGGCCCTATTGAAAAACGAGCTGACTCCTTAAAACAAATGGTCGAGGATTATAACTCTGATGGTATAATCCACTTTTCCCACTGGGGGTGTCATCCAACCATTGGAGCTGTTTATAACTTGAAAAAAATATTACAGAAAGATAATATCCCATTCTTATCTATAGACAGCGACTGTGTTGATAAAGGTAAATTTTCTGAAGGTCAGCTGCGTACAAGGCTAGAAAGCTTCATTGAAATGGTTTGAACGAGGAGATGGTTTAAGCAAGTTTTCTTGCAAAGATTAAGTACCCGGTATGACCAATCATCGTATCCTCCGGGCGGATTCTATCCGAATTATCCTTGTACTTTCGAATCATAATTTCTGTCACTTCAACAAGATAGAATTTATCTTTGTCCAAACCTTTTAGAGTATCTTCTATTTGGTTTGTTGTTGGTACAAATATGCCTAAATGCCCAGAAGGTTTTAGAACTTTGTAGACTTGATCTAATACATTCCAGGGTTCTCTTACATCCAGAAAAAAAGCATCAAATTCAACATCTATTTCGCTAGCCTCTACAAGAGAAGTATTTATAACTTCAACATTATCAAATACCCTGGCACCAGCTAAGTTCTTAGAGATTATTTTTTTAAAATCTTCTCTTCTTTCAAAAGTAATTACTTTGCCATCATTACCAACAGCTCTAGAGAAAATATTTGTTAAAGCAGCAGAACCTGTCCCAGCTTCACCTACAATTTTTCCTGGAAAAATATCTAGCTTTATAAGTATGTATCCTGCATCTTTAGGATAAATTATTTGAGTTTTCCTTGTTAGTTTTTTCATAATATAATCCTGAAGGTCACAATCAAGAATTATATATTCCCTGCCATTCAAGACGAAAGAACTGCCTTTTTCCATACTTCTAAGTTCTTCACAGTTCATATTACCTGTAGGAAGTTGTACGAATTCGTTATTAAGATCAAATATCTTTGTAAACTTTTTTCTATCTGTAATCATTACTTTTTCTTTTAGTCCACCTTTGAATTCTTCCATTATTTACACACACTCCTTCTTTTTGCTAGATCAATTAAAAGGCTGCACAATTATGCAGCCCTATATTTCACATAATCCATTATACCTTTATATTCTTCCTATTTCTACAGTAACTTTTTCATTATTAATAAAATTAAATAGATGAAAAAAAATAAATAATAATTTAAAATAAAAGTATAGTCAAAAAATAGTCATTAGATTAAAATATTTATTGATAGGAGGCTTTTTAAATTGGGATATATTTACGGACCTGTACACTCTAGAAGGCTTGGATTATCCTTAGGAGTAAATGTAACACCAAATAGAGTGTGTAGCTTTGATTGCGTTTACTGTGAAGAGGCCGTGCCAACAAGAACGTTAACCCTAGAAAGAAGAGAATACGCACCAACAAAAGACGTTATAGACGAAATAAAAAGTACTGCTACAAATGATTTAGATTATATAACTTTTTCAGGAGAAGGAGAACCAACTTTACATAGCGAACTAGGCACGATCATAGATAAAATCAAAAGTGCTTTAAATATTCGGGTAGCAGTTCTAACGAACTCAACTCTACTGCACCGTGATGATGTTATATCAGATTTAAAAAAAGCTGATCTTATTGTTCCATCATTAGATGCAATCTTTGAAGATAGCTATAAAAAAATTAATAGGCCACCTGAAGATTTATCATTAGATTCTTTGTTAAAAGGATTTGAGAAATTATGCTGTGAGTATAAGGGAAGCATTTGGGTAGAGATTCTTCTTGTCAAAGGTATCAACGACTCAGATGAAGAAGTCAAGGAGATGGCAAGGTTTGTTAATAAACTTTCTGTTGATGGAATTCAACTTAATACAGTTAGTAGAAGCACTACAGTTCCGGGAACTGGTCCTGTTTCTATGAAAAAATTAAAAGAATTCAAAGGTTATTTTGAACATCCTGTGGATATTTTTGATTAAGATAATTTTACTATAAGTAATAATTAATTTAATTTACAGAGGGAGGACTAGTGAAAATGATGCCCATTGAGTTGAAAGTTTCTTCAAATAAGCATGTAGAATTAATCGATATTACATCTTCAATCAATAGTTTAACCAGAGAATACAATTTGAAGGAGGGCATACTAAATCTTTTTGTACCACATACTACAGCAGGAATTACAGTTAATGAGAGCTGTGATCCTGATGTAGGTACAGATCTCGAGAATGCCTTAAAAACAATGGTCCCTAATATTACTTTCAAACATGGTGAAGGTAATAGCTCTGCCCACCTTCTATCTAGCTTAATAGGTTGTCATGCTATTATCCCTGTGACAAATGGTAAATTAGACCTGGGGACCTGGCAGGGAATATTTTTTTGTGAGTTCGATGGCCCAAGGTCAAGAAAACTTAAAATCTATTGGCAGGAAGCTAAGTAGTTTTATTTTAAAATTTCGATATTGCTTCTTTCTTTTAATTCTTCAATATAATCTTCAAAGTATTCCTGCTTTTTTTCTTGTTTTATCATTTCTTCTAGTTCTGGCTTTATTGCCTCAAATGATTCAAGCTGACTTATACCTTCTTGTTCAGATTGAATCATCTCCTGTTTTATATCATGTTTTTCTATTTTTTCTTCATATCTTTCTTTTAATTCTTCTTCAGTTACTTCAATATCATCCATATCTATTACTTCTTCCATCAGAAGCATAAATAACATTTGATTTGTAATTTCCTTTCTTAATTCACTTTCGGTCATATCATAAAGTTCTAGACTTTTTTGAAGTCCTTCCTTACCTCCTAATTCTCCTTTTATCGAATCAAACTCTTCTTCTAAATCTTTATCCCCAACCCCTACACCTTTTCTTTCAGCTTCCTGGACTAAGATTTTTTCTACAACCAAATCATCAATTATTTCTTCTTCAATTTTGGTTTCCATCTCGTTTATCTCTGCACCCTGATCATTATAAAATTTTTCAATTCGTTGATATCTTTGATTATACTCTTCTTTTGTTATCTTCTCACCATTTATTTCTGCAATCACTTCATCATTGTCCCCACCGCAGCCAATGAAAAAAAGTAACAAAAAGACAATCAGAAAAAAGCTGAAGACATATCTTTTCACCAATAAAAAGCCTCCCTAGTCACTAGATTACTAATATTGTAACCCACTAAATATAACTAATCAAATAAAAAATAGGGGTCTTTATTAACCCCTATTATTGTTACAACAATTTTATTTATATATTTTTTATTTTTTATCTTCTAATTCTTTCATTTCTTTCATCATATCAGCATCCATACCATCGCCTTCTTTTTGTTCCATCATTTGCTTCTGCATTTCCATTTGCATTTCCATCTGTTCAATTTGCTGATCGTATACTTCTTTTAGCTCTTCTTCTGTCACTTCAACTTCATCTCTAAAACTTTCTATAAAGGCACTTACTTTTGAATCTTCAGAAACCATACTTTCTAATTCTTCTTTTGATAAGCCTTCTTCTTCTAAAGCTTCGTTAAATTGTTCTTCTGATTCAAACTGGGCTTCGATTTCTCCCATTTGCTCCTGGATGAATTCTTCATCGGGCTCAAAACCTTCTTCTAGAGCTTTTTGAAATAATATTTCTCTAGATATCATACTTTCAATTACATCTTGTCTCATTTGTTCTCTTTGCTCATCTGTAACTTCCATACCCTGCATTTCCTGCATCATAGCTTGTTGATCAAGCTCGTTACTAATATCAGACTCAGATATTTCCTCACCATTTACTACAGCAGCTACATCTTCATCTAATCCCTCGGTTTCTATCTCCATATCTTCTCGCCATTCTTCAAGCTTAGGTTCAATTACTTCACCTATTTTTTGCATTGTAACATCTTCTTTTAAATCATCTTTAACTTCTTCAAATTCAGGTATCTCCATATCATCTTGTTGCATTTCTTTTGAACTTTCTTCTTTTTCTTTTTCTTTCTCCTCTCCCTCTCCGTTGCCACAACCGATAAAAGTAACTGACAGAGCCATGACCAAAGCCAAAATCAAAATTTTAATTTTCATTAATCTAAAACCTCCGTAATTTTAATAAAGTTGAAATTCATATAAAAAATTTATATTTAAACAAGGAAATATTGCCAAGTAGATCTATAAGCCGGGTTCTGTATCATGTAACCTATCAGGTCACATGATGGTAGTCATCTATCTAGGATGTCAGTTGCCTGACACCTCTAGCGGCCAACCCGGAAGGTCGGCGGGCCACGTCATACCTTCCCTATTTGGCCTTGCTCCGGGTGGGGTTTACCGAGCCAGCCAGTTACCTGGCTGCTGGTGCGCTCTTACCGCACCGTTGCACCCTTACCGAAGAACTAAAAGCTCTTCGGCGGTATAGTTTCTGTAGCACTAGCCTGGGGTCACCCCCACTGGGCGTTACCCAGCACCCTGCCCTACGGAGCCCGGACTTTCCTCGAGTACAGCTTTTTGCTGTACTCGCAACTACCCGATCTACTTGGCAATATTTAATATTCTGCCACTCAGGCATATTGTAGTTTATCACATTAATTTTTTTATGTCAAAAATGTTAATTCAATTATTAATTTAATGACTTATAAATCTAAATCTACCAAAATTCGACCGCAATTGCTACATTTTTTAATCCCTTCAACATGAAGTTCGCTTAACACCGACGTTGGCAGTGCAATATTACATCCTGCACACATATCATGCATAACTTGGACCACAGCACTATCTGGATATTTTTCGAATAAAAGTTCATATTCCTCAAGGATTTTTTCATCTAACTTATAAACTATTTTTTCCTTTTTATATTTTAATTCCGACAAAATATTCTCCTGTTGTTTAATCTGCTCCTCTAGTTGTTTTTTATTATCCGAAATCTGTTTGTTGATAATTTTTATATTCTCGACCTTTTTTTCTAATTCTTCTTTGTTCTCGCTTAGTTCCTCTGTTAGATCATAAAACCTATGGGCAATTTCATCTTCTTTTTTTTCATATTGGTCCGCCTTTTTCCTCATTTTTTCCAATTGATCTACATCATTTATTTCACCCGAGTATATTTCGTTCTCTAATTTTCTTTTTTCTTGAAAATAACTTTCACTTTCTAACTCACACTTCTTTAATTCTTTTTCTTTTGCCTCAATTGTTTCCTCTAACAACTGCTTATCGTTTTCTAGTTTATCTTTTTGTGACTCTAATTCCTTTAATCCTTTTGCTTCCTTCTTTTCTGCTAACTGCTTGCTAACGTCAGTAATTTTTTTATCAATTTCTTGTAATTGATAAATAAGATTGTTTCTTTCCATATACTACCTCCTATAGAATAATATAAGGTAGAGGTTTACCTCTACCTTTGTGCGGCCTAACTATATTCAAAAGGATCTTTTTGATTTTTACTTAAAACAAATTCTGTTTTATATTCAGATGAAAATGCATTTTCCAAATATTTTTTCAAAAGTTCTAAAACTGGCCTTTCTGTAGCATAGTGTCCGGCATCAATGATGAAAAAATCCCTTTCAAAAGCATCAAGGGCACCATGATATTTTATATCACCTGTCAAATAAGCATCAGCTCCAGATGCAATAGCTTTTGAAATTAAGCTTTCGCCACTTCCTCCACACACAGCCACTTTTTTAATTTTATCCGGTTTTCTCCCAACCAATCTTATATTATCTATGTTTAACTTTTCTTTTAGTTGTTTAACGAATTCTTCTCCGGAAATTTCCTTCTCTAATTCACCTATTAAACCTAAACCATACACTTTCTCGTTATTTTTCAAAGAGTAAAGATCATAAGCAACCTCTTCGTAAGGATGAGCTTTTTTCATATTTTCTATCACACAATTTAGGGAAGTTTTATCTACAATGGTTTCAAGCTTTGTTTCTTTAACCTCTGTAGTTTCACCTTCTTGGCCTATATAGGGGGAGGTCCTTGCTTGAGGTCTAAAAGTTCCTTCTCCTTCGGTTTTGAAAGAGGTATGACTGTATTCACCTATCCAACCTGCACCAGCAGAAAAAATAGCTTCTTTTAATTTATCTTCATACTCCTGAGGCACATAAACAATCAACTTGTAGTAGTCTTCTTCATATGTAGGATACATAACCTTTGTGTGTTTCAAACTAAGTTTATCAGCTAGCATTTCGTTCACTCCTATTTTTGGAGCTACGTCAAGATTAGTATGAGCACTATAAATACTTATATCATTTTTTATTGCCCGGGCAATAAGCTCGCCTAAACCATAGTCCTTATTAATACTATTCACTGGTTCAAATAAAAAAGGGTGATGTGATATTATCATGTCTACTTCTTTTTCTATAGCTTCTGTTAATACCGCTTTGGTTACATCCAATGTTAGTAAGCATCTTCTCACTTCTTCATTCAACGAGCCCACTTGTAAACCATTATTATCGCTTTTGACAGCATATTTTAATGGGGCTTTTTCTTCAATTTTTTTCGTCATTTGCCAACCTTTTAAGTACAAGTTCCTTCACCTCTTCGAGCACTTTATATTCTCTTTTAGCTCTCATTAGCTTCTCGTTTATTATTTTATTTTCTTTATTAGCCATTTCCAAATTTGAGATCATTTTGTTTTTCTTGTAAATAGTATAATCTATGTACTCGACTACTTCTTTTGTAGGATTTTTCAGTAAGCACGGGCCAAGTTCTAATATCACTTCGTCATCTAAACCTTCTACATTGTCTATATTTTCTATATAACATTGATCATCTTTGCCTGGAATTGTATATATTAAAGTATAAAATTTTCTTCTTTCTTTTACCATTTTCTCGTCTTTTATTTGATAATTAACACTAAATAAATATTTTCTTACTTCTTTCAAATCATCCATAGGTTGCAGTAATAATTCTACTCTATTATCATGCCATAAATCTTTTCTTTGCTCTAATATTTCAGCCGTAGTTTTTCCCCCGAGACCAGCTATAACTATTATATCGGGAGCTTCAGCTTTTTTAATTACTTGTAATCCATCTCCAAGCCTTATTTCTATTTTATCTTGATACCCATATCTTTCAACAGTCTGTTGGGCTTGTTTGATTGGTTGTTTGGCAATATCTGTTGCTATTACTTTTTTGGATTTAGCAGTTCTAATTAATTCTACTGGTAAGTATGCATGATCTGTTCCTACATCGACAATCAGCTCACAGCCCGGTGGAATCATGTCAGCTACCTGTTTAATTCTTTTTGGTATTCTCATAGTATTTTAAATCACCTTTGTCATTTAATCTTTTCATTAAAACAAATAAAAATTCCTGCATCAAATCAAAAATTATAAAAAAATAAAAAACACCTCTGAAAGGTGTTATTATTTGTATTAAATGGTGGGCGAAACAGGACTTGAACCTGTGACCCCCTGCTTGTAAGGCAGGTGCTCTCCCAGCTGAGCTATTCGCCCACTTAATGGTGACCCCTAGGGGATTCGAACCCCTGTCTTCGGCGTGAAAGGCCGATGTCTTAAACCACTTGACCAAGGGTTAGAATATTACACCTGTTTACAAAACCACTTTCTTTTTGCCTCAACATGTCCTCAGTATAAGGTAGTCGAAACTAAAAGTCAAGTGGTCTTGACATAATAGTCTTATCGGGTCGTAAATTAACAATCTTTTGTATTACCAACAGATAAACACCTTTTAACAAAAAATCGAAATAATTGTGTTCAACTTTGCTTATATATTTATATATAATGAGACTTCTTTCGTAAATTTTTTACTCATCATCATAATCTAAAAGTCTATCCCATTATACCATTCCTCAAATTTTTCTACCATTAAGTTCTTGATACTTTCTAGGTCACCTTCAAATTTATATGGGTCTGGTAATTCTCCAATAAGCTCATTATAGTAAGACTTATTTCTATTTACACCAACAAGCAAAACAAATCCCTTATCTTCTCTAGTTCTTATTAAACGACCGAATTGCTGGCGAAGGGTGAAAATCGCTTTTCTTAGAGAAAGTTCCCTAAATGCATCTTGCCCCTTACATTCTAGTTGTTCTGCCTTATCTTTATAATAGGGGGAATAAGGATATGGAAAGTCTAACTTTTCTATTATTAAACAACTTAAGGCATACCCCTTAATATCAACACCTGCAAAAAGACTCCTTGATCCAAATAAAACTCCCCCTCTCTGTTTTTTAAATTCTTTAACCTTTTTTTCTCTACTTGTCCTCGCATCATAGACACGTATCCCCTTTTGTTCCAGGGTATCCTTGACTTTGTCTATAACTATCCCCATTCTCTCTAAACTTAAAAATAATACCATAGTTCTTCCGTTAATTATCTCTGATGTTTCAATTATCGTATTAGCCATAAAATCTAAAAATTCTTCAGAATTATAATCAAGTGTTGGTACATTTGTTGGAATTGCTAAAACAGAATTATTATGATAATCAAAAACTGGATCAATAGGAGGCAAAGTTTTAATTTTTTCTTCACCTAGATTATCAAACCCTAGGGCTTTAATTATTTCTTCATAACTACCATTTCTAACAAGTGTAGCTGAAGTCACCATAGAACCCGATGTATTTTTGATTACATTTTCATAAAAATTATCGTCAATATTCAAAGGAGCATGACAAATTTGCCATTTGTAATACTGTTTCTCTTTATTATTAACTTTTTGCTTTTCATCTTTTTTATTAGGATGCATTTCAAAATAACTACAAAAACCACTTGATGGGTTAGTTGACTTGTTTAGAATTCCTGCCCATTTGCGACATTTTTTAATATATTCGAGTGTCATTACATATAAATCTTGTGTCTCAAATTCACTTTTAATTTTTAAAATTTGATTGCTCACATTTTCAATTTCATCAGCTATCCTAAGTAAAGTTTGCCTACATGAATTAATTAGCTTAATAAATTCATCATCTAAAATCTTGTCTCTAAATGTATATTTATCATCATAATCACTTTTATTTCCTTTCTTAGCTAATTCATTACCTTTTTTTCTAATTTCGTCTAACTCGTCATCTATTCCGTAAATAATATTATAACAAGAATCAATTTCAATACCTTCAAGATTATTATTAGATATATAATATTGAAGCAATATAAGTAATGCTTTATTACCTTGAGTTAACCTATTTTTAAGAAATTTCAAATCACTGGACGATACTCTTTCTGTAAAACTATTTAATGACTGCTCTTCTAAATTATGAGCCTCATCAATTATGACTTTATCTATATTAGTATAGCCTGGCCAATTTAAAAGCAGGGAATGATTAATCGTACATAGGTGAGATTCTTCCAAGTCATTCAACTTTCTTTTATGGAAGCATTCCTGATTATAATTACAGTTGCTTTTATAGCAATCTTCACTTTTACATCTAATGGCATTAAACAACTCTTCTTTATGTTCTTTAAAATATTCATTATTCTTTGCAAACCAATATGAAGTTTCACCATCGAGATCTCCCGAAGCTGCCCTTTTACTCCAGTTACGTAAATATAATTTAGTTAATCTCTCGCTTAAATTTTTAGATGTTTTCTGTATCTCTTTATTAATTTTTTCTTTACAAGCATAGTTTTCTATTCCTTTTAAATCGGTTATCTTAAGATTGTCAAATCCCAACAATCTAGCAATTTTAGGAATCTCTTCGTGTACTTGTTGTTGTAAATTTTTTGTATTAGTGCTTATAAAAACTTTTTCATCCTTGTCATAAGCCCATATAGTAGCAACTAATAAATATGATAAGGTTTTACCAATTCCTGTGGGAGCTTCTACAAAAAAGACTTGTTCGTTTTCAAATGCTTCAGTCATTGTGCGTGCAATTTCATACTGCTCATTTCGAAACTCATAATTTGGAAATTCTTTTTCCCAAAGCTCCTCATCTCTCATAATTTCTTCTAGATCATCTAAAGAGTAAAAAATGTCATTGCCTATAAATAAATCTTCCGAGATGTCTTCGCTTTCTTCAAAAATATTATCAATATCTACTTTATTATTTTTATAATCATATAATATATCATCTAAATAAGGTAGCCACGGCCAATCTGAGAAATCCATATAGTCCAAAGAATCTTCTAGTAGATCTATATCTGTTGAAATTAAATCATCTAGGAGTTTTTCAACAAGTATCCTAGTATCATATGCATCTTCTAGTGCACGATGTTTTTCATCTCTTGTTTCTTGTAGATAATTTTTAATCAAGTAATCAATATTGTGATGTGAAAAATGAGGCTTAAATATACAAAATAATTCTAGACTGTCTAAAAATTTGTTGTAAATAGGAAAATTTAAAGCTTCTTCTAAAAAAGATTTTTCAAATTTTGCATTATGGCATACAATTGGTAAATCTTCAATAAAGTCATAAAATTCATCTTCTATTTCATTAAATAAATAACCCTTTTGTATATCATTTTCTGTAAGTCCCTCACAAAGATCGTAAATATGAAGCGGTATATGTTCTTTTTCAGGTTTTATAATTCGATGAAATTTTTCTACTTTCTCACTAGTAACCTTTATTGCTCCAATCTCAATAATTTCATCTTTTTTACTATCTAAGCCAGTTGTTTCTATATCAAGATATATTAAATCTGACAACAACTTTCTCACCCTTATGTGTTTTTTTATAAACTCCATCAAAGTAGAATTCTTATTTCTCTAATCTGCTTTAATATACATTCTCATATAAATCTGTTACTTGAGCAAATGCATAATCTAATAATTCTTTGATTTCATTAAAATTTATTTTCCTACGTTCCACTCCATCATTTTTTTTTGGTTAATAACTTTTTCAGGAGCTTTTTGGAGAAATCCATTTTTATTAATTATTTCGTTAATAGTTTATATATCCTTTTTAGTTTTTAAATTGTTTTTCTAAAGCTTTGCATTTATTTAGTGGGTATAAGTGAGTTATAAACTTTTTAAGAGCTTTGTAGAATTCTATTACTTCTTTATTTTTTTTAGAATGAACAAAGTTATACTATTTTCGGAAAAAGCGTAATATTCCTGATTTTTGGCTTTCCAATTAATACAATCATTCCTTAGAAGTTTAAGATTTTCATTATTTGGTAATTGTTGAGATAAAGCCTCGTAAACACTTTCCAATGAAGGTTTTAATAAGTTTGAATTTTTATTGTAACACTTCTCGTTCTAATTATCCTGGATTTCTGCAAAATCATACTTAGAATTCATACTACTTGACAATAGCTCGAAATTATTAATTCCCTTCTAGCTTTAAAAATATAGTTGCTCCTTTAACTGGTTCTCAAGTGATTTTTAAAATTATTACAGTTCCCTAATAACTTCGTTTAATTTTCTTAAATCTAACACATAACTACAAGTAGCGTTACCACGATTATCCTTTATCGAATATACTTTATTACTATTCTTCTGCTTAAGCCTCGGTTCAAATTCAACTAATTTTCTCCCTTCCGGACTATTAATGTCGATCCATTTAGGGTCGCGTTGATTATACCAATGAATATTTAGGTTATGCCGTTCACTCTCAATCCATGAATAGTCTACTTCCCAAACACCTTGTAGTGGTTTTACTGAATATGTATAAGTTATACTATTAAACTCAGTTTCCATTTTCACAGCAACCCAATGCACCCAGAAATAGATTTCAAGTTAGTATAATTATTTCCATAAGAACCATAATTAAATGCGTCCTTTAAATTAAAAGTCACTGCATAAGTTGGGTCATCTATTCCATAATATTTTTTTGCTCTAAAAATAGGTGTGTTTTGACATTTTAAATCAGCTAAGATGGTATAATCAACCTTATTTTGTTCAAGATCTGGTACAGTAGGGTCTGTAACCTTTTGTGGGTTCATCCTAACTTTAAGCTCTTTCCCATATTTTTTTACAAATACTTTTTCTTTCTCGTTACCTTTATCATGCCAAATTGATTTCTCTTGGAGCTTTTCATTTTCACCCGTAACTTCATTATCTTCTAAATCATACAGTTTATAACCCATTGGTTCACCTCGCAATATTAAATTTCTTAACTCAGTTCAATTCGATGAACTAATTCAACAAATTTGGAAGTAATCCTTTTAAATCAAAAAAAAACTTCTTCAATAGCCAACAAAGTCCGTTCTATTCAAGATAGGTGTTAATAAATTCTTTGAAACCCTTTTCCCCTAAGTTTCCATATTTATCTCTCCATTCTTCTTCTAAATCCTTTTTCTTTTTCTCTACTAACTCAAAGAAGGTATAATCTTTGACTTCATAAGATAGTTTATCAATTATTTCAAAAAGCTCTGAATAGAAGTTTTCTTTCCCACTTATTAAATTCCAAAACTCTTTACCAATATAAGCTCTGTCATCAAAATCTTCTAAGTATTTTTTAATTTGACCTGAGATAGCCGAATTTTTTCCGTATGTCATACCTAAAATAGCTTTTACATTATCATTTTTTTGCTCAATTTTTTCAATCATTCTATTTAAAGCTTTAACCATTTGAACATTCATAGTATTTGGCCCAGATTTCAATTGTATATAATAGTCAATATCATCATACGACTTTTTAATATCAAATTTTTCTCCTTGATCTTCTACATTCTCATTTTCAGGTATCTTTTTAGCCCCTGAAAATACACATATTTTTTCTAAACAAATTCCCCAACTCGTAACCACCGATCTCGTAATTCGTTGATGTATGTAAAATTCTATCACTTCTTCAGCTTTAGAAAAAGCTAATGCTTTAATTAAAAAAATATTTATGTCTAAATCATTCAAATCTAATTCATTGATTTTTTCATAGCTTTTATTTAGAAAATCTTTTATTATATATTCGGTAAACAAAACCTCAACCGTTTTTTTAAAATCTAACTCGTTGATTTTTTCAAAAATATTTATTGCTATTTCTTCTTTAATTCCTAATTCTATTAACTCTTCCTTTGTAATAGTGCTAAAATCTTCAAAGGTTTCTCTCAAAGTGGTAACCTTATTAAAAGTGTGCTTTCCTACACCTTTAATTCCTTCTTTTATAACTTCCCCTAAAAAGTCTACCTCAATGTCTCTCATGTGCTTCCCTCCTTAAATATTAACCATTAATAGAAGCAACAATCACTACTCATTTTACCTTCCACAAAAAGACTTAATTCGATTTAAATAGTGCAAGTTGTTCAAACCCATTAGCAGAATCACTAATATTATCTAAGTTCTTATTTCCAAACATTTCCTTTTCTTTTTGCACTTTTTTATAAAATTCAGGTATGAATTCAAAATCTGAACAGTTCTTGTACCTCGAGTATGGTATACTATTGTTTTTTTCTCTTTCAGGATTATAATCCCCTTTATAAAAGTCTAGTATAGTCTTTCCTGCCACATATCCCATACCAATAGGGACAGCATTTCCTATTTGTTTATACTGTTCTCTTATATGTCCAGCAAACTCCCAATTGTCAGGAAATTGTTGCAGCCTGCGATATTCTTCTATAGCTAATGGTCTTAATTTTTCAGGATGCACTAACATGGTAGCCGGCATTGTTGGACTAGTAACAAGGGTAGGAGCAGGCTTATCATAAGATATTCTTCTATAAAATCCCGTCTTTCCTCCACCTAGCTTAAAAGACTTCCCCATGGCTTTTTCTTTAATATCATTAGGCAAATCCTTCCAGTTTTGCCCTTCTGTTAGTAAGTTTAAATACTTTTTATGTTTATCAGCAAGTTCTAAATAATTCAGATCTTCTTCTTTTAAGTCTTTTGTAACTTGTCCAAAAGTTGTCCAAGGTTGTCCAAGTATACCATCTTCAGAATGGGTTGGACTAGGTAATGGTATTCTTTTCTCGCCTAAATTACCAAACATTATGATTCGCTCTCTTTTTTGTGGAACACCATAATTTGCACTATTAAAAAGCGAAAAACTTATCGTATAACCATATTTCTTTAATTCATTGTAAAGAAAATACACAATACCACCTTTTATTTTTAAAATATCCTTGTATTCATCTATGTACTCTTCTGGTAGTGTATATATTTTGGTAGAAAGTAATCCTCTAACATTTTCCATAATAAAAAACTTAGGTTTTATCTCTTTAATAATTCTTAAAAAATTTAATATAACATTACCTCTAATATCACTAAACCCTCTTCTTTCTCCAGCAGTACTAAACGCTTGACACGGTGGGCCACCTGCTATAAGAAAGACTTCATCTTTTTTCAATCTTCCTTCATTAAGAATTTCATCCGAAGTAATATTATATATATCATCATTTATAACAGGAATATTTGTATTCTTATTGATTGTTTCACAAGCTACTTTATCCACTTCAATACAAACTTTTATATCAAACCCAGCTTGCTCTAAACCTATATCTAAGCCCATTGCACCTGAAAAAAGAGATATTGTATTATAATTATCCATGAAAACTCCTCCAGTATTTATAATTTTATTAGTAAAACTTAGATTCAGTCTGGTCAATTAGTGACCTTATGTTATTTAGTTCGTTTCTTGCTTCGTTTGATAACTTTGCCTCAGTAAATAAGCCATCAAACATATCTTTGAAAAGTCGATCTTCTTTTAACAAGTTTAATTTATTACTTTGAATCTCATTATCTTCTCTACCTAACATAGAAGAAATAAGACTTTTTCTACCAAAAATTTTGGCAACAAAACAAGCAATCTCAAAAGCAATCTCTGGACTATAATTTTTCCCTGTCAGCTTTTCCCACGCTTTTCTACCAGTGAAAATTTCTTTTTCTATTGTTGACATAAAAGAGTTAAGTTGTTCAGGCTTTCCATACCCAATAGCAACTTTATATTCATTAAATTCAGGTAGTAAGTTCTCTTTTTCAATTAAATATTTTTTAGCGGAAAAAGCGTCAACTTGACTCTTATTCATTACATTTGGCCCGCTTTTTATATCAAACACTTCTCCTTTTACAGCTACATCAATTCCGCCT
Source organism: Natranaerofaba carboxydovora (assembly GCF_022539405.1). Lineage (NCBI taxonomy): Bacteria > Bacillati > Bacillota > Clostridia > Natranaerobiales > Natranaerofabaceae > Natranaerofaba > Natranaerofaba carboxydovora. The sequence continues at coordinate 698,470 of NZ_CP054394.1, read as the reverse complement.
TCTTTTATTACTCGACACGCATTAAAACTTGCTATAAGCTTTTCAAAAAGATTGCCATACTTTGTTTCTAAGCTACTATTTAATTTCCCTCCAAGTGCAAACTCTTTCGCTTCATCATAACTTAAAAAGAGTGACCTAAAGAGAAATGGATTCCCAGTTTTTATTGCTTGATGAGCCATTTGAGGAACATCTTTTTTTATTTTAGCAATCTCTTCCAGGTAAGCTAATGCTATATCGAAATATACTGGATCTAAATTCAACAGTTGAAATATTGCAGTTATTTTATTAGTTATCATTTCACTTATTTCACTACTGAGATCTGGTATATTATTTAAAATAATGTCTTTAACTAATGAAGGATTAAGCTTAAGATTGTACCAGTTTAATAAAAAGTTTTTTTTCAAACTTGACTCATCATTAATACTGTAATTATTAAATAGACATAAAGTCTTTATTGTATCAACAATAGTTTGGCTTCTTTTAGTAAGTTGTTTTAAAGACTGGATATTTGTTATGTCATTTTTGTTATAGAATGAGAGCAGTTCATCTTTTTCAACTTTATTTAGTTGATTGAACGAGTCATATTTTTCTATTTTATTAATATTATCTATACAACCTAAATCTACTGCTAACTTATTTGCCTTTCTCGATGGAATAAAATATTTATTTATATCTTTAATAATTGGAACATGAACATATTGAGTAGCGATTTTTTTTATTTTCTCTATTCTTTCGTTTTTAGGATCAACGTCTTTAAGATTTATGTCTCGCTTAGTAATTATATTTTCAATCTGATTGTTAGATATCATTTGTACTCTATTTCCATCTTTGTCTACCCATACTATACTTCTTAAATAATCTTCGTCAATATCTAAATATCTTTCTATAGTATGTATAGCTTCTGCTAGTAATGAACTCCTATGGTGTACACCAGCGTCTTTAAAAAGAACCTTTAAAGTCGTTAAATCATCCAATACGCTTACCTCCTTTATAAAAACATTTGATAAATTCTTCTTTTTAACTTATTCAAATATCAACAAAGAAATAATATACTACTTGTTTTATTTCATATTAGTTATCGTTCAACAATCTAAAAAAACATTCTGATTAGCACGTTTGCTTAAGTTCTCATTTACTGATTCGACAGGAAAAAGTATATTCCTTTACTAAACTCACCCCTCCGAAAAAACTTACTTAAAGTCCTTTAAATGAAGGGTTTGATATAAAATTATCACAATTTATGATAGATCTTACATTTCTTTTAAATTATTTGAGTAATAGAAGGAATTATTTGCTAAAAGTCGAAATAAAACAACATATGAGGGCTAATTCTTTTTGTAAAAAGAAGATTTGTTCATTTCTTTAAACAAAAAAATATTTTTATTGCCTATTTGATCAGAAGGAGGTTAATTATTTATGTCTTTTCAAACTCCTATCACGATAATGGATGCAGTACAAATGATATATAGAAAGGAATATTTGCTTCCTGCTATTCAGAGAGAATTTGTCTGGGATGCAGAACAAATAGAGCGTTTGTTTGATTCTTTGATGAGAGATTACCCTATAGGTTCTTTTTTATTCTGGAAAGTTAGAAAAGAACAAATAAAAGAATATCAGTTTTATGAATTCGTTAGAAATTATCACGAACGCGATAACCGAAGAAATCCCAAAGCGGATGTTGGAGGGGAAGACGACATTACAGCAATATTAGACGGTCAGCAACGCCTAACAGCTTTATATATAGCTTTAAAAGGTAGTTACTCATACAAGCTTCCTAGAAAGAGATGGGATAATGATAAAGCTTTTCCTGAAAGACATTTATATCTGAATCTTTTAAAAGAAAATGATGAAGCTGATATGGATTATGAGTTTAAGTTTTTAACTACTGAGGAGGCTGAGCAAAAATCAGGAGATTTTCATTGGTTTAAAGTAAGTGAAATTATGGATATGAAAGAAGAACATGAGCCTAACAACTACTTAATAGGTAATATATTTAACCAAGACATTGAAGCTCAAAGCCAGAAACTTGCCAATCAGATATTGTATAAACTACATGCTATTATCCATAAAGATAAGATAATAAATTATTTTTTAGAGACAGATGATGATCTAGATAAAGTATTGAATATTTTTATAAGAGTTAATAGTGGCGGAACTGAATTAAACTATTCTGACCTATTACTTTCGATAGCAACTGCTCAATGGGAAAAAAGAGATGCAAGAGAGGAAATAACTAGATTTGTTGATGAAATAAATAACATTGGAGCAGGTTTTAACTTTAACAAAGATTTTATATTAAAAAGTGCTTTAGTATTAAGTGATATTAGAGATATCCGATTCAAAGTAGACAATTTTAACTCATATAATATGTTAACAATTGAAAACAATTGGGATGAAATCACTGAAGCAATAAGGTTAACTGTAAATTTAGTTTCAGGCTTTGGATACTCTCGAGACACTCTTACTTCTAACAATGCTTTGATTCCAATTGCTTACTATTTGTTAAGCAAAGGCTTGCCTCATAATTTCTTGACTTCATCAAATCATATGAAAGATAGAAAAAAAATTCGCTACTGGCTTATTATTTCACTACTTAAAAAGGTGTTTGGTGGCCACTCAGATAACGTTTTGAGAGCATTAAGAGAGGTTCTTGCTAACAAAAATGCTGAATTTCCTTTATCAGATATAATTTATAAATTAAAAGGAATAAAACCAATTACTTTTAATGACGAGGAGATAGATGACCTGTTTTTCCTTAGATATGGTTCAGGGTATACTTTTTCAACTTTAGCACTATTATATCCATGGGTCGATTATCGGAATAATTTTCAGATAGATCATATCTTCCCAAAAAGTTATTTTACTGAAGCTAAGCTAAGAAAAAGAAATTTTTCTAGAGAAAAAATAGAGTTTTGTTTACAAAATTATAATTGTCTTGCCAATTTACAACTACTGCAAGGGGGAGTAAACCAGGAAAAGTCTAATATAGATTTTAAACAATGGTTGTATCAAATGTATCCAAATGATCAAGAGAGAAAAGACTTTATGAATAAAAACTACATCCCAGATATTAACTTAAGTCTTGATAATTTTGATGAATTTATTAAGGAAAGAAAAAAACTTATGAAAGACGAGTTAGAAACAATACTAAAAAATCCCTTTTAAAAAGGGTTTTTATAAATAAAGCTGTCAGCTAACCAAATTCAAAGATGATTCTGGGGGGCAAAAAGTCTAACCTTGTTTTAGGTTCTTATAAAGTGGGAAGTTAACCAAAACATATAGTGGCAGGTTAGGTTAGAATAACTATAATTAAAAAATGGACTGTTTACTCCAGAGTCAATATTGACATCTTCTCGTTTCGTATCTACTGTGAATAGTACTGATAAGTATTAATTTAAAAAACAATAGGTTTTAATTTTGTACACCTGCCCCACATTTAATTTATAATAAAAAAAGCGGAACTTATTGCTCCACTCCATAAATAGGGGAAGGGTCTTTTCTTGTAAATAGATTGACTTTTCACTTTCTGTAAACTGGTCTTTTTTAGAATCTTTAAGTAGTACACCTATCCTTAATATTACTCTTTCGGAGGAATAGTGTGTTATTCCTATTTGCAAGCTTTTGACTGTTGCTTCAAATATCCTCTAAGTTAGTAGTCGGAATACTTTAGTTTACTAGAATTATCTTTTCTATTTCGCTTAGTTCAGAGTAATACTCATTACTAATACTATTTAAAATCCGCTATAATTTCACCTATAACGTCTTTTGCATTGTTAAAATATCTATCTCCTTCGTCAAAATATTCAGTTGATTTTAATAAGTATTCCATATTATAGTTTTCTATTCCATAAATTACATATTCATTGCCTTTGCTATAATTGTCTAGTGCTACAATTAAATAATCATGAGATTTAGTAAATCTTTCTGGCTCATCAATTGCAATCACTTCTTCTCTTAAAGATTCTAATCTATCTATTTGGAATTTTATTTGACTAGCCCAAGAATCAGTCCAATCACCTCTACGCATTAAATATGTAAGTTCTCTAAAAACTTCACCAATTTCCATAACTATCTCACCATTTTCAGTTATGTAATCAACTTCTTCATCTGTAAGCCCACTTTTTTCATCCGTTGTATAATCCTCAGTAAAATTATCTTCGTTATCGTTAAAAGATTCATCAACTACTAATGGGTAAGCGTCAAACAGTACCCACCTAGATTTTCTTCATACAATATGCCATAATCTTCCCCAAATAACCACGAAGGGGATGATTTTTTATGGCAAAAACAAATGAACAGTTAAGAGCTGAGTGGAAAGAGAGAGTCTCAGCATTTCGGGCCAGCGGCCAAACAGCAAAAGATTGGGCCAAGGCTAATGGTGTTAAACTCAATCGATTACGCTACTGGTGTAGAAAATACAAAGAAGATGCTCCTTCCAAAGAAACTAAATGGTCACCAGTAGAAGTAGACTATTCAGATGAAAGTAATATTACAGTAAAAGTAGGTAAAGCCTCAATAGAAGTAAAACCTGGCTATGATAAAAGTCTTTTAAAAGACTTAGTTAATACATTGTCTGGACTATGTTAAATGAAGCTACCATAGAACGAGTTTACCTGGCAAGGGGCAAAACGGATCTTAGAAAATCAATTGATGGCTTAGCAGTAATTGTAAAAGAATCCTTTGATTTAGATCCCTTCTCTCCCTGCCTTTTTGTCTTTTGCAACAGGAAAAAAGATAAATTAAAAATACTCCACTGGTCAAACAACGGTTTTTGGCTATATTATAAGCGTTTAGAAGAAGGCAAGTTTAAATGGCCAGATGAAGGTTCTCCTGTTCCTATGAAAATAACCTACCGCCAGCTACGCTGGCTGTTGGATGGCCTCTCCCTTGATCAGGGTGATGCCCATAAAGAAGTAAAGGCAAGAACAATATTATAAATTTTTTTCTCCAAAAAGCCCTGATATTAAAGGGCTTTTTACCATTTAAGTAGAATTAATTAAATATGGAAAATAAATCAGAAACCATTAACCAATTAAAAAATAGATGTGACCAACTGGAACGCCAAAATGCTGATTTAAAAGAACAAAACGACTGGCTAAAGGAACAGTTTCGTCTTAAGCAAAAAAAGCAGTTTGGAAGTTCTAGTGAAGCCACCCCTCCAGATCAGCTGCAGTTCTTTAACGAAGCTGAAAAAGAATCTGATTCTAATTCTAAAGAACCCGAACTGGAGGAAATTACATACAAGCGCCGTAAAAGTAAAGGGCACCGTGAAGACCAGCTTGACGGTTTGCCTGAAGAGACTATCGAGCACCGCCTTTCCCCCGAGGAGCAGGTGTGTTCCTGCTGTGGTGACGAGCTTCATGAAATGAGTACAGAAGAGAGAAAAGAACTAAAGATCATTCCTGCTAAGGCAAGCGTAGTTAAACATGTACGCTATGTTTATGCTTGTCGCCGCTGTGATAAGGAAGGCACTGAGAACTCCATAATTACAGCTTCCATGCCTAACCCGGTTTTACCCGGCAGTGTAGCATCCTCTTCTGCCGTAGCTCATATCATGAACCAAAAATACGTAGATGCTCTGCCCCTTTATCGTCAGGAACAACAGTTATCTCGTTTGGGTATAAAACTGTCAAGACAGACTATGGCTAACTGGATGATAGAATGCTCAAATCGCTGGCTCACTCCTTTATACAATAGATTACATGAACTATTAGTTGAAAAAGACATTTTGCATGCTGATGAGAGCAATCTTCAGGTACTTCGTGAAGATGGTAGGTCTGCAAAGAATAAATCATTTCTTTGGCTTTACCGTACCGGACGAGAAGATGAACCAATAATACTTTATGACTACAGAACCACCAGGGCAAGTAAGCACCCCCGAAAGTTCTTGGCTGATTTTGAAGGATTCTTACAGGTTGATGGCTACTCAGGGTACAATGATTTATCTGATATCAGCCTTGTTGGGTGTTTAGCTCACGCTAGGCGTAAATTTGATGAAGCATTAAAAGCGCTCCCAAAAGACCAACAAAATGCTCAAGTAAGTGCTAAGAAAGGACTGGAGTTTTGCAACCAACTCTTTGCCATAGAACATGACCTTCGGGATAAAACGCCCGAAGAGCGTCACAAAATTCGGCACGAGCGTAGTTTGCCGGTATTAGAAGAGTTCTACGCATGGCTTAAAGAACAAAAACCTAAAGTTCTTCCTAAAAGTGCCTTTGGTAAGGCTATCAACTACTGTTTAAATCAGTGGCCTAAACTTGTGAAGTTTTTAGAAGATGGTCGCTTAGAGTTAGATAACAACAGAGCTGAGCGTTCCATCAAGCCTTTTGTAGTGGGTCGAAAAAACTGGTTGTTTGCCAATACTCCTAAGGGTGCTAAGGCCAGTGCTACAATTTACAGTATTGTAGAAACAGCCAAAGAAAACGGTTTGAAACCATTTGAATACCTCAAATTCCTGTTTGAAAACCTTCCTAATATTGATCTTCAAGACCAAGAAGCTATTGATGAGTTACTACCATGGTCTGATGCTATCCCTTCAGAGTGTAAAATCCAAAAGTAATCTTTATTTCAAGGTGGGCGCTATTTGACGCTCACCTTGGTTTCCAGTTCTGCTTATAAATTCTAAACTCTTCTTTATCCCTTAATTCATCATCAATTTTATGTAGTATAGGTGAATCAATCATTCTTTTGAATAACTCTGGAAAACTTGGTTTTTGTGTATAGTGAGCAGTAAAATAAAATGTTTTGTTAGTTTCGTCATACTCTATGTCAAGAAATTCCCAAAATGGTATTTCGTCCTCAATTTTGGTTTCATTTTCTTCCCTAAGTCTTTGTTCAATATCTCTCATATAACTCATTAAATATACATCTTTTAAGCGGTATAACAAGTCCTCTGAAAACCACAATCTATAAGCTGGTGTTTTTCTTCCTTTAGACGCAATTGTAACATTTCCATTATAGCATATGTTCTCAAAATAAATACTAACTTGCGATTTTTTATGTTTCTTTTTAGTGCAATCGTAAAACTCACTTTCAATATTCCATATTTTACATACCCATTTTGGGATTGTAGTGCCTTTATCATTAAACAGAGATGAATCTACTTTCTTTCGCCATAATGGATATTCTACATTTGTTCTTTCAAATTTCATATTTTATAAGCCTTCCTTTTCATAACTTTTTGCTTTAAGCTCCCGAAAATCATTACCGTTTTTTTTGTTTATTATATTCTTTACAATAGTTATAGAAGCTTTTAATTTCTTCCCCATTATTTGAATCTAATTCTCTGATATTTTCAATTATATTTTCCCAAGTAATACAACATAACTTTATTCGGTCTAATGTAGGCTCAAATATGTTTTTATACCAGGATTTCTTTCTTCTATAATCATCCATTCTTTCAGGCATGTTATATTGCTCAATTCTTCTTTTCATTTTACTTTTAATAGACCCTTTATCAACCCATTTTTCAAATATATCTTTTTCAATCAGTTGTTCTGCAGGAGCAACAACATAAAATGCTAAACTTTCGAGATTTTGAATATCTTTATTATAACATTCGATTTCATCAATTACTTCTGCCAACATTTCTGCTACACATCCAACAGTTCTGGCTGCCTGATCAAAAAAGTTGGCATTACTTATTCCTTGTGAAAGATCACTGTACATTTTAGCTTCAATTACAATTAACTGTCTATAAGGTGCAACAAATGATACATCCCCTTTACCCCTTTTACCTATTTTAATATCTCCTATTATAGCATCAGCATAAGTATTCCCTTCTGCAAGTTTGTCTCTATTATAATTAGGGAAAAATTTTGTAGGTAGTATCCCTTCTGAGTACCATTTTGAACTGTTTAAAAATAAGAGTGGGTTATTTTCATCAATATCCCTTCTGTTTTCTGAAAACCAATCTAAAACAAATCTTAATAGCCATCCTTCATTATAAATTTCAGTAGGCTTCATATTCTCCTGTATTTTATCTCTTTTGTTCAAAAACATCCTAGCTATTTCAAGCAAATTAAATCACCTACTGTCAAAAATTTTATACATATAGCCCTCCAACTCCGTTGGCATCAATTGTCTCTTAAGTGATTCTTCTAATTACAAATCCTAATCAGATACTGAAATTATAAATTCTCCCCAAGCATCCGATGAATATAAATCATACTCTATTCCTTCATACTCAATTATTGACTCATTACCTATAAATTCATACTCATTAACAAAATACCCATCTAAATCTGTAATACCTAATTCTTGTGACACATTACTAGTTAATTCACTTGCTTCTAAATCACTTGTAATAAAAATTAAAGTCCATATAGCTTGCATTATCAAAGTATAGTTAGTTTCACTTACATTTTCCCATTCTAAAGCAATATACCGTAGCTCATCAGTTTCATAGTCGGAACTTACTTCTACAATCAACCAATCGAAGAGATTAGTTTCTGCCACCAAACCATGTTTTGCATATATTGCTTCATAGTCTGATATTTCCATACTTTTTATTTCATCCTCACTTATAAATTCATCAGGTTCATAATGTTCAATTTGATGATCCCAACGGTCATTAAATGTCATAAAATCAATTTCTAAATCATTTGCTGAGTCAGGCTCAGTACCTTTTACCCCTTTTTCTCTTGGCTTTGGAGGTACTCCATCTGCGTCAATAATCGTCTTTTTAAAATCCCAGGAATCACCTACATCTCCCCAAAGCCTTCTCCCATCTACATCATGTTGTTTACCATCTACTTTTATATTATCTAATCTCCATTCATCATCTTCTTTATTTTCAACAACTGTAACTATATCAAAATGCCTAGAATCATGTTCTCTCTTAATAATACCAGAAACCTTGTAAAAATCTCCTTCAATTTCTTCGCCTATTTTTTTAACACTTAAATCACCAGATTCCATATCATATCCAATAACTCTGCCGAAAATTCAACTGCCATACTTTCAGCTTGAGTTTTTTCATCTACTTCACATCCAACTATAAAAATAACAATAAATAATGACATCAATATAACAATACCTTTAACTTTCATAATGACCTCTCTCCTTTCAAAACTTACACTTCAATCTAGGCCTTTTCTAACTCAACCATATATTATTTAAAATCTTTTCATAATTGTTAATTCTTGTTGTAAAAATAAAATCCCTTCTATCTATAGGAAATATTTTCTTTTTATTATTAAAAAAAACCATGCTTAGATCAATATTAGCATGGCCTTTTCTATTAAACTAAAAAGATTTAATATTATTTCAGAACTTTTTCTTTATATATCTATTCCATTAAGAGGATTAAATTTATCATTCTGCTCCTTCAAGGCACTACCAAACAAATCCACATATCTTCTACTCATAGAGAGATCGTTATGTCTAAGCATCTTTTGAAGGGTAAAGACATCACAATTATTTTTAATCATATTTACCGCAAAAGTATGCCTAAATGTATGACAAGATAATCTTACATCTTTAAAATTCATTACTTTCTTTAATCTTTTGAAAATACATTTTACTGCATTGTCTGTTAGTTTCTTGTTTTCCCTGTTGGTAAAAACGTAATCTGATAATTTATCAAATGTTCTCTCGCAATAAGCTTTATATTCTAGCAACTCTTTTTTTAGCTTTTCTGTCATTGGAATAGAAGAATACTCTCGCTTTTTACCGTAGAAGGTAATAGTATAGTTAATAAAATCAATATCTCTCCAACGTAAATTGGTTAACTCGCCTAACCTACTACCAGTACCCAGAAGAAATACAATCAAAGTATAATCTCTGTAAGCATAGAAGGCTTTATCCCTGCGTTTTAGTCTTCTGTAATAATCAAGCATACGTTTAATTTGATTATCGCTAAAAACTTCTATTCTAATCTCCTCTTTCACATATTTAATTTTTTTAGTAGGATTCTTCTTTTCGCTAATTACCTCAGTCTCTTCTAAATAGTTGAAAAATATTTTGAGATTATGGAGTTTGTGATTTACTGATGTAGGGTTATTATTTCTTTGTTTTTTGCAGTAGAGAAGGTAAGATTTAATGTGAGAGGTAGTTATGTCAGTAGCATCAACTATATCCTGCTCTGAAACAAAACTTTGAAATTCTTGAAGAGTAGCATTGTAACCTGTAATAGTTTTTTTCGTTAAGTTTTTAAACTCTCTGTCCTCGATAAAATCCTGAATCGCAAACTTCAATAACATAAAAAATCCACTCCTTATGTCCAAATTTGTTGGACATCAAGAAAGTGGTTTCTTAGTGTTAAAGTGGGTTTTAGTTAGACCACCTTATTAGTCGATTGTTATGTTTCAAGTAGTGATAGTAATGGTGGGCGAAACAGGACTTGAACCTGTGACCCCCTGCTTGTAAGGCAGGTGCTCTCCCAGCTGAGCTATTCGCCCACTTAATGGTGACCCCTAGGGGATTCGAACCCCTGTCTTCGGCGTGAAAGGCCGATGTCTTAAACCACTTGACCAAGGGGCCATTGCTTTTAATGGTGGGCCCACCCGGGCTCGAACCAGGGACCAACCGGTTATGAGCCGGTTGCTCTTCCAACTGAGCTATGGGCCCATATTGGCTCCTCAGGTAGGATTCGAACCTACAACCTACCGGTTAACAGCCGGTCGCTCTACCGTTGAGCTACTGAGGAACATTTTTCTTACCGGCTTTTCCCGACCGGCAGAGACTATTATACTCAATTTGAACTTTCAAGTCAACACTTTTTTAAAAAAAATTTATTTATTTTTATTAATTTATTCAAGATAGTCTTTTAATCGTTTACTTCTCATAGGATGACGAAGTTTTCTCAGTGCCTTTGCTTCAATTTGACGGATTCTTTCTCTTGTAACTCCAAAGTGTTTTCCGACTTCTTCTAAAGTTCTTGTCTTGCCGTCGTCAAGTCCAAAGCGAAGCCTTAGAACTTTTTCTTCTCTTGAAGTTAAAGTATCTAGAACTCCTTCTAATTGCCCTTTTAATAGTTCAAAAGCTGCTGCCTCAGCTGGAGGCTTAGCATCCTGGTCTTCGATGAAATCTCCCAGGTGACTATCATCTTCCTCACCAATTGGTGTTTCTAAACTAACTGGCTCCTGGGCTACTTTTATTATTTCCCTTACTCTTTCCTCACTAATCCCCATTTTTTCAGCAATTTCTTCTGGTAATGGTTCTCGTCCTAAATCCTGAACTAACTGACGAGATACTCTGATAAGCTTATTTATAGTTTCGACCATATGAACAGGTATCCTAATAGTTCTTGCCTGGTCAGCTATAGCTCTGGTTATAGCTTGCCTAATCCACCAGGTAGCATAGGTGCTAAACTTATATCCTTTTCTATAATCAAATTTTTCTACAGCTTTTATAAGCCCTAGGTTACCTTCCTGAATTAAGTCTAGAAAAGACATCCCTCTGCCTACATATTTTTTTGCTATACTAACTACCAACCTCAAGTTTGCTTCAGCTAGTCTTCTCTTAGCCTCTTCATCACTTTGTTCTACCTCTTTTGCAAGTTCAATTTCTTCATCAGGAGTCAAAAGGGGAATTTTACCAATTTCTTTAAGGTACATTCTTACCGGATCACTTACTTCAACTCCTTCTGGAAGAGAAAGATCTATATCTTCTTTTTCGTTACCTGAACTTGTACTTTCTCCTACAGCATCAACAATATCAACACCAGCCTGTGACAATTCTTCATAAAAATCATCCACCTGAGTGCTGGTAAGCTCATATTCAGATAATTGATCCATTATCTCTTTGTAGGTTAAGAATCCTCGTTCTTTCCCTACTTTGACCAATTCTTCTTTCATTTGTTCGAAAGTTTGCTTATTCTTTGCCATTTTTTTCTCCTACCCCCCTTCCCTCCAGGTCGAGGTTTTTAGTTTTTTCTAATTTTATATATTTTTGAAGCTCCAAAAGTTTTTCTCTATACTCTTGATAATCTTCTTTTGGGTCCAACTTTTTTAACTCTTCTTTTAACTTCTCTTTTTTTCTTTCTATGTCTTCTCCTTTTATCTTGAAAACACAGTCTTTAATCATCTTATTAATATCTGAATGTTTAAGTTCTGGTAATTCCCTAAAAGCAAGTCTTGTAAGTTCTTTTTCTAAGTCTTCCAAATTTATATTTGTTTCCTTGTTATCTTTAAGTTTTATAATATCATCTGTTGCTAACATTAATGACAGGTCAAAATCTTTTTCTCGTTGACTTTCTAGTTGAAAAAGCCGATATACGATTACTGACCATTCTACTTTAGTAAAGTCTTCTGGATATAAATATTTCTTTACCATCGGTACTGTCTCAGAATAGTTCAACATTAAGATAATCAATTCCTCTTGTGCACGAATTTGACCTTTATTTTTATCTTTTTTCTTTGTTTGATTTTTTGCTTTATTATCATAACTTTTTCTTATCTCTTTTTGTGTATTAGTAGTACTAACACGCCTTAGTTCTTTTTCTAAAGAGCCTTTTTCAACTTCAATCCAGTCAGATATCATTTTTAAATATTCTTCTTGCTCTATAGCACTTTTTAGTTTGGCAATTAAGGGTATTACTTCTTCAACAAATTGCTTTTTTCCTTCAATAGATTTTATATCTTTATCTTTAGCAGCTTGTCTAAGGCGATAATGCATCAAAGGCAAAGATTCATTTAAAATTTTATCATTAAAATTGTCTTTGCCATATTTATTCAGATAATCATCTGGGTCATACCCTTCTGGAAGATTACAAACTCTAACATTTAGGCCCAAGTTTTGCAACAATTCCATACTCCGTAAAGCAGCAGCTTCACCTGCGGCGTCTGCATCAAAAGCGATATAAACATTTTTGGCATTGTATCTTATTAACCTACCTTGGTTTTCAGTAAATGAGGTTCCAAGAGGTGCCAAAACATTTTTAAATCCAAATTGGTGCATCATTATGACATCCATATAACCTTCAACAATTATAACACTGTCATTTTTTCTTATATCTTGATAAGCCATATCAATACCATATAATACTTTCTTTTTGTTAAATAATGGTGTTTCTGGGGAGTTTAGATATTTAGGCTGTCCTTCACCTGAAATAATTCTCCCTCCAAAGCCTAAGACATCTCCTTTTTGATCTCTTATAGGAAATATTATTCTATTTCTAAACCTGTCATATAGCCTATCACCTTTTTTGCTTTTATTAACTAAGCCTGCCTTTATCATCAACTCTTCATTAAAACCTTTTTTAATCAAAAAATTAGTTAATATATTCCATTCATTAGGTGCAAATCCTAGTAAAAAATTATCAATTACACCTTTGTCTAAAGCTCTATTAGTTGATAAATATTGCATTGCACTTCTTGCTTTAGTTGACTTTAACAGTATTTTATGATAAAAATAAGCTGACAGGTTATTTAATTTTTTAATTTCATCTTTTTCCCTAGCATGTTCCGGTTTTTGGACTTTGTTTTTTGGAATCTCTACGCCTGTTTGCTCTGCTAAGTGTTCACATGCTTCGGGAAAGGTCAAATTATTAACCTTCATAAGAAATGAAAATACATTGCCGCCTTCATTACAACCAAAACAATAAAATAATTGTTTGTCCGGCGAAACATTAAATGATGGTGTTTTTTCATCGTGAAAGGGACATAAGCCTAGATAATTTTTACCTCTCTTTCTTAAGTTTACATATTCAGAGATAACAGATATTATATCTGACCTTGTTCGGATTTCTTCCACTATATCTTCAGGTATTATCCCCTCCATTAAGTTTATTCCTCCTGAATAATGATATTCTAGTATACAGGTATATGGTATTCTTTAATTTATCCAAAATTCCTCCTATAAATCTTAAATAATTTAAATTAATTTAATTTTTATTAATTTTTCACTCATTTAGAGATTTACAAGTATACGGTAGTATATACCATTTTTTTAATTTTATTCTTCTTTCCTGAACTTCCAAGGACTTGGTACAAAAAGTTCTTTATACAGACCAATTATATAGCGATCTGTCATACCTGCTAAATAATCACATACAACCCTTTCCAAATCATCCTCCCACCTTCTACTCCTTAGAGAAGAAGGCAAGCTGTTTTCATTTGTCATAAAGTAATCAAATAGAGTTTTTATAATCTTTTTCGCTTTACTTTCTTCATCTTTCGCTTTAGAGCCAATATATACATTTTCAAATAAAAACTCTCTTAATTCCTCAGTTAATTTGTTCATCTCAGTACTCATACAAATGTCTTCTTTTTTCCTGCTTTCTTCAATTAAATCCACAACCATCATATTTATTCTTTCCCTTGACGGCAGTGGAAAATCTTTTTCTGGTAAATCTTTTTCGCTAATAATCCCTCCTCTAATAGCATCTTCAATATCATGATTGATATAGGCTACTCTATCACATATTTTCACAACTTTACCTTCAAGGGTAGCAGGTTTAAACCCTCCTGAATGATTTTTTATCCCATCTCTAACTTCAAAGTTTAAATTTAAACCTTTTCTATCATAATCTTCATCATTTTCCAATACATCTACAACTCTAAGGCTTTGCTCATTATGCTTGAACCCTCCGGCTAAAATTTCATCAAGTACTTCTTCTCCTGCATGTCCAAATGGAGTATGCCCTAAGTCATGTCCAAGGGCTATTGCCTCAGTCAAGTCTTCATTTAGAGAAAGGGCTTTTGCAACAGTACGAGAAATCTGGGCAACTTCTAATGTATGAGTAAGACGTGTCCTATAATGATCTCCTTCTGGAGATATAAAAACCTGAGTTTTGTGTTTTAATCTCCTAAAGGCTTTACTGTGAATTATCCTATCCCTATCTCTTTGAAATGGCGTTCTTATATCACACTCTTTCTCATAATATCTTCTTCCTTTTGTATTTTTTGAAAAGACTGCCTTATCCCACAGAATCCAATCTTCCTGTGTCTGTACCCTTTCTCTAATTTTCAATTTCAAATCCCCCACTTGTTTTTATCGAGCTCTCTCTTTTTTCACAAACACAAGCTTTTAGTGTGAAGCTAAATGTAGAGCCTTTGCCATATTCACTCTCTACATTAATTTCACCACCATGACTTTCAACCAAATGCTTGACAATAGATAATCCAAGACCCGTACCTCTTCCACCAATCCCTCTGTTGCGGGACTTTTCCACTTTATGAAATCTTTGCCAAATCTTTTCTAAGTCATCTTGGGGAATCCCTTGACCATTATCTTTTATTGAAACTTCAACTTTTTTTTCCTTCTCTAAATATTTAGCGCTTACTTTTATTTCTCCTCCCTTTTGAGTAAAATTTATTGCGTTATCTAAAAGATTCATAATAATTTGTGATATTCTATCCCTACTGCCAAAAACATTGGATATATCTGATGAAATCTCGTTAACTAGAACTATTTCTTTGTCCATAACTTGTGGTTTTAATTTTGTTATGATCTGATCAACTAAACTTCCTAAATCAACTTCCTCATATTCCCAATCATCTTCTCTTGATTCTATCTTCGAAAGATCTAATAAATTGTTTATTAATCTATCTAATCTTAAGGTTTCGTCCATTATTATTTCAAGATGTCTTTTCTTATTTTTTTCATCAGTAACCATATCGTCAATTAAAGCTTCCAAAAACCCTCTTATGCTTGTCAGCGGAGTTCTTAATTCGTGACTTACATTGGCTACAAATTCTTTTCTCATATTCTCTAGTCTTCTAAGTTCAGTTATATCTCTTAGTACAGCAACGCTACCCCAAATTTTGTCATCTGAACTTTTAAGCGGTGTAACAACAACGAAAAGTAACCTTTCATCATTTAAGTTCACTTCTTTTTCTAAGGTTTCTCCATTATCCATAACTTTCTCAAAGTACTCCTGCAGCGAGGGGAATTCAAGCATTTCTTGATTTAAATAGATATTTAATAACTCATAAGCTTGATTATTTGCCAACAATAAATTATTGCCTTTGTCAATGGCAATAACACCTTCTCCAATCCCCTGTAAAATACCTTCTAATTTGTCCCTTTCCTGTTGCAGTTCATCTATTGTATCTTGAAGTTTGCCTGAAAGGTAATTAAAAGTCTCTGATAATTGCCCCACTTCATCCTTAGTCTCCACAGGTACACGCTGCTTAAAATTACCTTCTGCCATTGCAAAAGCAGCTTTATTCATTTTAAAAAGTGGAGTTGAAATAGATTTTGAAAGAAAAAAAGCTGTAATTATTGAACACAAAGTAGCAATTCCAGCCGCATAAAAAATAAACTGCCTTTTTTGAGTGATGGTTGCAATAAAATCTACAATAGGTGCATGTAAAAAAACTGCACCCTTTGCTTCATCTGCAGAATCCTCTCCAGAAGATTCTATCGGCAGGGCTACTGTTAGCATTTGTTCATCAAAACTAGGATGATATCCTCTCGTTGATATACTTTCATTATATTTTAATAATTTTTCTTCATCATCTTTATCAATTATAAAATCATCCTGAAGAGTCATTCTTCTAGTATATCCTACCACTCTACCTTCCTGATCAATCACCCAAACTTTTGCATCCAAAAAACCATCAATTGAATCTAATAAATTTTGTACTGAAACACTATCTCCTTCTTCTTCAAAGTTATCTTCTATTAATTCAACAACTTTGGTCGCTTGGTTTTCTAGCTCATTTATTTTGCTCTCAAAGTAAATGTTTTCAAAAACTCTAAATAAAAATACTCCCAAAATTGTTAGGGTTAATAAAGTTATGATTAAATAGGTCGAAAACAACTTTGAAAATAAGCTTTTAAACATTAATCTGTCACCTCAAATTTGTAACCAACTCCCCATATAGTTTTTACATTAAAATTTGGTTTTTTCTCCTGGGAAAGTAACTTTTCACGTAATCTTTTAATGTGAGTATCCACAGTTCTTAGGTCTCCATAGTATTCATAGCTCCATACCTTTTTCAAAAGTTCTTCCCTGGTAAAAACTTTATCTTTGTGGCTGGCTAGATACCATAACAATTCAAATTCCTTTGGTGTTAATACAATTTGTTCCCCATTCAAAGAAACTTCCCTTGAGGAATAGTCAATTTTAAGATCAGCTAATTCTATAACATCATCTTTCTCTTCTTTACCTTCCGGTGGAACTCTCCTTAATATAGCTTTTATCCGGGCAACTAATTCACGTGGGCTAAATGGTTTTGTAAGGTAATCGTCAGCACCTAACTCTAACCCTAATACCCTGTCAAATTCTTCACCTTTAGCTGTTAACATTAAAATAGGTATAGATAGATTTTTTCTTATCTCTTTACAAACATCCCATCCGTCCATTTTGGGAAGCATAATATCCAAAACAACAAGGTCCGGTTGTAGAGCTTTAACTTTTTCTACAGCTTCTTCACCATCTGCAGCTGTATATATTTCGAAACCTTCTTTTTTTAAATACATCTCAACTATTTCTATAACTCTTTCTTCATCATCAACTACCAAAATTTTATTGCTCATAAACAACCCTCGCTTTTAATAAAAAATGATATAATATAAAAGATAATAAAATACAACTTATCTAATATATACTATTTAAATGTTGTAATTCCTTCTATATAATTACTTTAAGAGATTATTTATTTAATAATAATTGATCCTACTGCAAAAAATTATTAGACTTTTGCAGTAGAACCATTAAATTAGAGGAGGTCAAGAAACATTGTACAAAAAGACAACCGTCATATTAACTCTCTTATTTCTTTTATCTATAGCTTCTCCTTTTACTACATCTATAAAAGCTGAAGAAATCAGTTATGAAGCAGAATCAGTCATACTCTTAGAGGCAGAAACAGGGCAGGTATTATACAAAAGCAATGCAGACGAACCTATGGCTCCTGCAAGTTTGACAAAAATTATGACCTTGTTGTTAGGACTAGAAGCCCTTGAAGAAGGAGAACTTGATCTTGAAGATAAGGTGAGAATAAGTGAAAACGCGCAAATTTCTTTTGACGGTACACAAAGTGTTATGGGTTTTGATAGAGTTGGTCAAGAGGTCAAATTAGAAGACATCATCACTGGTATTGCAGTAGTCTCTGCTAATGACGGTTGCATTGCTTTAGCAGAGCATATGAAAGGATCGGAAGATCGGTTTGTTAGAGCAATGAATGAAAAAGCCGAAGAAATAGGTCTAGAAGATACCAGTTTTGCCAATTCCCACGGGCTTGATGACCCAGACCAATATATGTCAGCCAGAGACGTAGCAAAACTTTCCAAATATGCTGTTAACAACACTCCAAAAATTCTTGAGCTAGAAAGCAAGGATGAATTTACATTTAATGACATTACACAACCAAATAGAAATCTAATGCTTCCAGAAAAAAGCTATGGTTACGATGGGGTTGATGGTCTAAAAACAGGTAGAACAGCAGATGCTGGTTTTTCATTTGTAGGTACAGCACTCAGAGATGATATGAGGTTAATTGCTGTAGTTATGAAAGCTCCTGATGAGCCAACTAGATTTGAGTCAGCAAGAAATATGTTTGACTATGGGTTCGATAATTTCGATAAATTAAATCTATACGAAAGTGGCGAAATAGTAGGCGATGCACCAGTTACCCAGGGAACAGACCATTTCGTTCCATTAGCCACAAAAGAAAAATTAGCTGTAGTAACAGATAAAGAGGATCCGTCAGATCTTGACCAGAAGTTAGAATACGACGAAGATATCAAAGCACCCGTTGAACAAGGTGAAAAGTTAGGTGAACTGCATATATATGACGGCGATGAATCAATAGGAAGCGTGGCAGTTGAAGCAGCAGAAACCATTGAAGAGTTAGGTTTTTTTGGTAAAATTTTAAGAGGTATTTCAAACTTTTTCTCTAACCTATGGGAATCAATTATTGATAGTATCACTGGTTTGTTTTAGGAAGCAAAGTGTTGATCTGGTGCAAAAAGTTAGACTTTTTGCACCAGAATCTTTTTCCCTAATTTTTTAATTATTGTTTAATTTAGCTCTTGCCGCAGCAAATCTTGCTACTGGCACCCTGTAAGGCGAACAACTTACATAGTTTAACCCTAATTTGTTGAAAAACTCAATGGAACTAGGCTCTCCTCCATGTTCTCCACAGACTCCTAATTTAAATTCCGGTTTTGTTTTTCTTGTTTTATCTACGGCAGTCTCAATTAGCTTTCCTACACCTTCTTGATCTAAAACTGAAAATGGATTTTTTTCTAATAGGTTTTGTTGTATATAATAGTGTAAGAATTTCCCTTCTGCATCGTCTCTACTGTAGCCAAGGGTTGTCTGGGTCAAATCATTCGTTCCAAATGAAAAGAAGTCTGCATGTTCAGAGATCTCATCTGCTGTCACACAAGCACGGGGAAGCTCTATCATGGTACCAATGGGAATATTAAGTGAAATGTTGTTTTCTTCTTCTAATTCTTTTATTGTATCCTCTAACATCTCTCTCATCATGGACAGCTCTTTTGAATACCCAACAAGAGGTATCATGATTTCCGGACACGGTTTGCAACCCTCATCTTTTAGTTTAATAACAGCTTTAATAATTGCCTTCGCTTGAGTTATATATATCTCAGGATAGGTCAGTCCTAACCTACAACCCCTGTGCCCTAACATTGGGTTTGATTCTTCAAGGGCATTGACAGCCTTAAGAAATTCTTCTTTTTCTAATATTTTTTCTTCGTCTTCCTCTTTTACTTTCATACGCTCAATTTCGCAGGCTAAGTCTTGTGAGTTAGGCAAAAACTCATGTAACGGTGGATCAAGTAATCTAATAGTTGTAGGAAGACCATCCATAGCTTTTAATATTTCATAAAAATCTTCTTCCTGAAGGGGCAAGAGATCTTCTAAAGCTTCTTTTCTCTGTTCTTCAGTTTCAGACATTATCATCCTTCTGACTTTTGGAATCCTCTCCTGGGCCATGAACATATGCTCTGTCCTACAAAGACCTATCCCTTCGGCACCAAATTCTCTTGCTTTTTTGGCATCTTCAGGAGTATCAGCATTAGCCCAGACAGCTAATCCTTTCATATCATTTGCCCAATCAAGAATTTCTTTGAACTCTCCTCCAAGCTTTGGATCTATTAGCTCTACTTCACCTTTAATCACATTACCAGTAGCTCCATCAATTGAGATAAGGTCTCCCTTTTTAAGTATAGTATCATCAACCTGAACCACTTCCTTATTTATATCTATACTTACAGCATCGCAGCCACTTACACAGGGTTTTCCCATACCCCTTGCAACAACTGCCGCATGACTTGTCATTCCACCCCTACTAGTAAGCACTCCTTCAGCAGCAACTATACCGTGTATATCATCAGGAGTAGTTTCAGGCCTTAAAAGTACTACATTTTCTCCATTTTCTTTTTTTCTTTCTGCTTCATTAGGATCAAAGACTATTTGTCCTGAGGCCGCACCAGGAGAAGCCGGCAGCCCTTTAGCTATTACATCTAATTTCTTCTCAGTATCAATTTGAGGATGTAGTAATTGATCAATATGATTTGGTTCAACCCTGTTTATAGCTTCTTTTTTATCTATTAAACCTTCTTTTACCATATCTACCGCTATTTTCACTGCAGCCTTAGCTGTTCTTTTGCCATTTCTAGTTTGTAGTAAGTAAAGCTTTTTCTTTTCTACAGTAAATTCAATATCCTGCATATCGCGATAATGATTCTCTAACTTTTCGTATACGTCAACGAATTGATCATAAACCTCAGGTAAAATATCTTTCAACTCTTCAATTGATTTAGGAGTTCTTATACCTGCAACAACATCTTCTCCCTGTGCATTCATCAAAAATTCACCATACAGCTTTTTCTCCCCTGTTGAGGGATTTCTTGTAAATGCCACGCCTGTACCACAATCTTCTCCCATGTTACCAAATACCATGGATTGGACATTAACTGCAGTTCCTAAATCGTCAGGTATATCATTAATTTGGCGATAAACCTTAGCCCTTTGATTATTCCATGAATTAAACACTGCTTTTATAGCTTGTAATAACTGTTCTTTAGGGTCTTCAGGGAATTTATCACCTGTCTTTTGTTCAAAAACTTTTTTAAATTCTACTATTATATCTTCAAGAGCTTTTTCTGATAATTCAACATCATTTTCGACTCCATTTTTATCTTTTTCATTTTCTATAATATCTTCAAAAAGATAGTGTTCTATTCCATGCACTACATCTCCAAACATCTGGATAAAACGGCGGTAAGAGTCAAGTGCAAACCTTCTATTCCCTGTTTTCTCTGCCAGACCTTCTACTGTTTCGTCATTTAAGCCTAGATTTAGCACTGTATCCATCATACCAGGCATAGACGCAACTGCTCCTGAGCGAACAGATACTAATAGAGGATTTTCTTTTTCTCCAAAACCTTTGCCTGATTCATCTTCAATTTTTTGTAGTGATTCAAAAATTTGTTCTTTCATTTCATCTGTTAAGTTAGCATCATTATTATAATATTCATTACAAGCCTTCGTAGTAACTGTGAATCCTGGTGGTACTGGAAGTCCTATCCTGCTCATTTCAGCAAGATTTGCGCCTTTCCCACCCAAAGTTTCCCTCATATCAGAGTTGCCTTCTTCGAAAAGATAAGTATATTTTGCCTTATTCATCTCTCTCACTCTCCCTAATCATTTTTAATATTGATTGAGCAGTTTCTTCAACTGCTCTATTACTAACATCAATCCTGGGGCAACCTAGTTTTTTCATAAAGTTCTCTGAAAACTCTAGCTCCTCAAGTATTCTTTCCATACTTGCATAATTAGCCTTGGCTTTTAACCCTAAAGTTTTCAAGCGTTCCTTTCTAATTTCGTTTAATTTATCTGGACTAATTGTAAGACCAATTATTCTTCTTTTTGGTATCTTAAAAAGCTCTTCTGGAGGTTCTACCTCTGGTACTAGTGGCATATTAGCTACTTTTAATCTTTTGTTTGCAAGATACATACTAAGTGGTGTTTTTGAAGTTCTAGAAACCCCTATAAGTACAACGTCTGCTTTCAAAATCCCCCTGGGATCTTTCCCATCATCATATTTAACTGCAAACTCAATAGCATCAACCCTTCTAAAATATGATTCATCCAATTTTCTTACAAGCCCCGCTTCCTGTCGTGGATTTTTCTTAAATACCTCCCTAAAAGTATCCATCATAGGCCCCATTATATCTACAGTAGTAATATTTTTCCCTTTGGCCTCTCTTTCAATAATATCTCTAAGTTCTGATGTCACAAGGGTATAAGCAATAATACTGTTAAATCCTTCTGCTTCTTCCACAATTTCTTTGATCGTTTCTGTGTCATTTACAAATGGTATACGCCTTAGTTCAATCCTGTCCGAGTTGAATTGGCTTGCCACAGCTTTTACCACTAATTCTGCAGTTTCTCCTATAGAATCTGATACAATGTAACATACATTCTCTTCGATAATATCTGTCATATAATTTCCTCCCAACATCTACAGCCATTAACTTTCGCTGTATTCTAATAACATTTTAATCACGTGGCTCTTGCTAAACCTGCCGACAACATCAAAGTCACCATTCTTTCCCTCTTTTACGACTGGTAGACAATCCACCTGGAACTCTTCCATTTTTTTGATAGCACTATATATGGTTTCTTCTTCGTAAATAGTCACAACATTAGGCATTCGTGTCATTATGATTCCCACCGGCATCTTATTAAGATCACTATCACCCAGGGTAGTCTTTAAAAAATCTTTTCTAGAAATTACTCCTCTTAAGGAACTTTCTTCTCCTACCACAAAAATACTTCCTATATCTTCCAAAAACAGAGTTACTATTGCATCATAGACACTGGTCTCTTCTGTCACCACCACGGGGAGCGATTTAAATTTTTTAACCTGTTTTTCTTTTAAAAATTCAAATAAAGTATTCTTTATTTTTTTCCCTGTATAAAAATAGCCTACTTTAGGCCTAGCCTCAAGTATACCCGCCATAGTCAATAATGATAGGTCAGGGCGTAAGGTAGATCGTTTTAGTTTTAGGTAATCAGCTATTTCTTCACCACTTACAGGGCCATTTTCTTTTACTATCTTGATAATTTTTTTTTGCCTGTCAGAGAATTTCAAGGACCCTGATCACCACCTTATCGAAAATACATATATATGTAATAGCTAAGTTAAATTTTGATGTATATTTTGTAGCTATCGGTTATATATTGTATCATATTTATACTATATGTTAACACATATTCCTCCATTAATTTAAATTTTTTAGATATAAATTTGATTCTAGTGCAAAAAGTCTATAAAAAAAGACCGGCATAACCGGCCTTATCTTAACTTAGAAAAATCAGCTACTTTATGAAAAAGTTCATTTATGTGATGTAGCAAATTTAATCTATTATCTTTAAGATGGTGATCCTCAACCATAACCATCACATGGTCAAAAAAGTCATCAATAGGTTCTCTTAATTTAGTCAGTTCTTCTAAAGCTGACTTATTATCACCTTCTTCTAAAAGTTCTTCCACTTTTTCTTTTGCATCTTCATATCGATGAAATAAAACCCTTTCCTGATCACTCTTTAAAAGTTCTAAGTAAATATCAGAACCATTCGCCTTATGTGCTAAGTTTTTAACTCTATTGTAGGCGGTCATAATCTCTTCTAATCTTTCAGTTCCTTTTTCTTCTTGTAGATCCTTTATTCTAGAATAGGCAAGATATACATCAGCACCTTCAGAAGCAAGCACACTATTTATGACGTCACCTTCCAAATTATAATCCGTAAATACGGTTTTGATCCTAGATTCCATAAAATTCATAATATCTTCTAATACTTCAGTGGAAGGTGCTACAAAGCTATCATCGGGAATTAAGCTTAATGCTTTTCTGAATATTTTCCTTAAAGAAACATGCAGTTCAGCTTCTAATATAATATATATCATCCCAAGGGCCTGGCGTCTTAAAGCATAAGGATCTTGAGTACCTGTTGGCTGCTGTCCTATGGCAAAACTGCTGGCAATATTGTCAACTTTGTCTGCTATACTAACTATTGTGCCAACTATAGTTTGTGGTAGTTCATCACCTGCATGTTTTGGCAGATAGTGTTCATAAATCCCCTGACAAACCTCTTCTTCTTCACCATCAATCTTAGCATATTCCATACCCATATATCCCTGCAAGTTAGAAAATTCAAAGACCATCTGGGTAACAAGATCTGCCTTAGATAACAAGGTCGCTCTAAGTGTATGGCTTCTAACGGGTTCTCCAATCTCTAATATATCTAATAGAGTCCTTGCTATTTCATCCATTCTTTCTGTTTTTTGATACACACTACCTAACTCTTCCCGGTAAACTATAGACTTTAATTTTTCAAGCTTTTCCTCAAGAGTGGTTTTCTTATCTTCTTCATAAAAGAATCTAGCATCAGATAATCTGGCTTTTATGACCTTTTCATTACCTTTCTTTACGGTATCTATGTGGCTATTGTCACCGTTTTTGATAGTTATGAAGTATGGAAGCAGTTCACCTTTGTCGTTTTTAACAGGGAAGTATCTTTGATGTTTTTCCATAAAGGTCGTAAGAGCTTTGTCAGGCAGTTCCAAGAACTTTTCGGAGAATTCACACAAAAGTGCTGTGGGCCACTCAACCAAAAAATTAACTTCATTTAATAGCTCTTCACTAAAGTTTGCTTTGGCATTTACAGAATCAGCAATTTCATCGATTTGTTTTTTAATTTCCTTCTTTCTTTCTTCGTGGTCCACCATAATAAAGGCATCATTCATAACTTTAGGATATTCTTCAGGTGTTTTTACTTCTATGTCTCCGCTCGATAGTGACCTATGACCCCTGGTAAATCTATCAGCTTTTACACTTCCAAATTTAACTGGTAGAACTTCATCTTTGTAGATTGCTACCAACCACCTTATTGGCCTTATAAACTTCTCACTTTTGTTTTCCCAAAACATTTTTCCTGGAAAGTCAAAACTAACTATTATATCTTCCAAAATTGAAGGTAACAACTCTTTAGCAGTTTTACCTTCTGTCTTAGAAACAGCATAAACATACTGTTTTCCTTTGA